>VBJR01000384.1:7232-12232 GCA_005880175.1 Chloroflexota bacterium
CGGGCACGATCGCCGTGGGCAGGTGCTTCAGGCCCTCCAGCCCGTGGAACGCGTCGTCCGGCTGGACCGCGATCGTGCGGATGGACGGGTCGTGCTCCTTCAGGCGGCGCGCCGTGCCCGTGAACGTCCCCGTGGTGCCCAGGCCGGCCACGAAGTGCGTGACCCGGCCTCCGGTCTGCTCCAGGATCTCCCGGCCGGTGCCCAGGTAGTGCGCCCGCGGGTTGGCCGGGTTGTTGTACTGGTCGGGATAGAAGTACCGCTCGGGGTGCTCGGCGACCAGCTCCCGCACCAGCCGGATCGCCCCGTCGGAGCCCTCCAGCCCGTCCGAGTAGACCGCCTCCGCCCCGTACGCCGAGATCAGCTGCTTGCGCTCGGCGCTGACGTTCGCCGGCATCACGAGCCGGACCCGGTGGCCCTTGGCGGCCCCGACCAGCGCGTACGCGATGCCGGTGTTGCCCGACGTCGAGTCCACGATGATCCGGTCCCTGGTCAGCAGGCCCCGGCGCTCGCCGTCCTCGATCATCGCCAGCGCCGCGCGGTCCTTCACGGAGCCGCCCGGGTTGAACCACTCGGCCTTGGCGTACACCTCCAGGCCCGGGTGGCGCTCCTCGAACAGCCGGATGCGCAGCAGCGGGGTGTTCCCGACCAGCTTCGTGATGGAGTCCTGGACCGCCGGCCTGATCATCACCTTGGACAGTAGGAACCGCGGTCTCCGAAGCCGTGTTCCGGTCGCTACGACCCGAAGTGGATGAGCAGCAGGCCGGCCGCCACGTAGATCGCCCCGAGCGCGTACCCGGCCAGGGAGCGGCGCAGGATCGTCCCGCCCTCGGGGGCCAGGATGTTCAGGACCGCCTTGCCGATCAGCAGTCCGCCGCCGAGCACGGCCAGGCTGGGCCAGTGGGCGAGCACGCCATAGCCGAGGACCGCCGCGAACATCGCGACCTCGACGAGCTGGACGAACGTGTACAGGTTCACCGACGCGGGCTGATGGACCGTGTGAAATCCTCCAGGAGGTCCTGGGGGTCCTCCAGGCCTGTGGAGATGCGCACCGTGCCCGGCGTGATGCCCAGGGCCAGGCGCTCCTCCGCCGACAGCGACACGTGCGAGGTGATGTCGGGATACGAGATGGTGGTCTCGACGCCGGCCAGGCTGGCCGCGAAGCGCACCAGGCCGAGCCCGGACACCATCGCCTGGACGGCGTCCCGACCGCCCGCCAGGTCGATGGCCAGCATCCCCCCCGCCCCGTCGGGCAGGACCCGCCGGGCCAGCGCCTCCCACGGGGAGCCCTCCAGCAGCGGGTAGTGGACCGCGGTCACCTCGGTCAGCCCGGCCAGCCCGTGCGCCAGCGCGAACGCGTTGTCGCTGTGGCGGCGCATCCGGAGGTGCAGCGTGCGCAGGCCGCGCAGCGCCAGCCAGGCCTCGAACGGGCCCAGCGAGCCGCCCATCCGGACGACGCGCTCGCGCGCGCGGCTCACCGGCTCGGCCGCGCCGACCACCACGCCGGCCACCAGGTCCGAGTGGCCGCCGATGTACTTGGTCGCGCTGTGCACGACCGCCGTAGCACCCAGCTCCAGCGGGCGGCAGAGCATCGGTGAGGCGAACGTGTTGTCCACCAGGACGTGCACCCCGTTCTGCCGACCGAGGCGGGCAATAGCCTCCAGGTCGGGCACCTGGCAGAGCGGGTTGCTGACAGGTCGTGCAGGTCCACCTCGCGGACCTCGTACCCGAACGGCGCCAGGTCGGCCCGCAGCATGGCCAGGGTGACCCCGTAGCCGTCCGCCGTCACCACGATCGGGGCCGGCCGCGGCGCGAGCGCCAGCACGGCCGCGTGGATGGCGGCCATGCCGGACGCGCAGGCCACGCCGGCCTCCGCGCCCTCCAGCTCGGCCACGGCCGCCGCCAGCATCGACGTGTTCTCGTTCGAGTTCCTGCCGTACACGTGGCCCGGCGCGCGCCCGCTCGACACCTCGACGTAGTCGTCCAGGTCATCGAAGACGTGGACGGCCGTCTGCACGATCGGCGGCGCGAGCGGCTCCCGGGCCCGGAGCTCGCGGCCGGCGTGGACCGCCCGCGAGTCAGGCCTCATCCCACGCCGTTGCCACGGGTGCGGAGGCGGGAGCGGCCGGCGTAGCGGGCGGAGGAGCCCAGCTCGGCCTCGATCGCCAGCAGCCGGTTGTACTTGGCCACCCGGTCCGAGCGGGCGGGGGCGCCGGTCTTGATCTGGCCCGCGCCGGTCGCCACGGCCAGGTCGGCGATCGTCGTGTCCTCCGTCTCGCCGGAGCGGTGGGAGATGACGGCGCTGTAGCCGCTGGCCCGCGCCAGCTCGATCGCCGCCAGCGTCTCGCTGAGGCTGCCGATCTGGTTGACCTTGACCAGGATCGAGCTGCCCACGCGCCGCTCGATGCCCTCGCGCAGGCGCTCGGGGTTGGTCACGAACAGGTCGTCGCCGACCAGCTGGACGCGGCCGCCGACCCGGTCGGTGAGCAGCTTCCAGCCGTCCCAGTCGTCCTCGGCCATCCCGTCCTCGATGGACACGATCGGGTACTTGCCGATCCAGGACTCGTACAGGTCCACCAGCTCGGCCGAGCTCAGCGTGCGGCCCTCGCCGGCCAGCAGGTACGCGCCGTCGCGGTAGAACTCGGTGGAGGCCGGGTCGAGAGCCAGCGCGACGTCCTCGCCGGGCGTGTAGCCGGCCTGCTCGATCGCCGTGACGATGAGCTGGAGCGCCTCCTCGTTGGTCTCGAGCTGGGGGGCGAAGCCGCCCTCGTCGCCGACGGCGGTGCTCATGCCGCGCTTGTGCAGCACCTTCTTGAGCGCGTGGTAGACCTCGGACGTGGCCCGCATCGCCTCGGCGAACGTCTCGGCGCCGACCGGGCAGATCATGAACTCCTGCAGGTCCACGTTGTTGTCGGCGTGCACGCCGCCGTTCAGCACGTTGGCCAGCGGCAGCGGCAGCACGCACGCCTGGGCGCCGCCCAGGTAGCGGTACAGCGGCAGCTCCGTGCACGCGGCCGCGGCGTGGGCGGCGGCCAGGGACACGCCCAGGATGGCGTTGGCGCCCAGCCGGCCCTTGTTGGGGGTGCCGTCGAGCTCGACGAGGGTGCGGTCCAGCTCGGCCTGGCCGAGCACGTCGAGGCCCTCGACCGCCTCGGCGATCTCACCCTCGACGTTGGCGATCGCAGCGCGGACGCCCTTGCCGCCGAAGCGCTCGGGGTCGCCGTCGCGCAGCTCGACGGCCTCGTGGGCACCGGTGGAGGCGCCGGAGGGCACGGCCGCGGTACCCGCCGCGTATGCCGTGACGACGCTGACGCTGAGAGTGGGGTTGCCGCGTGAGTCGAGCACCTCGAGCGCGCTCACGCCCTCGATCGGGATCATCGGGTGGAACAGTCTAGTCCCCCTTCCGCGGGCGCCGCCCCCGTGCCCGGGGGCCTGCTGCGGTTGCGCCGTACCGCAGCCACGTCTCACCGGGTCCGTGACGTGGCGCAGGTACGGCAAGCACACCCAGACGAGTCAGAGCTGGGGGATCTCCGCCGGGTCCAGCGGCTCCGGGCGCGGGAGCGAGAACCCGTAGTCGAGCAGCCGCGTCGCGTCCACCGTCAGCGCCAGGTCCGAGTGCATCAGGACCACCGCCAGGTGGCGGTCACCGCGGGTCGCCGTGCCCACAAGGCAGTAGCCCGCGTCGTCCGTGTAGCCCGTCTTCAGGCCCGTCGCGCCCGGGTACACCGAGACCAGCTTGATCAGCGTGTGCAGGAAGTAGCCCTTGTGCGTGTCCGTCGCCGGCAGCTCCTGGTCCTTCGCGCCGGCCAGCGCCAGCAGGGCCGGGTACCGCCACGAGATCGCGTCCGCGGCCACGGCCAGGTCGTACGCGCTGGCCCGCAGGGTCGGGTCGTCCAGGCCGGTCGGGTTCGTGAAGTGCGAGTCCCGCATGCCCAGCGCCGCGGCCTTGTCGTTCATCAGCTCCACGAAGTGGTCGCGGCTCGTGAACACGCGCGCCAGCGCCTCCGCGGCGTCGTTCCCGGACACCAGGAAGATGCCGTACATCAGGTCGCGCACGGTGACCACCTCGCCCGCCGACAGGCCCATCGTGGTCGAGTCCCAGCCGAACTGCGTCGCCTCCGGCGGGACCGTCACGCGCTGGTCGAGCGACGCCGCCAGGTCGGCCGCCACCATCACGGTCACCAGCTTGGTCAGGCTCGCCGGCGGCCGCCCGTCGTGGGCATCCCGCGCCCACATGACCTCCCCGGAGTCCAGGTCGAGCAGCACGGCGCTGCCGGCGTGGACGTCCATGTCGGGGGCCGGGTGCATGGCCAGCCAGTCCGAGCGCAGCGCCTCCGCCTCGGGCGCGGCCTGGGGCGCCGCCATCGCCGGCAGCCACGCCGGGACGGTCACCGCCGCGGCGTGCGCCGGAGGCGGCGTCCGCAGATGCATGACGCCGAGCGCGGCGCCCGTCAGGACGAGCGCCGCGACGCCGCCCAGCCAGCGGCGCCTGACACGCATGATGCGCAGCGTATGCGGTCCGGGCCGGCGGCCGCGTTCAGCGATCTCGCGGGAGCGTGCCCAGCAGGTCCTCGATCGTCATCAGCCGGGCGACGTACGATCGCACCGGCTCGCCCAGCTCGGCGGCCGCGCTCCACAGCGTCTGGCTGCTCTCGGCCCGGCGCGCCTCGAGCATGGTGGCGTGGCTGGTCGTCAGCCGGCCCCCCTTGCCCAGCGCCGCCTCGACGATGCTGCCGAGCCACGACTCGTACAGCGCGACCTCCTGCAGCCGGGGATCGGCGGTGTCGGCGGCCGGGAAGGCGTTTTTCCGGTGCACCTCCCACAGCCGCTTCAGCCTGACGTAGCCTTCCGACGGTGGCCGCCGCGAGCGGTCGGGCGGCTCCGCCGTCATGTTCCGGCTTTGAGCCTCTCCACCAGCGCGTCGGCGACCTCGCTGGTCCCCACCGCGGTGGGGTCGCCGCGCTCCGCCTTCATGTCGTACGTCAGCGACCTGCCCTCGCGGA
>VBJR01000215.1:0-368 GCA_005880175.1 Chloroflexota bacterium
ACCGCTCTCTCCAGCCCGGCCGCTTCGGCGGCCGGGCCAGGGGGGCGCATCGGCGGAGGGGAGATGCGAGCACAGATCCCCACGGGGACCCTGACCGAGGTGATGGGCTTCGGCCGCAACCCGAGCGGCCTGGCGATGCACCTGTACGTGCCCACCAGGATCGCCGGCCGGCCGCCGATCCTGGTCGCGGTGCACAACTGCACGAGCTCCGGCCCCGCGTTCTACGCGGCGACCGAGTTCGCCCAGCTCGCCGACCGCCACGGCTTCATCGTCGTCTACCCGACGGCGACGCGCCCGGGCAGCTGCTACGACGTCTCCTCCCGGGAGACGCTGCGCCACGGCGGCGGCAGCGACTCGGCGGCGATCGT
>VBJR01000215.1:391-43062 GCA_005880175.1 Chloroflexota bacterium
CTGCTCGGCGCCTACCCGGACGTCTTCCAGGCCGGCGCGCCGTTCATGGGCGTGCCGTTCGGGTGCTTCGCGACGTTCGACGGCTCGAGCTGGAACAGCGACTGCGCGGAGGGCAGGATCGTGAAGACCGGGCGGGAGTGGGGCGACCTGGTCCGCGCCGCGTACCCGGGCTTCGCCGGGACCCGCCCGCGGGTGCAGCTGTGGCACGGGACGGAGGACGACATCCTGCGCTACCCGAACCTGGACGAGTCGGTGAAGCAGTGGACGGACGTCCTGGCGACCGGCGAGCGGCCGTGCCTGGTGGACCACCCGGAGCCGGGCTGGACGCGCACCCGCTTCGGCACGGCGGACCCATGGGCGCCGGTCGAGGCGATCAGCCTCCGGGGCTTCGGCCACGACCTCCCCAGCCCGGGGATGGCGCGGCGGACGATCGAGTTCTTCGGCCTGACGGCGGACTGATCTCGCCGGCGCCGGCGTCGTCGTGCGGCCGCCGCTCGCGGTGGAGCGCCACGCCGGCGACGACCAGGCCGACGCCCAGCACCTCGACCGGGGTCGGGAGCTGGCGCAGGACGAGCACGCCGATCACGGTCGCGGCGGCGGGCAGCAGCGACAGCAGCAGGGCATACGTCGCCCGGGGGAGGCGGGCCATCGCCAGCTGGTCGGTGACATAGGGGATCACGGACGAGGAGATCCCGACCCCGACGCCCGCGACCAGCAGGGCGGGGCTGGCCAGCGCGGGCGCGGCGCCGGCCAGGCCGAGCGGCGTGACGGCCACCAGGGCGACCAGCATCGCGGCCGCCAGCCCATCGATGCCCGCGCCCCAGCGGGCCACGCGGTGGGCGAGCACCACGTAGAGGACGAACAGCGCGCCGTTGGCGAACGCCAGCGCGAAGCCGAGCGGCTGGCCCTCCAGGCGGACCCGGGTCAGGAGGGCGACGCCCCCGACCGCCGTCGCCAGCGCCGCCGCGTTGCGGCGCGAGCGGGCGCCCGCCGCGGCCAGCGCGATCGGGCCCAGGAACTCGATCGCGCCGACCGTGGCCAGCGGCAGCCGGGCGATCGCCAGGTAGAACACCGTGTTCATGACGGCCAGCACCGCGCCCAGGCCGAGGAGCAGCCGCCGGCCGGACCACGGCATCGCTGCCACCAGGCGCCACGGCCGCCGCCAGGCCGCGAACACGACGGCGGCGCTCGCGATGCGCAGCCACGCCACGCCGGCCGCGTCCACCCGCGCGAACAGCAGGACGGCGAACGCGGGGCCGAGGTAGTGGAAGACGGCGCTGACCAGGAAGAACGCATGGGGCGGGAGCCGGCGGGTCACGTGATCTATGGTGGAAGGCATGCAGGCCGAAGTACATGGACGGTTGCAGGCGGGGGCGCAGATCGCATGAGGGATTCACGGCCGGATCCGCTGATCGCCTTCAGATCGCTGGCGCCGCCGCTGGACGAGGTCAACCGCCGCATCCTGGGCGAGCTGACGGCCCGGCCGCGGCTCGGGATGTCGGAGCTGGCGCGCCGTGTCGGCATGTCGGCGCCGGCCGTGACGGAGCGCGTGCAGCGGCTGGAGGAGGGCGGGGTGATCGCCGGCTACCGCCTGGATCTGAACCCGGCGGCGCTCGGCCTGCCCATCGCCGCGTACGTGCGGGTCCGGCCGGCGCCGGGTCAGCTCCGCCGCGTGACCGAGATCGCGGCGGGCAGCCCGGAGATCGTGGAATGCCACCGCGTGACCGGCGAGGACTGCTTCATCGCCCGCCTCCAGGTGGCCTCCATGGAGCACCTGGAGGAGGTGCTGGACCGCTTCCTGGCCCACGGCCAGACGACCACGTCGATCGTCCAGTCGAGCCCCGTGCCGCGCCGCCCGCTGCCCTTGCCCGGGTCAGACTGAGCCGGATTCCACCGACGGAGTGCGGACGTGGCGCCGAGTCGCCGACTGTTCGGTGGAATCCGGCTGAGGAGCCGACGCGCGCCAGGCCGCGTGGGCCTGCTCGATGAGCCGCGGCAGCGCCTCCGGGTCGTCGGGGTTCGTCGGGCTCATGACGACCACCTCGTCCACCACGCCCCGCCAGGCGGCGAGCCGCTCGGCCAGCTCGTCGGGGTTCCGGGCCACGATCGCCGTGTCGGTCGGCGTCACGCCCTGCCGCTCGAAGTGCGCGACGTAGGCCGGCAGCCGCGCGTAGAAGGCGGCCACCTGCTCCAGGCGGGCGGCGTCCGCGTCGGTCAGCCCGACCAGGACGCCGGCGGCGACGCGCGGGCCGGGACGCCCCGCCTCCGCGGCGGCGGCGCGGGCCAGGCCTGCCGACTCGCGGGCGTGCGCCGTGGTCACCGCGCTCAGCAGGAGCCCGTCGGCCGCCTCCCCGGCCAGGGCGCACATCCGCGGGCCGAGCGCCCCGAGCACGAGCTCGCACCCGGCCGCGGGCCGCAGCGCCCGCAGCGCGGCGCGGACGCGCTCGACCGGGTGCGGTCCCTGGCCGCTGCCGATGCCCAGGCGGTAGCGGTCGCGGGGCAGGCGCAGCTCCTCGATCCGGCGCAGGATCTCGTCCGGCGGGTGGTGGGAGATGGGGACGACGCCCGTGCCGAGGGCGATCACGGCGCTGGCCTCCGCGGCCCAGCCCGCCAGGGCGAGGCCGTCCTGGCCCGGCGGGTTGTTGGTCCAGAGGCCGCCGAAGCCGGCCTGCTCGGCCGCCCGCGCCGCCGCCCGCACCGCGCTCTCGGGCGTGCCGACGCGAACCATGATCCCGAGGACCGTTCCATCCATACCAGTCGGCAACCCGGGCCGGCCGCGCGGAGCTTCCAAAGCGTCCCGTCGGGTTGACAGAAACGTTGATATCAACGTACCCTGCCGCATCGTGTCAGCCCCTGCCTCGCTCCCGATCGAGGTGACGCACGAGGTTGCGAACGCGTGCCTCTGCCTGCACGCGCAGCGCGCCGCCCGGGCGCTCGCCCGGCGCTTCGATGGGGTCCTGCGGCACCTGGGCATCACCAGCGGGCAGTTCTCGCTGCTGATGTCGCTCAACCGCCGCGAGCCGCCGGCGATCGGCAGCGTCGCCGACCTGCTGGCGATGGACCGCACCACGCTGACCGCCAACCTCAAGCCGCTGCTCCGCCGCGGCCTGGTCCGTTCCTTCGTGGACGACGCCGACAGACGCGTGCGCCGGCTCGAGCTGACCGCCGGCGGCAGGGAGCTGCTGGTCGCGGCCACGCCGGTGTGGCGAAGCGAGCACGCGGCGGTCGAGCTGGGCCTCGCGGACGCCGACCGCCTGCGCGGCGACTTACGGGCGGTCGTAGTCCGCGAGGGCTGACCCGACGTCGAAATCCGCCTCGCCGGATTCGACTGATCTACGATGGCCTATCTCGCCCGTGGCGAGTTTCTGGAGGAGCAAGCGATGACTCGAGTACGAGTGCTCGTCGGCACCCGCAAGGGCGCGTTCGTGCTGACGGCGGACGGCAAGCGGGATCGCTGGGACGTCAGCGGTCCGCATTTCCCCGGCTGGGAGATCTACCACATGAACGCCTCGCCGGTCGATCCCGACCGGCTGTACGCGTCGCAGACCAGCGGCTGGTTCGGCCAGGTGATCCAGCGCTCCGACGACGGCGGCGCGACGTGGGCGCCGGCAGGCAACGAGTTCGCCTACGACGGCGTGGCGGGCACCCACCAGTGGTACGACGGCACCCAGCACCCGTGGGAGTTCGCGCGGGTCTGGCACCTGGAGCCGTCGCTGACCGACCCCGACACCGTGTACGCGGGAGTGGAGGACGCCGCCCTGTTCCGCAGCCAGGACGCGGGCAAGACGTGGCACGAGCTGTCGGCGCTGCGCACGCACACCACGGGCGCCTCCTGGCAGCCGGGCGCGGGCGGCCTGTGCCTGCACACGATCAAGCTCGACCCGAGCCATCCGGACCGGATCTTCGTGGCCATCTCCGCCGCCGGCGCGTTCCGGTCGGACGACGGCGGCACGACGTGGCGGGCGATCAACCGGGGCCTGCGCTCGGAGGGCATCCCCGACCCGGACGCCGAGGTCGGCCACTGCGTCCACCGGCTGGCCACGCACGCGGATCGGCCGAACGTGCTGTTCATGCAGAAGCACTGGGACGTCATGCGCAGCGACGACGCGGGCGACTCCTGGCACGAGATCAGCGGCGACCTGCCGACGGACTTCGGCTTCGCGATCGACGTGCACGCGCACGAGCCGGAGACGGTCTACGTCGTGCCGATCAAGAGCGACTCGGAGCACTACCCGCCGGACGGCAAGCTGCGCGTGTACCGCAGCCGCTCGGGCGGCAACGAGTGGGAGGCGCTGACCAGCGGCCTGCCCCAGCGCGACTGCTACGTGAACGTGCTCCGCGACGCGATGGCCGTGGACAGCCTGGACGAGTGCGGCGTGTACTTCGGCACGACCGGCGGCCAGGTCTACGCGTCGGCCGACGCCGGCGACACGTGGGCGCCGATCGTCCGCGACCTGCCGGCGGTGCTCTCGGTGGAGGTGCAGACGCTGCCGTGATCCGAGTCGTGCTCCCGACCCACCTGCGCCGCCTGGCGCAGGTGGAGGGGGAGGTCCAGCTGGAGGTCGAGGGGCCGGTCACGCAGGCCGCGGTGCTCGACGCGCTGGAGGCGCGCTACCCGATGCTGCGCGGGACGATCCGCGACCACGGGACGCTGCGCCGGCGGCCGTTCGTGCGCTTCTTCGCGTGCGAGGAGGACCTGTCCCACGAGCCCGTGGACTCACCGCTGCCGGCGGAGGTGGCCACGGGCCGCGAGCCGTTCGTGGTCGTGGGCGCGATGGCGGGCGGCTGAGGCCGCCCGCCGTCAGGCGGCGCTGCGCTCGGGCACGCGGAAGATCAGCGGCACGAGCAGCACCGTCAGGATCGCGAACACGAGGAAGACGCGGCTGAGCGCCTGCGCCTCGCCCGGTCCGGAGCCGACGGCCACGGCGGCCAGGGTGATGGCGATGATGCCGCCCGTCTGGCGGAACATGGCCCGCAGGCCCGAGATGGCCGCGACCTGGTCCGGCATCAGCTGGACCGCCGCGTTGTTGGACGGCGGTCCGGCGATGCCGACCCCGACCCCGCAGACGAGCGCGGAGATGCCGAGCCACGTGAAGGGCCCGGTCGCCGGGGGCAGGGAGATGAGCAGCAGCCCGGCGGCCAGGATCAGGAAGCCGAGGACCATCGGCGCGCGGTAGCCGACGCGGCGCAGCAGCATCGAGCTGGTCACCGAGAGCCCGGCCATCCCGATCGCCCGCACGGACAGCAGCGACCCGGCGGCCAGCGGGGTGAGGCCGTACGCGAGCTGGGCGTACGTCGGGACCAGCGTGAACACGCCGAACGCGGCGGCGCCGTACACGATGTTGATGCCGTTCACCACCGCGAACGCGGGCCGGCGGAGCAGGGCCGGGGGCAGGATGGCCTGCTCGGCCCGCCGCTCGTGCCGGAGGAACGCCGCCACCAGGACGGCGCCGCCCGCCAGGAGCGACCAGGGCAGCGGTGAGCGCACGCCGCGGTCCGCGAACTGGTTGAGGCCGAACATCACCGTGAGCAGGGCCGCCCCCAGCAGCCCGGCGCCGGGCAGGTCGATGCGGACCCGAACGGCCCGGGCGGGGGGCAGGAGCAGCAGGAGCAGCAGGAGGACGACGACGCCCACCGGGACGTTGATGAAGAAGATCGCGCGCCACGTGGAGTACGTGACGATGAAGCCGCCGAGCGTGGGCCCGAGCAGGGCGCCGACGGGGAAGAAGGACGTGACGAGCCCGAGCCAGCGGTCGCGGTCCCGGGTGAACAGGTCGGCGACCACGCCCATCGTGGAGGGCATCAGGCCGCCCCCGCCCAGCGCCTGGGTGAAGCGCAGCGCGATCAGCACGTAGATGCTGGTCGCGAAGCCGGCCAGGAGCGAGGAGAGGGTGAACACCGTGACGTAGGCGAGGAACATGCGGCGCCGGCCGAGGCTGTCGCTCAGGCGGCCGGCGATGGGCAGGGACACGATCTGGCCGAGCTGGTACACGGTGATCGTCCACGTGCTCCAGGTCAGGGAGGTGTGGAGCTCCCGCGTCAGGGTGTGCAGGGCCGTGGCGACGATGGTGCCGTCGATGGACACCATCAGGATCGCGGAGGACGCGGTGGCGAAGATGATGAAGCGTCTCCGGCCCGGTCCCTCCCCCTCCGGTGGCGGCGCCGCAGCGCTGGCGGCCGGCTCCGCCGGCTTCTCTGGTGCTTCTCTCAGATCCCGTCCATCGTATTCCGGTCAGTTGGGCGGCGGGGCCGGGCGCAGGCCCGCGTCGTCGCGGGGGAGGCGGCGGGCGGGGCCGGGTGGGGTGTCGGGGGTCTCGAACCGGATCGTGACCGCGTCGTCCTCGACGCGCTCGACCCAGCCGCGGCCGTGCTCGTCGTGGACGACGTCGTTGCCGGGGTACCAGTGGTGGGCGGGGTGACGGTCCTCCTCTTCGTGCTGGTGTTCCGGGGCCGTCGCCGGGGTTGCCAGAGACGGGTCGAAGAGGTCCTGCTGCACCGCCTCCGCCAGGGCCGAGATGCCGACGCCGAGGAGGCGGACGCCGCCCTGGACGTCCACCGACGCGAAGAGGCGGCGGGCGACGTCCCGGATCACCGTCTCGCTGGCCGTCGGCCCGGGCAGCGTGTCCGAGCGGCCGATCGTGGTGAAGTCGTGGCGGCGGACCTTGAGGGTGATCGTGCGCCCGGAGCGGTCGCTGGACCGGAGGCGGATCGCCACGCGGCGGACCAGGCCGTCGAGCTCGGCGACGAGCTGGTCCCGGTCGGACAGGTCGGTCGGAAACGTGTCCTCGACGCTGACGGACTTGAGCTCGCGGTCGGCGACGACGGGCCGTGGGTCGAGACCCCTCGCGAGCTCCTGGAGGCCGGCGCCCCGGCTGCCGCCGACCAGTGCGGCCAGCCGCTCGACCGGCAGCGTGGCCAGCTCGCCGATCGTGTGGACGCCGCCCCGCCCCGCCGGACGACGAGCAGGCCGTCGGGCTTGGCCGCGTCGGAGGCGATCTTGGCGATCAGCTTGGAGGTGCCGGCCCCGACGGACGCGGTCAGGCCGGTCCGGGCCCGAATATCGGCCTTGAGACGAGCCCCGAGCGCGGTCACGGACTCGGTGTCCAGCCCACCCTGCAGCCCGGCAGCGAGATCGACGAACGCCTCGTCCATGCTGATGGGCTCGACGGCCGGCGAGAGCTCCCGAAGGGTGTCCATGACGGTGGCACTGATCGCCCCATAGGCCGCGAAGCGAGGCGAGACGTAGACGGCCTGCGGACACCGCCGCCGAGCCTCGGCCATGGACATGGCGGAGCGAACGCCGAAGCGACGCGCCTCGTAGCTGGCGGTGGTGACGACACCGCGTGGCCCCATCCACCCGACGACGACGGGCCGCCCCCGGAGGCTGGGCTTGTGCAGCTGCTCGACGGACGCGTAGAAGGCATCCATGTCGAGGTGGAGCACGGTGGGCTCGGTGCGGACCACGCGCCCATTGTGGGGCGGGCGGCGGCGGGCTCAGCCGAACTCGCGGCGGAGGGCGGCCACGACCTCGCCGAAGGCCTCCCGGATGTCGGTGGTGTAGTGCAGCTCGTGCAGGCCGGCGAGGTTGGAGAAGGCCTCGCAGCCGCGCTGTCGGACGACGATGGCCCGGGTGAAGCCGAGCTTGCCCTGGAACAGGCCGGTCTCGTGGACGACGTTCTGCCTCGCCCGAAGGCCGCCGCCGGCCTGCTCGTCCTCGGCGGTGTGGACGAGGATCGCGAAGGAGGCCTGGTCGATCAACTGCGCCAACGTGTCGGTGGTGGTCTGGCCTGGGCGTTGCTCGGACCCATAGGTGATGACGCGGTACCCGTGTCGGTCACGCAGGTGCTCGGCCAGCTCATTCCAGGCCGCGCTGTGCCCGTGTCCGATGAAGACACTGGGGCGGGAGTCCCTCCACGTGTCGTCCGAGCCGCGGAAGTCGGGGATAGCCTCGCTGCTGATCGATATCGGCACGTCTTCGAGCCCGCCCGCCAGCCGCTCGTCCATGAGGCGGAAGAGAACGGGATGCCAGATCCTCCGTCCAGACTCGGTCTTGCCCTCGCGCATCTCGCGGGCGCTCAATCAGCGGCAGTGCTCTCTCAGCTTCAACTGAGTCACTTTCAGGTGTGAGGTATAGGCCCATACGTCATATCGCGTCACGGCGCCCACCGAGCGTGAGACGCCGATCCACTGCAGGGGAAGCGGCCTGTCCCAGTCGAGCGGTCTGATGTCGAAGTCCAAGCCAAACTCGAGGTGCCGCCCAGGCTCGACAACCATCTCTTCGATGAGCTCCTGTACCGCGGCGGTCCTGGGCTCCTCGTCGGCGATGATGCCGCCCCCGATCAGCTGGTACTGCGCCGCAACACGCTCCCACTCGAACAGGAAGTAGGACTGGCCATCCACCATCGCCTTGACGAGCACGCACGCCACGCTACGGCTCCTCGCGGGTGCCGGGTCGATGCCGCTGGCGGCCAGTTGGAGGCGCTTGTCGTCCACGATCCGCAACAGGTAGGGTGCTGCATCCAGCAGCGCGCCGATGGCGATGTCATTGCCGACTCCTCGCCGCATCCAGTTGTTCAGTAGAGGTCGAGCATTGGCAACATACCAGGCAAGGCTGCGGGTGAAGTACGCGGGCATCTCGCCGCGGTGGCGGTAGCGGTCGCCGCGTTCGTGGACGACGTCGAACACGCCGAGCACGACGAGGATGATCGCGGTGGCGAGCTCGAGTTCTCGCAGCGGCAGAGCGCCGAGGCTCAGGGATGCGCGAGACGCGATCTGGGCGATGGTCTGAGACGGCTCGTCGCCCGTGGGAATGGAGTTGAGAACCGCCGTCACCAGCTGTCTGTACTGGCTCAGTTGGCTGTCTGCGGTGCTCATCGCTGAGAGCCGAGTTCCCGCTGGACCGCTGCGACGATATCGCCGAAGGCCTCCCTGATATCGTCCGTATAGTGAAGCTCATGCAACCCAGCGAGGTTGGAGAAGGCATCGCAGCCGCGCTGCCGCACGATGATTGCCTTCGTGAATCCGAGCCTACCCTGGAACAGCCCGGTTTCGTGGACGACGTTCTGTCGGGCACGCAACCCGCCACCGGCCTGCTCGTCCTCGGCGGTGTGGACCAGGATGGCGAACGCGGCCCGATCTATCAAGTGCCTGAGAAGGTCAGTGGTGGTGTAGCCAGCCTGTTGCTCGGATTCGTATGTGACGACATGGTAACCGTGACGGTCGCGCAAGTGCTCCGCCAACTTACGCCACGCAGAGCTGCGTCCATGACCAATGAAGACGCTGGTCCGCCCGTCCCTCGCCAACTCGGAGCTGTCCTGAAAGCTCGGAATGTCCTCGCTGCCGATGGAGTTCGGGACGGCGGCGAGACCGCCGACGAGGTGCGCGTTGATCATCTCGTACAGGACCGGGTCGCCAGTTCTTCGGCCGGACTCCGTCTTGCCATGCAGCATCTCATCGATGCTTAGCCAGCGACAGTGCTCCCTCAGCATCAGCTGGTCGACCTTTAATAGGACGCCGTACGTCCACACCTCGTACCGCGTCAACGCACCCACGGTGCGCGACACCCCGGTCCAGTGCAGTGGCGGTGATCGGTTCCAGTCGAGCGCATGAATCTCGAATTGGCGTCCGGACTCGAGCCGTCGCCCCGGCTCGACGGCCACCTCCTCTGTCAACTCGTGCGCTGCCGCAGTCTCCGGCTTCTCGTCTTCCTGGATACGGCCGCCGATCAGTTGATACTGCGCCGCCTCGCGGTCCCACTCGAAGAGAAAGTATGGTCGCCGGTTCACCACCGTCTTGACGAGCACGCAGGCCACGCGCCGGGTCCGAACGGGCTCGACCTCAGGACCGGCGAGCCCGAGCCGCCTGTCCTCGATCGTCACCGACGCCGGACCTCGTCCAGTTGTTGACGAGCGCTTGCGCGTTGGCAACGTACCATGCGTAGCTACGCAGGAAGTACGTCGGCATCTCGCCGCGGCAACGGTACCGTGTGTCGTGCCGCACGAGAAGGCTGAATGTGTCCAGCACAACGATGATGGTATTGGTCACGGACGCAATGTGTTCTGCTGGGAGGCGATCAAAATGCTGGACCACTCTCGACGCGATCTCAGTCACGGACTGCGGAGATTCCTCATGAGTGGGGATCCGGGAAAGGATCCGCGCTATGAGCAGCCTGTGCTCGTTGAGGTCCCGGTCCGCCATGGCCAATCTCTCTTCCCTCCGCCAGCCACCTTTTGCCATGCGTTGCTGAACCGAAGCTGGGGTCTGCGCTAACGCCGTAAAGGTTTACACCTTAGCATGGCAGCGACCGGCGACGCTGTCAAGTTGGCGCGTGCACGACTCTTGTTCTCACCACTGAGTCAGGAAGCGTGAACAGGCGTCAACCCGGGCGTGGGAACGTAGTGTTCTCGGGGCGGCGGGCTGACGCACGCCCTGCTACAGTTTCCCCCGACCGTGAGCACAGGCGTCAGTCCGAGGGTGGTCGTTCCTCCCTCAGCAGCTGCAACTTCGTCGCATTGCCTCGTCGTTGAGTTCGCCGGCACCCCACGAGCCGGGAAGACCAGCGCCCTGCAAGGTCTCAGCGACCGCTTGAGCGCCGAAGGCCGCCGGGTCCAGCTCGTCAGGGAGCGGGCCGGCAGCTGGCCGTTCTCCGCCAGGCGGCACCCGCACTTCAACCTGTGGACGGCCACCGCGACGTCAGCTCTGATGATCGAGGCCATGCACGCCGACGTGGACCTGGTGCTCGTCGATCGTGGTCTGTTCGACGCCCTCTGCTGGATGGAGTGGTACCGGCGCCTCGGCCACTTGACGCCGCACGAGCACCGGGCGATCGGCGGCTTCCTCCGGGTGGGGCCTCTCCGAAAGATGATCCACTTGGTGCTCGTGATGACGGTCGAGCCCGAGGTGGCGATCCAGCGAGAGCTGGCCACGCGGCCTCCCGCCATGGGATACACGCCCGGCACGGTCGTGAACACGGAGACGTTGGCCTTGCTGAACGACACGATCGCTGCGGTGGCGAACCGGCATCGCAACGAGTTCAACCTGCACGAGCTGGACACCACGGCCATGAGCCCCGAGGAGACGCTCCAGCGTGTCGCGGGCGCCGTGCGGGCCCTTCTCTCCCGCTAACCCAACCCCGCCACTTCCGCCACCCGCTCCATCGACCGGCGCACCGACGCCGTGTCCAACCCCCCGTACCGGAAGTTCAGGGACAGGTCCGTCACCCCCAGCCCCTCCAACCACGCCAGCTGCCGCCCCACGTGCTCGTCATCTCCCAGCAGGGACCCAGACACGATCTGCTCCGTCGGCACATCGGCCGACGGCTCCGTGCCCGACATGTCCACCAGGCCCGCCCGGACTCGTTGGGTTCCCGCCATCAGCCGGCCCGTGATCCGGTACATCAGCCGGCCCGCCTGCGCTCCCCGTTCCACCTCCGCCGCGTCGCCGTGGTGGGCCAGCAGCTGCGCGCCGAACCGCACCGAGTCCGGGGTCACCGACCGCCGAGCGCACTCCGCCTCGAACGCGCGCCGGAACTCCTCCACGAAGCCTCTGCCGCGGACGCCCACCGCGATGAACGGGTACAGCCCGCGGTCCAGCGCGATGCCGAACGACGCCGCCGAGCCGCAGGCCAGCCAGGCCGGCGGTCGCGGCCGCTGGACCGGCCGCGGCGTGACCGTGATCGCCGGGAACGGCCACCGGCCGTCCTCGTTGGCCACGTCCGGGCCCGCCCACAGCTTCGACAGCACTGCCAACCCGTCCGCCATCGCCGCCGCCGAGTCCTCCAGCCGCAGCCCGAGCGGCGTGAACTCGTACGGCGCATAGCCCCGGCCGAGGCCGACCTCCAGCCGGCCGCCCGTCAGCTGGTCTGCCTGCGCGATGTCCTCGGCCAGCCGCACGGGGTTGTGGAGCGGCAGCACGATCACGGCCGTCCCGATGCGGACCCGGCTCGTCCGCTGCCCGATCGCGGCCGCCAGCATCAGCGGGTTCGGGATCGCGCAGTAGTTCGTGAAGTGGTGCTCGGCGAGGAGCACGCCGTGGTAGCCCAGCCGCTCGGCCAGCTCCGCGTCCTCCAGCAGGTTCCGGTAGATTTCCTCGAACCCCGTCCGGTCGTCGGTCCGCTGCCCGATCAGAAAGGTCCAGATCCTCATCGGCAGTTCAGTGTGCACGGTATAGTCCATCGCCGTTGCCCACCATGAGCAGGCTCCGCCACGACATCCGCAACCTGGCGATCATCGCGCACGTCGACCACGGGAAGACGACGCTGGTCGACGCCCTCCTGAAGCAGAGCAACACGTTCCGGGAGCACCAGGAGGTCGGCACCCTGATCCTCGACTCCAACGCGCTGGAGCGCGAGAAGGGGATCACGATCCTGGCCAAGAACACCGCGATCCGCTGGGACGACGTCACCATCAACATCATCGACACGCCCGGCCACGCCGACTTCGGCGGTGAGGTCGAGCGGGTCCTGAACATGGCCGACGGCTGCCTCCTGCTCGTGGACGCCGCCGAGGGGCCCATGCCGCAGACCCGCTTCGTGCTGCGCGAGGCGTTCCGCGTGGGCCTGCGCCCGATCGTGGTCATCAACAAGCTGGACCGGCCCCACGCCGACCCCGTCCGGACGCTGGAGCGCGTCCACGACCTCTTCCTCGAGCTCGCCGACGACGCCGACCAGCTGGACGCCCCCGTCATCTACGCCATCGCGAAGGAGGGCCGGGCCGGCCTGGACCCGGCCCGGCTGGAACCGACGCTGGCGCCGCTGTTCGCCGCCATCGTGGAGCACGTGCCGCCCCCGTCCATCGCCGAGGGCGGCTTCCAGATGCTGGTCGCCAACCGCGGCCACGACGACTACACCGGCAACCTGGCCATCGGCCGCATCTTCCGCGGCTCCATCGCCCCCGGCGACCCGCTGACCGTGCTCGGGGCCGGCGACGTGGCCCGGCAGGCCCGCGTCGGTCAGGTCCTGCTCCACCGGGGCCTCGAGCGGGAGGCCGTGGACCGGGCCGCCGCCGGCGACATCGTGCTGCTCACGGGCCTCGGCGACGTCGCCATCGGCGACACGCTGGTCGATCCCGAGCACCCCGAGGCGCTGCCCCGGATCGAGATCGGCGAGCCGACCGTGCGCATGACGTTCAGCGTGAACACGTCGCCGATGGCCGGCCGTGAGGGCCGCTTCAGCACCTCGCGCCAGCTGCGGGCCCGGCTGTTCCGGGAGCTCGACGTCAACCTCGGGCTCCGCGTCGAGGAGACCGACTCGGCCGAGCGGTTCCTGGTCAGCGGCCGCGGCGAGCTCCACCTCGCCATCCTCATCGAGAGCATGCGGCGCGAGGGCTACGAGTTCGAGGTGTCGCGCCCGGAAGCGATCGTCAAGCGCGTGAACGGCCAGCTGGTCGAGCCGGTCGAGCGCCTGACCGTCGAGGTCCGCGAGGAGCACCTCGGCGCCGTGACCGAGGCCCTGGGCCGGCGCCGCGGCGAGATGGTGGACAGCGTCTACGACGACTCCGGCGGCGTCCGCCTGGAGTTCGTCATCCCGACGCGCGGCCTGATCGGGTTCCGCAACGCGTTCCTGACGCTGACCGCGGGCACCGGCCTGATGGGCTCGATCGCGATCGGCCACCGGCCCTGGGCCGGCGACCTGCGCAACCAGCGCAACGGCGCGCTCACGGCCTCGGCGCCCGGCACGGCCGTGGCCTACGGCCTGGCCAACGCGCAGGAGCGGGGGGCCACGTTCATCGAGCCCGGCGAGGCGATCTACGAGGGGATGATCGTTGGCATCCAGCGCCGCGCGGGCGACATGCAGGTCAACGTGTGCCGCGAGAAGAAGCTGACGAACATCCGGTCCTCGACCAAGGACATCGCGGTGCGCCTGACGCCGTCCACGAAGCTGAGCCTGGAGCAGGCCCTGGACTTCCTGGTGGACGACGAGCTCCTCGAGGTCACTCCCGCCCACATCCGGCTGCGCAAGCGGCACCTGACCGAGCTCGACCAGGCCCAGGCCCGCCGCCGCGCCACGGCCGAACGCTCGGCCTGACCGGCGCTCAGGGCCCGGTGAGCCGTCGGGCCAGCAGCGTGCCGCCGGCGACCGCCCCCGGCATGCCGACCACCGCGCCCAGCGGGACGAGGAAGAGCAGGAACGCGGTCACCCCGAACCCCAGCGCCAGCAGCCGGTGCCGCCACAGCAGCCCCAGCCGGTCGCCCAGGCCGAGGCCGCGCCGCTCCAGCGCGATCGAGGTCAGCTCGACGGACAGGAAGAACCCGGTGACGCAGGCGCCGAGCACGGGCACCACGGTCTGGCCGAGCAGCGGGACCAGCCCGAGGACCAGCAGGGCCAGGCCCAGGCCGGTGGTCAGCGCCACCAGCAGCACCCCGTCGCGCAGGGCCCGGCCCACCGCGCGCCACGGCCGGGGCTCGGGCTCACCGACGGGCAGCCCGCCCTCGCGAACGTCGATCCGCCGCGAGATGGCCTCGTAGAACGGCTGGCCGATGGCCAGGGCCACCGCCGTGTACGAGACCATCGCAAGCCACAGGGCGCCGACCGCCAGCACCACCTCGACCAGGAGCCGCAGCGCGTCGCGGTCCGTCGGGTTCCAGCCGTTCGCGAACGGCGTCAGGGCGCCCACGACGGCCGGCAGCGCCACCACCAGCCCGACCACGACGACGATCAGCACCACGAGCGCGAGCACCACCGGCACGAGGCCCAGCGGCCACAGGCCAGGCGTGGCCGCGAAGATGCCGAGGCCGCGGACCAGGCAGAGGCAGCCGTCGAGGAGCTGGGGCCGACGCCGCATCGTCAGCGGCGCCCGAGCGCCCGCACGACGCGGTCGAGCAGCGGCGGCACCGCCTCGGGCGGGCCGATCACGAAGTCCGCCGCCTCGGCCACCTCGCCGCCCGTCTCGTCGTTCACCACCGCCGCCCGGACGCCGGCGAAGCCCCCGCCGGCCGCCTCTCGATCGGTCAGCGCCGCGAACGCGCGCAGGTCGGACAGGTCGTCGCCCGCGTACCAGGCCGTCGCCAGGTCGGCTGTCTCCTCGGTGATCACGGTGCCCTTGTCGCGATCCACCGCGGGCCGCAGCTCGATCACCATCCGGCCGCGCTGCGCCCGGACCCCGGTGCGGGCGACGGCCGCCGCCGCCCATGCTTCCACCGCGGCCCGGAGGTCCGGCGCGACCCGGTAGTGCAGCGTCACGGACAGCGGCTGGCGCTCGACCCGCGCCCCCCGCGGGAGCTCGTCCTCGGCCCGCCGCGCGAGGTCGGCCAGCACCGGGACCCACGGCACAGCCGCCGGGTCGGTGCGCTCGACGCCATCCGCCGTCATCGTCTGCAGTCCGTAGTGCCCGTGCAGGACCAGGCCGGGCACCCGCTCCAGGCGCGACCGCAGGAACCCGACCGGCCGCGCCGACACCACCGCGACCCGGCCGAGCAGGCCGGTCAGCGCCGTCAGGGCGTCCACCACGCCCGGCGTCGGCCACACGGAGTCGGGGTCCACCTGGATCGGCGCCAGCGTGCCGTCGAAGTCGAAGAAGCAGCCGGCGCGTGGTGCGGTGGCGACGAGGCGGCCGATCGCCTCGGCCTCGGAGCGCATCTCGCCACCCAGCCTACCCGGGTCGGGGCGTGCGCAAGAACCCGCACGACGTCCCGGACCGGTTCGCGAGAGCGGATGGCCACCCGCGCCGACGATGAGGGGATGGCGAACGGTCTGCACGAGACGGCGGAGGAACGGCGCCTGCACGAGGCCCGGGCGGGCGTGCCGTGGCGGCGCTGGGGCCCCTATCTGAGCGAGCGCCAGTGGGGCACGGTCCGGGAGGACACCAGCGAGCACGGCGATGCCTGGAACTCCTTCCCGCACGACCACGCGCGCTCGCGCGCCTATCGCTGGGGCGAGGACGGCCTGGCGGGGATCAGCGACGACCGCCAGCGCCTGTGCTTCGCGCTCGCGCTCTGGAACGGCGCCGACCCGATCCTCAAGGAGCGCCTGTTCGGCCTCACGAACGGCGAGGGCAACCACGGCGAGGACGTCAAGGAGTACTACTTCTACGTCGACAACGTCCCCAGCCACGCGTACATGCGCTGGCAGTACAAGTACCCGCAGGCAGCGTTCCCGTACGACGACCTGGTCGCCACGAACCGCGCCCGCGACCGCCGCGACCCGGAGTACGAGCTGATCGACACCGGCGTCTTCCGCGACCACCGCTACTTCGACGTGGAGGTGGAGTACGCGAAGGCGGCGCCGGAGGACCTGCTGGTCCGGATCACCATCCACAACCGGGGACCCGAGGTGGCGCCGCTGCACGTGCTGCCCACGCTGTGGTTCCGCAACACCTGGTCGGTGCACCCGCACACCGAGCGGCCGCGGCTGTGGGCGGACGGCGGCGTGGTGCGCTGCGAGCATCCCGAGCTGGGCGCGCGCGTCCTCCACGTCGAGGGCGCCTCGGAGCTGCTCTTCTGCGAGAACGAGACGAACGCGGCGCGGCTGTGGGGCTCCGCCAACCCGACGCCATTCGTCAAGGACGGCATCGACGAGCGGATCGTGCGCGGGCGTGATGACGCCGTGAACCCCGAGCGGCAGGGGACCAAGGCCGCGGCCCACGTCCCCCTCGAGATCCCGCCCGGCTGGACCGCGACCGTCCGGGCTCGCCTCGCCCCCGACGCGCCCGCCGATCCGTTCGCCGGCTTCGACGCGCTGGTGGACGAGCGCCGCCGCGAGGCCGACGAGTTCTACGCCGCGATCACCCCGGCCGCCGTGGACGCCGAGCATCGGGTGGTGATGCGCCAGGCCCTGGCCGGGATGCTCTGGAGCAAGGAGTACTACCTGTTCGATGTGGACATCTGGCTGCGCGAGCACAGCGCCCACCCGTTCCGGCCGCCCCGCCGGCCGGGCGTCCGCAACGAGCGCTGGTACCACATGCACAACGACGACGTGATCTCGATGCCGGACAAGTGGGAGTACCCCTGGTACGCCGCCTGGGACCTGGCGTTCCACACGCTCGCGCTGTCGATGGTGGACCCCGACTTCTCCAAGAGCCAGCTCAACCTGATGCTGAGCGAGGACTACCTGCACCCAAGCGGCCAGATCCCGGCGTACGAGTGGAACTTCGGCGACGTGAACCCGCCCGTGCACGCCTGGGCCACGCTGTTCGCGTACAGCCTCGACCTCCAGCGCGGGACGGCCGACGTGGAGTTCCTGCGCGAGGCGTTCGCCAGGCTGCTGCTGAACTTCACGTGGTGGATCAACCGCAAGGACCCGGCCGGCAAGAACGTGTTCGAGGGCGGGTTCCTGGGCCTCGACAACATCGGCGCGTTCGACCGCAGTCAGACCCTGCCGACCGGCGGCCGCCTGGAGCAGGCGGACGGCACCGCCTGGATGGCCCTGTTCAGCCAGAACATGCTGGAGCTCGCCCTGGAGCTGGCCGCGCACGACCCCGCGTACGAGAACCTGGTCGTCAAGTTCGTCGAGCATTTCTTCTGGATCGCGGCGGCGATGGACCCGGCCGGCGAGCACCCGGACGAGCTGTGGGACGAGGAGGACGGGTTCTACTACGACGTCCTGCGCCTGCCCGACGGCTCCGGCCAGCGGATCCGGGTCCGCTCGCTGGTCGGCCTGCTCCCGCTCTGCGCCACGACGGTCGTGCCGGCCGAGACGCTGGAGCGGTACCCCGGGCTGACCGGCCGCGTCCGCCGGTACCTCGAGCGCAACCGGGACCTGCTCGGCGACATCGCCGACCCGTTCCGGCCCGGCGTGCGGGGCCGGCGGCTGCTGTCGGTGGTCAACGAGTCCAAGCTCCGGCGCATCCTGGCCCGGGTGCTCGACGAGGACCGGTTCCTGTCCCCCTACGGGATCCGCTCGCTGTCCCGGTCTCACCTGCGCGAGCCGTACGTGCTGCGGACGGACGGACAGGAGTACCGCGTCGCCTACGAGCCGGCGGAGTCGAGCAGCGACCTGTTCGGGGGCAACTCGAACTGGCGCGGCCCGGTCTGGTTCCCGGTCAACGTGCTGCTGATCCGGGCGCTGCTCGAGTTCTACCTGTACTACGGCGACGACTTCACCATCGAGTGCCCGACCGGCTCCGGCCGGCCGATGACGCTGTTCGCGGTGGCGCGCGAGCTGTCCGAGCGCCTGGTGCGCATCTTCCTGCCCGACGAGCGTGGCCGGCGGCCCGTGTTCGGCGGCACGGAGGTCTTCCAGTCGGACCCGCACTGGAAGGACCTGCCGCTGTTCTACGAGTACTTCAACGGCGACGACGGGGCCGGCCTCGGCGCCTCGCACCAGACCGGCTGGACCGGCCTGGTGGCCCGGCTCATCCAGCTGTTCGGCCAGCTGGAGCCGGAGCAGCTGCTGGCGCACGGGACCACGCCGCTGACCGTCCTCTACCGGGCCGAGCCGGCGCTGGGGCCGGTGTAGGCGATTCTCCCGATGAACGGCACGGCGAGGCCGCGAGGAGGCAGCAGATGCTCTTCGACAAGCAGACGATCATCGACTACATCTCGCGGTACGTAGGCCCCGACCAGGCCCAGCAGGCCGCGCGGATGCTGCCCGACCAGGTGGACGACGAGCAGCTCAGGGACATGCTGACGCAGTACGGCGTGGACCCTGACCGGATGATGGACCAGCTCGGCCAGCGGCTCGCCGACCAGGCGACCGGCTTCGCCGCCTACGAGGACGAGGGCCAGCAGCGCGGCTACGACGACGAGCTCCAGCGCAACGGCTATGGCGGCGACGAGGACGGCCGTGGCGGCCCTGACGGCGAGGACGGCCGCGGCGCCTGACCAGGCAGATGGACGAACCCCGGTCCGGAGTCCGATCATTGGCGGTCGGCGAAGAGATGAAGGATTGGGGTTGGAGGCTGCGAGCCGCTCGGGCGGAGCGCGGCCTGACCGAGGATGCGCTCGCCGGGGAGATGCGGCGCTGGGCCGAGCTCCTCGGGACGCCACGGCCGGAGATCACCGGGAACGCGATCGCCGACTGGGAGGGCGGCGCCCGCCCCCTGGATCGGGGCGCCCTGCGCCTGCTCTGGCTGGCGCTGGAAACGCCTGGCCGCGGCTGGTCCGACCCCGACGTGGACGTCTGGTCGCTGTTCCGGCCCGCCCGCCGCCTGTCGAGCGACCGGGAGCGCCGCCTGGACTTCCTCCGGTTCGCCGCGTCGATGGGCCAGCCCGCCGCCCTCGACCCGGAGCGGCTGGACGCCGTGCTCGACGAGACCGTCCGCGTGGACCAGCGCGTCGTCGAGGGCCTGGCCCTGGTCTCCCGCCAGTTCAGCCGGCGCTGCGGCACCGAGCCCCCGCACGTCCTCCGGCGCGACGTCCACGCCCACCTGGAGGTCCTCCTCACGCTGCTCGACGCCCCGATGGGCGGCGACCTGCGGAGCGACCTCGCGTCGGCGGCGGCCACCGCCGCCGTGTTCGCCGGCCACCTCGCCATCCTCGTGGGCCGGCCCGATCCCGCCGCCGTGTACCTGGAGATCGCCCAGCGGCTGGCGAGGCAGGTGGCCGACGCCGAGTCGGAGGCGATGGGCCTGCTCATCTCCAGCCACCTGTTCTCGCTGGTGTGCCCCGCCCGGCCGGGCGGCGATCCGGCCCGGGCCCAGGAGCTGCTCGAGGCCGCCGACCGCCGCCTGGGCCGGACGACGGCGCCGGTCGCCAACGCCTGGGTGCTGCTGCGGGAGGCCGAGGAGGTGGCCGGTCGCGACGAGCGGGCGGCGTTCCGGCTCATGGACGAGGCCGACCGGCTGGTTCACCGCGCCGGGCGGATGCCCGCCGACGGGCTGTGCAGCCGCTGGAGCATGGGCCTCAACGTCGCCTACCGGGGCAACGTCAGCGTCCTGGCCGGCCATCCCGAGCGCGGGATCCCGCTGCTGGAGGCGGCGCTGGCGGCGCTGCCCAGGGAGCTGATCGCCACCCGGCCGATGGCCACCGCCGACCTGGGCGGGGCCTACGCGCTGCAGGGCGAGGTGGACCACGCCTGCGCGCTGCTCACCCAGGCGCTGACCCAGGCGGTCGCCGCCGGGCTGCCCGAGCCGCTGAACCGGGTCCGCCGGGTCCGCGCCCGGCGGCTCGCGGCCCATGCTGGGGCCGGCCCGGTCCGCGAGCTGGACGAGCGCCTGCGGGCCCTGTCCGCGCCGTAGGCCGCGCCGGCCACCGGCCCACCCGGACAGACGACGAGCACGCCGTCCATCGCTGGCGACCGCATGCCCGCGAACACGACGCCCTCCGGCAGGAAGGCGAAGGCCCAGGCCAGGGCGACGAGGGCCAGGCTGGCGCCGTCGAGGATGCCCCTGCGGTAGGCGGTCCCCGCGACGGCGGCGGCCGCCGCCGCCAGCACGACCGCGCTGGCCTGCTGCTCCCCGACCATGTCCCACCAGTCGATCAGCTCGATGACGCCCGGCGGCAGCGGCAGCGAGTAGCGCAGGTCCAGGTCCACGAAGGCGACCGGAAGGCCGCGGCCGATCCCCAGGATCAGCGCGGCCGCGGCGAGCACCCGGACGCCGATGACGGCAGCCCGCCAGACCCCCACCCGCTCGAACAAGCCCGGCACAGCGGCGGATAGTTGACCACAATTGCCGCCGGGAAGGAGGCCGAACACCATGGCGACCGAACACCTCGACACGATCCTCGGCCATCACGTCTGGGCGACGCTGGCGCTGCTCGACCACTGCGCCGCGCTGACGCCCGACCAGCTGCGGCTGACGGTCCCGGGCACGTACGGCCCGATCCACGCCACGCTCGCCCACCTGGTCGCCGCCGACCGGCGCTACCTGGTCGGCATCACCGGCGGGGAGCGGGTGGCCTGGAGCCCGGACGACGCGCCGCCCCTGGCGGCCCTGCGCGCCGAGGCCGAGCGGCAGCGGGCCGGCTGGGAGGACGTGATGGCCCGCGTGGACGAGCTCGACTGCGCGATGCCCGAGATCCCGGGCGTGTACCCGCGGCTCGAGCACGCGGTCGGCCTCTTCCTGGTGCAGGCGGTGCACCACGGCGAGCGGCACCGCGGCGAGGTCTGCTCGATCCTCGGCGCGCACGGCCTGGAGGCGCCCGAGCTGACCGGCTGGGACTACGTCCTGGTCCGGCGCGGCGTTCGGGCGCCGTGACGCCGGTCGCGCTGTCGCTGGCCGAGGCGCGGCGCCTGGCGGTCGCCGCCCAGGGGTTCGGTCCCCGGCCCGCGGCGCCGTCGGCCGCCCACGTCCGCAAGCTGGCGACACGCCTGCACGCGTTCCAGATCGACTCGGTGAACGTCCTGGTGCGGGCGCACTACGTCCCCGCGTTCGCCCGGCTCGGCCCGTACTCGATGGACCACCTCGACGCCCTGGCGTACCGGCGGCGTGAGCTGTTCGAGTTCTGGGGCCACGCCGCGTGCCTGATGCCGGTCGCGCTGTACCCGCTGCTGCGCTACCGCATGCGCCCGGACCCGACGCTCGAGTACATGCGCACCGAGCGCGGCGCGTACACGGCGAGGGTCTACCAGGAGGTCGCCGAGCGCGGGCCCCTGACCATCGCCGACCTGTCGGAGCCCGGGCAGCGGTCGGGGAAGTGGTGGGGCTGGGCGCCCGGCAAGGCGGTCCTCGAGCACCTGTACGACGCCGGCCTCCTCGCCATCGCCGGCCGGCGGGGCTTCCAGCGGCTCTACGACCTGACCGAGCGCGTCATCCCGCGGGGGGTCCTCGACGCGCCGGCCCCGACCCGCGACGAGGCGATGAAGCAGCTGATCTGCCTGGGCGCGAAGGCGTGCGGCGCCGGCACGGCGGGCGACCTCACCGGCTACCTGGACATCGACGGGTGGCGCGACCGGCTGCCGGCGGGGCCGGCGTGGGAGTGGCGGAAGGACGGCGCCCGCCGGCGGTCGCCTCCGACCGCGCGCCGCCTGGTGGCCGAGCTGGTCGAGGAGGGCCGCCTGCTGCCGGCCCGCGTCGAGGGGTGGACCGAGGCCGCGTACCTGCACCCCGAGGCGCGGGCGCCCCGCAGCGTTGCCGCCCGGGCGCTGGTCACCCCGTTCGACTCGCTGGTCTGGGAGCGGAGCCGCATCGACCGGCTGTTCGGGATGAAGTACACGATCGAGCTGTACACGCCGCCGGAGAAGCGGGTGTTCGGCTACTACGTGTGCCCGTTCCTGCTCGGCGACACGCTGGTCGGCCGGTGCGACCTGAAGGCGGAGCGGGGCCGGGGCGCGCTGCTCGTGCCGGGCGCCTACCTGGAGCCGGGGCAGGATGCGCGGCGCGTGGCGCCGGCGCTGCGCGACGAGCTCGACGAGATGCGCGGGTGGCTCCAGCTCGACCGGGTCGAGGTGGGCGCGCGGGGTGACCTCGCGGAGGAGCTCAGGAGCCGATCCTGATCGGGGCCCTGGCGCCAGGAGATCAGCCCCGCGGCGGCCCGCGCCGCCGCGAGCGCACCTCCGCCGTGTACAGCGCCGCCTGGTACCGGCCGCTGACCGGGGGCGTCAGCCGGCCGCCGCCGACCAGGTGGTACAGGTGGCTCGCGCCGGCGAGGACGTCGGCGCCGGTGTACTCGTTGAAGTTGCGGACCATGTCGTGGACCGCGAAGCCCATGTCGGCGATCGCGCCCTGCAGCCGGGCGGCCTCGTCCGGCGGCTTCGGGCCGAAGCAGAGGAACGCCTGCCGGCCGGGCCCGGGCGCCAGGGCGGCCGCCCCGCGCGACAGGAAGAGCTCGGCGCCGGCGAGCGTGTAGGGCGGGTCCGTGAACACGCGCCCGCTGGGCGGCGTCCCGGCTGAACGCCACGACGGCCGGGTCCACGTCCACGACCGCCAGCCGGGCCGGCGGCGGCGTGCCCAGCGCCTGGCCGGCCAGCGCGATGGCCGGGGCGAGCTGGTCGTCGTCGCCCACGAGCAGGACGGCCTTGCCGCTCAGGGCGCCGGCGGCGTGGAGGTGGGCCACGCGCCGCAGCTTGGTCTCGACCGTGCAGTGGGCCTGGTCCAGCGTCCGGTCGGCCGGCGGCGTGCCGGCCAGCAGCGCGGCCAGGCGGTCCGCGAGCGCGCCGTACTCAGCCGGCAGCACCGCGCCCCGGCCGGCGCACGCCGGGCAGGCCACGCTCCTGTGCGGCGGCCCGGCGAGCTCGCGCCCGGCCTCGCTCAGGCGGGAGGGCCGCTCACGGGTGAGCAGGCCCAGCCGCCGGAGCTCGCCGCACACGGCAGCGACGATCGGCACCGGCAGGCCGGTCAGCCGGCTGAGCTGGCGGGTGGCCGCCGGGCCACCCGCCAGGTGCCGCAGCACCTCCTCGACGCCGCGCGGCCCCTCCCGGAGGCCGGCGGCGACGGCGACGTCGGACAGCACGTCACGCGCCACGTCCGACCCTCCGCACGGCCGCCCGGCGCAGCCGGAGCGAGCGGAGCAGCTCGTCCACCACGCGGGCGGCGTCGATGGCGCCGCAGCTGAACAGGTCCACGGCGACGAGCCGCTCCTCGGGCCAGGTGTGGAGGCTGAGGTGCGATTCGGCCAGCACCAGCACGAGGGTGACGGCGCCGTTGGGGAAGCGAACGAGCACCTCGTCGAGCACGTGGCCGCCGCCGGCCGCGACCGCCCCGCGGGCGGCGGCCGTCAGCAGCTCCGCGTCGGTCAGGACGCGAGGGTCCTCCACCTCCGCGTCGACGAGGTGCAGCTCTTTGGACCGGGGCGCGTCCGGCGTGGCGAGCGGGACGCGGGGAGCTCGAAGCAATGGGTCCTCCTGGACAACCGGCATGGAGGGCCGGCCGCGCCGGAGGGGGGGACCCGCGAGCCTACGAGGAGGTCGGGGTCAGGTCCCGTCCGGGAGGCGGCTGCCCGACGACTGGCCGAACCGGCCCGCCGTCTCGACTCGTGCTGCCATGTGACGCCACCTCCTGTACGGGATTCTGAGAGCCGCTAGCTTATCACCTGCCCAGCAGGACGCCAACGCGCCGGCTCAGCTCCGCCGGCAGCACGTCGAGCTTGGTCCACCACGCGACCGCGCCCATCGCCTGGGCCCGGCGCGCCGCCTTCTCCTCGCGCTCGTTCGAGAGCATCACCACCGGCACCCCGGCCATGCCGGCGTCGCCCTTGAGACGGCGCAGCACCTCCAGGCCGTCCATGCCGGGCATCCGCACGTCGAGCAGGACGAGGTCGAGCGCCTCCGTTGCCGCATCGAGTGCCGCCAGACCGTCGGCGGCGAAGCGGACCTCGAAGCCGTCTGCCCGCAGACGGCCGCCGTACATCGTCCGCATGTCGGGATCGTCGTCCACGAACAGCACGCTGCGCGGCTGCGCGTGGAGCACCGTTGTGTCCCCCACGCCATAAGTCTAATCGGTAGAAAATCAAAGCATGCAAGCTATGTCTGGTCCACCATCCATACTCTCCCGTCGGTGGGGATGAGCGACGAAGGGACGGAGTCGGAACTGCTGAGCGGAGCCCAGGAGGTGCTCGATCGCTTCCTGGCCAACCGCGGCGAGCGGACGCTCCAGGCGTACACGGCCGATCTCGAGGAGTTCGCACGGTATACGGGCAAGGCGCTTCCGGAGGCGGTCGCACAGCTGCTGGCCGCCGGTCCCGCCGCGTCCCACCGGCTGGCGCTCGACTACGCGATCGAGCTGCGGCGCCGGAGCCGCGCCCTGTCGACCATCGACCGCCGGCTGACCGCGCTTCGGGCGCTGGTCAGGATCGCGCAGGACGCGGGCCTCGTCGACTGGCAGCTCGACGTGCCCGGCGATGAGGAGGTCGCGGCAGCCGTGGAACGTCAGCCCGTCAAGGAGAGCGAGCATTACTTGTTCCCCCGCCACCCGGGGGAGATCGACCGCCTGGACATCCAGCACTACGCGCTGCGCGAGATGCTGCAGACGAATCACCTGGCCCCGGTGGAGGACCCCCGGCGGATCCTGGACGTCGGCTGCGGGACCGGCCAGTGGGGCTACGAGATGTGCGGCCAGTACCCGTCGGCCCTGGTCGTGGGGCTCGACCTGGTCAGCGGCAAGCCGGGGCAGCCGGAGCGCTACCGGTACGTCCGCGGGAACGTCCTGCCGGCACTGCCGTTCCGGGACGGCGAGTTCGACTTCGTCCACCAGCGGCTGCTCGTCTCGGGCATCCCCGTGGCCGCGTGGCCGGGCCTGGTGGCCGAGCTGGCCCGGGTGACGCGGCCGGGCGGCTGGGTCGAGCTGATCGAGGTGCCGTTCGAGATCGAGGAGGCGGGGCCGGCGGCCCAGCGGCTCGTGGACCTGACGCGGGAGCTGGTCGGCTCCCTGGGCCTGGACACGGAGGGCGTGGTGTACCAGTCGCTCGACGGGTACCTGCGCGGCGCCGGCCTGGTGAACGTGAGCCGTCGCAACGTCAAGCTGCCGGTGGGCCGCTGGGGCGGCCAGGTGGGGTCGCTGATGGTGACCGACTTCCGGGCCGGGGTGACCCGGGTCTGCGAGGTGCTCCAGGCGCGGGGCCGCCTGACCGAGGCGGAGGTGCGCGACCTGATCCAGGAAGCCCAGCAGGAGTGGGAGCACGGGCACATGTCGTACCCGTTCGGCATCGCGTACGGACAGAAGCCAGAGGCCACGTGATCGGTCGTCGCGTGGCCGTCACGGTCCTGTAGGACAATCGCCCGCGTGAGTGTCCGTGGCCGCCGGCGGCCCCTGCGCCGTGGCCGCCGGCGCTTCGACCAGGGCTTCTGGATCCGGGTGGCGGCGGTGGCCGTGGCGGTCGTGCTCGCCGGCGCGATCGTGGTGGCGGTGCGCTACAGCGGCGCCGGGCTCTCCGGGGTGTCGTCGGGCCAGTCCTCGGGCCTCTCGGCGACCGGGCCGCTGGCGCCCGACTTCACGGGCATCGTGGACTGGGAGAACTCGGCCCCGCTGACGATGGACTCGCTGCGGGGCAAGGTCGTCCTGGTGGACTTCTGGACGTACTCGTGCATCAACTGCCAGCGGACGTTCCCGTTCCTGCGCCAGTGGTGGGACCGGTACCAGGCGGACGGCCTGGTGATCGTGGGCGTGCACTCGCCCGAGTTCACGTTCGAGAAGGACGTCGGCAACGTCCGGCGGGCGGTCAAGGACTACGGGATCGGCTGGCCGGTGGCCGTGGACTCCAACATGGCCACCTGGAACGCGTTCAGCAACCAGTACTGGCCGGCCGAGTACCTGATCGACGCCGGCGGGCACGTCCGGCACACGAACTTCGGCGAGGGCGACTACGACGCGACCGAACGCGACATCCAGACCCTGCTGGCCGCGAGCGGCCACAAGATCACCGGGCCGCTGGCGACGGGCGACCCCGGCATCACCGCGGACGCCTCGTCGGAGACGCCCGAGACGTACGTCGGGTCGGACCGCGGCGACGGATCGGTCGCGTTCCAGGGAGCGTGGAGCCAGCAGCCCGAGTACGAGCAGCTCACCGCCGTCGGCGCCCCCGGCAGCGACATCGCGTCGCTCCCGTACAAGGCCCGGCGGGTCTACATGGTGGCAGCGCCGGCGGCGGGACCGGTCACGGTCCACGTCACGATCGACGGCCGCGACCTGCTGCCCGCCCAGGCGGGATCGAGCGTCCACGTGGACGCGGCCGGCCGGTCCACCGTGGTGGTGGACCACGACGACCTGTACTCGCTCGTCTCCCTGCCGGGGTTCTCCGAGCACCTGCTCCAGCTCAGCCCGGAGCAGCCCGGCTTCCGGCTCTACACGTTCACGTTCGGCAGCTGACGTGGCGGCGTCGAGCCTGGCGCTCGCCTTCGCGGCGGGCGCGCTCTCGTTCTTCGCCCCGTGCGTGGTGCCGCTGCTCCCCGCCTACGTCGGCTACCTGGCGGGGGCCGCGCTGCCCGACGTCCGGGCCGACCCCGGCGCGTTCCAGCTCCGCATCGTGCGCGGGGGCGTGCTCTACGTCCTGGGGTTCGGGCTGGTCTTCGTGGGCCTCGGCGTGGCGGCCGGGTTCGTGGGCCAGGGCCTCCGGGCGCAGGAGGTGTGGGTCCAGCGGGTCGGCGGCGTGCTGGTGATCGCGATGGGCCTGTCCCTGCTCGGGCTGGTGCCGGCGGCGATCGGCCAGCGCACGTTCCAGCCGCTCCGGCTGGGGATCCTCGGCCGGTCCCCGGGCTGGACCGCGTTCGTCCTCGGGCTGGTGTTCGGCACCGCCTGGACGCCGTGCGTGGGGCCGGTGCTGGCCACGATCCTGGTCCTGGCGGCCAACACGCACCGCGCGCTGGAGGGCGGCATCCTGCTGACCGCCTACACCCTGGGCCTCGGGCTGCCGTTCCTGCTCACGACGCTCCTGGTCGCCGCGTTCCCCGCCGTCACGCGGCCGCTGCAGCGGAGCTCGGCCGTGATCAGCCGGGTGGCGGGGGCGCTGCTGATCGGTCTCGGGGTGCTGCTGCTGCTGGGCGTCTACACCCAGCTGGCCGGCTACCTGGCGCTGCCGGCCCAGGTCGGCTGATCCGGCATTTCCTGTACAAGTAGCCGGATGACTGACGAAGAGCTGCAGCGGCAGGTCGCCGAGCTGCGCGAGAAGGGGCGCTCTCCCAAGGAGATCGCCCAGGCGCTGGGCGTGCGGCCGGCGGCGGTGGCCGCTCTGGTCCGGAGGATGGCGGGCGGCGCGGCGGCGACGGCGCACGAGCCCGCGGTCGTCGGCTGCTGGGTCAGCCCCGGGTGGCGGACCGGGCTGGGGGTGGCGGACCACCCGGACTGGCCGGACGGCGAGGCGGGCGAGAGCGGCGACGACGACGACGCCGGCCTGGTGGCCGTCCTGGTCGCCCGGGAGCACCGCTACGAGAAGGCCGCGGTGTGCGGCTGGCTGCTGGACGTGTACAGCCGGGGCGTGCGCAGCGTCCTCGGGCCGCGCGCGGTCCCGACGCTGGAGCTGCCGGCGTTCGTCGAGCGCTACTTCGACGGCTTCCCGGCAGCGGCCGTGCCGGCGCCCATCGAGCTGGCCCGGCACCTGGTGTGGGGCGCGGTCGAGTACGCGCGCGGGCTGGGCTTCGAGCCGCCGCCGGCGTTCGAGGCGTCGGCGAGCCACCTGGGCCCGATCGAGGGCAGCAGCGCGATCACGTTCGGCAGGGACGGCCGCCCGGTCTACATGGCGCGGCCCGGCGACGACTCGGCGAGCGTGGTGCGGACGCTGGAGGCCTCGGCCGGCGCGGGCAACTTCGACGTGGTGGAGGTCGCGGGCCAGGAGGCGCGGCAGGGCGCCGCGCGCCCGGCGCGGTCCGGCCCGAGGTCAGGTGCCGCCGCCCAGCGCTCCGGCGAGGCGGTCCCCGGCAGCCGCCAGTGGCGCAGCCGGAACCGGTGAGCCCCTCCCCCCTCGCGGCGGAGGAGGCGAGGAACGAGCCGGAGGGCGGCCGCTGAGCGGGGCCGGCCGGCCCCGCTACGCCTCGACCACCTCCGTGCCGGCGGCCTCGTCGTGCACCGCCCGCCGGGTGCGCAGCGCGCGCGGCAGCGCCGCCAGGCGGAGCAGCGCCTGCCACGGCGCGACCGGGCCGCCGTCGACCGAGACCACCCGCTGTCCCGCCAGGCGGCCGCCCAGCGTCTGGCCGCCCAGGGTCCAGCAGGCCACGTGGTAGCCGGCCGCCACGGCCGCGAACGTGCGCAGGCGGCGGTGCCGGTCCACGGCGCTGGCGACGGCCGCGCACAGGGCCAGGTCGATGCTGGCCGTCAGCAGGCGCTGGGCCGGTCCTGCCGGCGGCGCCGGCGCGGGCGTGCGGCCGCGCAGCCGCAGCAGGAACCGGCGCGTCAGCATCCGGTGCGCCGGCACCTGCGCCAGCCGGTACGCGAACGCCGGCAGCCGGGGCTCGTAGCCGTCCACGACGGCGACCAGCTCGCCGTCGCGCCACCCGTAGCGCAGCGCGCCGCCCGGCCGCCGCGCCAGCAGGCCGCCGGTGATCGGCCAGCTCCATGCGCAGCCGTCGAATGCCGGCTCGCCGAACTCGAGCAGCGCCAGCGGGCCGAGGCGCAGGCGCCAGCGCTCCCCGCGGACGACGCCGAACGTCAGGCTGCCGACGCCGGCGAAGAAGGCGTCGCGCAGGCGGTCAGCGGGCGGCTCGACGGGCGCGCTGACCCGGCTCTCCTGGTGGACGGGCGGTTCCTGCCACACGCTTCCCATGATGGGGGCGACCGATGACCCCGCGCCGCTTCTCCGCTCGCACCGTGATCGCCCGGCCCCCGGCGGACGTGTTCGCGTGGGTCGCCGACCCGGGCCACGTCTCCGACGTCCTGGAGGGCGTGGACCGCTGGGAGCCGCTGGACGACCGCGCCACCGGCGTGGGCGCGCGGTTCGACGTCAGCATGCGGGCCCTGGGCCTGCCGCTGGAGAACGTGCTGGTCCTCGACCGCTGGGACGAGCCGCGCGCGATCGGCTGGCGGTCGGAGTCCGGGCTGATCGCGCAGACGGGCGGGTGGCGCTTCGAGCCGCGTGGCGACGGCACAGAGGTCGTGCTGACGATCGGGTACGAGCCGCCCGGAGGGGCGCTCGGCGGCCTGCTCGCCGGCAGGGTGGACGGGCTGGTCCGCGAGCGGCTGCAGCGCGCGCTCGGGCGGATGAAGGACGCCCTCGAGCGGCCCGCCTGACGCGCTTCTTACACATTCTTCTGGGGTGCCCGCCCTGAACCGCCCCAGCAAACCCGTCATCATGGCGCTGTGCTGAAAGGGGGCATCGCCGCCGCGGTCGTCGGCGCCCTGTTCGTCCTGGCGGGATTCTCGGCCGGCTTCTTCCTGGCCCGGCACGACGACACCACGCTGCGGACCGCGGCCGGGGCCACCGCCGAGGCGGCCGCGCCGTCGCCCACGTCCACCCGGGCCGACTTCACGCGGCTGAACCAGGCCGTGGCGCAGCTGCTCAGCGCCGCCGGGGCCACGGGCGGCGTGACGCTCACCGAGCTGGGCGGCTCGAACCCGCAGACCTGGTCGCTGAACGGCGACCAGCAGTTCACGGCCGCCAGCACGTACAAGCTGCCGCTGCTGATGGAGGAGGCGCAGAACGTCACGTCCGGCCGCTGGCACGGCACCGACAGCCTCTGCTACCAGGACAACGACTGGGAGGACGGGTACTTCTCCGACTACCAGGACGGCATGTGCATGAGCCGGTCGCAGCTGGAGCACCGGGTGGGCCTGAACTCGGACAACACCGCCGCCCACATGCTCGTGAGGTACGCGGGCGGCGGGGCGGCGCTGAACAAGTACGCGCAGGCCCACGGAGCCAGGCAGTCGGCGTTCTACGTCCCCAACACCACGACGACCAGCGACCTGGCCCGCCTCTGGGTGGACGAGGCGACCGAGCACGCGGGCGGCAGGTCGGCGCAGCAGTACCTGTACCCGATCCTGACGCACACTGCCTACGAGGCCGGGATCCCGGCCGGGGTGCCGGCGGGCACGACCGTGGTGCACAAGATCGGGATCCTGGACGACGAGGTGAACGACGCGGCGCTGGTCCCGAAGGGCCCGCGCGGCGCGTACGTCCTGACGATCTGCACCCAGGGCCCCGGCGGCGACGCCGGCTGGAAGCTGCTGGCGAACATCAGCCGCGCGGTCTGGCAGTTCGAAGGCGCCCGGTAGCGCGGCGCCCCCCTCCGGCTCGCGTACGCTCGTTAGCCATGCGGCTCGACTCGGAGCAGCGGGCGCTGCTGTCGGCGGCCCGGATCGGCATGCTGGCGATCGGCGCCCGGCCGCCGCTGGTCAACCCCGCCGCGTTCCACTTCGGCGGCGGCGCGCTCTGGATGACCACGTCCCGCCACGCCGCCAAGCTGACGCTGGCCCGGCGTGACCCGCGGGCCGCGTTCCTGGTCACGCCCGAGCCCCGCACCGGCGCCCACGGGGTGCTGCTGCAGGGCCTGCTGGAGGCGTACGACCCGCGCTCGGTCGGCAGCCAGGTGCGGGCGGCGCTGCACGGTCCCGGCTTCGCGTTCAACCTGGCCGGCTACGCGATCAAGAACGCGGCGTTCATCGGCGGCTACCTGCTCGACCTGGCCAGCATCCCGGCCGAGTGGTGGCCCCACAACCGCGTCCTCCTGCGCCTGGTCGCGGACCGCGTCGCGCTGGTGCCTCCGCTGACGCCGCCGCCGGCCGCCGCCGAGCGGGTGCCGGGCGTCCCGGCCCAGGTCGCGCACGCCGTCGCGCGCCACCGCGTCGCCCAGCTCTGCTGGATGGCGGCCGGGCGCCAGATGCTGGCCAGCGCCGCCTGGACGCTGGACGGTCCCGACGCGCTGGTCTGGCTGCCCGCCCACGTGCCCCGGCCGCCGCGGGACGGCGCCCAGGCGGCGCTGGTCATCGAGCACCACCACCCCTACCGCGCCACGCGGATGCTGGGGCTGTGCCTGCGCGGCCGCCTCCGGCCGGCGCCCGCGGCCGGCCCGGACATCGCGGCGCGCTACGACCTGGTGGAGCTGGACGAGGGGGCGGTCCTGCGCCTGGAGGCCGCTCGCGCGACGTGGTGGCGCGGCTTCGAGGTCCGGACCACGGCCGTGGCCCGGGCGGCGGCCGCGCCGGTGGAGGCCGGATGAGCCCGCGGCCGCAGGCGCCCGAGGTGCGGACCAGCCGCTGGGAGCACGGCCGCTGGGACGAGGCGGGGGACCGGCTCGCCGCCGAGGAGCCGCTCCAGCTCCTGATCGACGGCGACCCGCTCAGCATCGTCATGCGCACGCCGGGCAACGACGTCGAGCTGGCGCTCGGCCTGCTCTGGGCCGAGCGCGTGGTCACCGACCTCGGCCAGGTGCGCGAGGTGCGCATCAGCGCGGAGGCGGGGGAGCCGGAGCCGGCGGCCGTTCCCGTCCGCCCCGACCTGATCGAGTCCAACCAGGTGGACGTCCTGCTGGCAGGGGCCGCCTGCCGCCGCCCCGAGCGGTCGTTCCTGAGCAGCTCCGCGTGCGGCGTGTGCGGCGCCACGACGGTCGAGTCGCTGGCGCTGGACTTCGCGCCGGTCCCGGCCGGACCGTCGGTCGCCCCCGAGCTGCTGGCCGGCCTGGCCGGGCGGCTGCGCGAGCGCCAGCGCCTGTTCGACGAGACCGGCGGCCTGCACGCGGCCGGGCTGTTCGACGCCGCGGGCGAGCTGGTCGAGCTGCGCGAGGACGTGGGCCGCCACAACGCCGTCGACAAGGTGGTCGGCCGGGCGCTGCTGGACGGCCGGCTGCCGCTGGCGGGGCACCTGCTGGTCGTCAGCGGGAGGGGCGGCTACGAGATCGTGCAGAAGGCGGTCGCCGCCGGCATCCCGCTGGTCGCGGCCGTCGGCGCGCCCAGCAGCCTGGCGGTGGCGACGGCCCGCCGATTCGGCCTGACGCTCGCCGGCTTCCTGCGCGACGGCCGGTTCAACGTCTACTCGGCGCCGGAGCGGCTGAAGCCGTAGCGCAGGAACAGGTGCGAGCCCGAGGCCCGCACGCTGCGCAGGCGGCCCCAGCGGCCGTCGGCGGGCAGCAGGTGCACTCCGTTCAGCACGCCCATCCGGCCGTCGCCGGAGCGGCGACCGGCCAGGACCGGCGACATGGTCAGGAACAGGTCGTCCAGCGTGCGCTCGGCGGCGAACCGGCCGAGAAGCGTGGGGCCGCCTTCGGTCAGGACCCGCCGGTGACCCTCGGCCCGGATCGCGGCCAGGATGCCGGCGGTGGCCAGGCGGCCCGCGCCCAGCGCCTGCAGCGTGGTGGCGGCCGGCAGCCGGCCCCGCAGCCGGGCGGCGCCGGCCTCCGTCGTCAGCACCAGCGCGCCGCCCTGCAGCGCGCGCTCGCGCGGGTCCACGTCGCCGCTCGCGGTGACGACCACGAGGCGCGGCTCGCCCCGGCCCAGCGCCCGGTACTGGCCGGCCCGCTCCCGGTCGATGTACGCGGACGACCAGAGGTGGCCGCGGTCGGCCCGCAGCGTGCCCGCACCGATCAGCACGGCGTCGGCGAGGAAGCGCAGGAGGCCCATGACGAACCGGTCGGCGCCGGGGTCGGCGTCGCCGCGCAGCGTCGGGCCGGCACCGCGCGGGGCGGCCAGGGAGGAGACGCCGTCGAGGGAGGCGATGAAGTTGGCGTACACCGCGTCGGGGGCCAGCGCCAGCCCGCCGCCGTACAGGGCGGCCAGCGGCGCCGGCAGGTCGCCGTCGGGGGCGGACTCGTCGAGGAGCACGCGAAGCGGTTCCACCGCTGCGCACACTGGCACAGAACCGGCGCACGCCGCCATTTGGCTATCGTTCCGTCAGTGAAGAGCGCGCTCGTGCTCGCCCCCGCGCCCGTGCGGGCGATCGGGCTCCTGGTCGCCGCCGTCGCGCTGGAGTGGGCGCGCGTGCTGGCGCTGCGGGGGCCGGAGTGGCAGGTGCCGGTGCTGCTGGCCGGCGGGCTCGCGCTGTGCCTCCTGGCCCTGGGCTGGTCGCCGGCGGAGCTGGGCCTGGGCTGGTCGCGCCTGCCCGAGCGGCTGCTCGGCGGCGCGGCGCTGGCCGCCGTGCTGCTGCTGCCGGCGGCCGTGCGCTGGGGCGGCGGCCCGGTGCTCGCGCCCCCGTTCGCGCTGGCCGCGGTGGCGGTGTCGGTGGGGGAGGAGGTGGCGTTCCGAGGCGCCCTGTTCGCGGCGCTGGACCGGGCCTACGGGCCGGCCGCCGCGGTCGTGGGCAGCACGGCGGCCTGGACGGCCGCGCACGCTCTCTCCCACCCGCTGCCGTTCCTGCCCGCGGTGGCGGCGGCGGGCCTGCTGCTCGGCCTCTGGCGCTGGGCGATGCGCGACCTGGTCGGCCCGATCATCGGCCACGTGATCGCGGACCTGGCGCTGTGAAAAGCAAGTGGGGGCAGGCCCCCCATCCCGGCACCCACCGGCGTCTCCGGTCCCTCTCGCCAGGGACCCGCCTCGCGCTCCTCGCCGCGGCCGTCGTCGCGTACGCGCTGGCCGCCTGGGCGGTCGCCCCCGGGTTCTACGACGGCATCGCGCCGCCCCAGCCGTACCGCTGGGTGTCGCCGCCGGCGCAGTTCCAGGGCAGCAACCAGCAGCCGCTCAGCGGGCACCAGTCGGTCAAGGTCGGCAGCAACGACAAGGTCGACCCGGCCACGGTGTTCACGCAGGACGGCCAGGCCGCGATCGCGTTCACGCCGGGGGCGTTCGTGGCGCCCTCGGACCGCTCGCCGGTGTCGATCGACATCAAGCCGCAGCCGGTGTTCCCCAACCCGGCCGGGATCCACCTCTCGACGAACGTCTACTGCGTCACCAGTAGCTCGCCGCTGGCGTCCGGCCAGCAGGTCCTGGTGACGCTGCAGTACTCGTCGCAGCTCGCGGCTCCCAGCGACGTGTACGTCTACCAGGACAACGGGCCGTGGCAGAAGATCGGGAACACGGGGACGGCCGCGCCGTTCTACATCTCGGCCCGCTCCGGCACGCTGGGCTGCTTCGCGGCCGGATACGCCGCCAACGCGGCCCAGACCGCGCAGGGGGCGCGCGTGAGCGGCGGCCAGGCGCTGCCGATCATCGTGGCGCTGGCGATCCTGGTCGTGGTGCTCGCCGGCATCCCGCTGGCCGTCCTTCGCCGCCGCGGCGGCGGCGAGGACGACGAGGAAGAGGCGGGCTAGACCAGCCCCTCGGCCTGCAGGCGGCGGAGGGTCCGCTCGAACGCCGTCACGGTGCGCTCCACGTCGGCCTCGGTGTGGGCGGTGCTGACGAAGCCGGCGCCGCGGAAGAGGTGCACGCCCTCCAGCAGCATCCCGTCCTGGAGCGCGTGGAACGCCTGCTGGTCGGGGTCGTCGGCGGCCAGCGCGACCCGGAACGTGGAGCTGGCGCCCTCCACCGAGCCGGCCACGCCGGCCCGGGCCAGCGCGCCGTTGAGCTCGCGGCGCAGCCAGCCGGCCGTCTCGTCGGCGCGGGACTGCGCGGCGCCGTCCGCGACCTCGTCCAGCATCGCCGAGCCGGCGGCGGCCGCCAGCGGGTGGCCGTTGTGCGTGCCGGGGTGCTTGACCTTGACCTGGTCCGCGTCCCGGAACGTCAGCACCTCCATGACCTCGCGCGAGCCGCCCAGCGCGCCGCCGGGCATGCCGCCGGCCACGATCTTGGCCATCGTGGTCAGGTCGGGGAGGACGCCGGCGAGCTGCTGGACGCCGCCGGGCGACCACCGGAACCCGCTGATCACCTCGTCGAAGATCAGCAGGGTGCCGGTGTCCCGGGTCAGCTCGCGAAGGCCGGCCAGGAACTCGAACGTGACCGGCACGGTGCCGAAGCTGGCGCCGGTCGGCTCCAGGATCAGGGCGGCCACGTCGCGGCCGGCGAGGGCGGCCTCGACCGCCGCGTGGTCGGGCGGGACGATGGTCACCGCCTCGGCCAGGGCGGCCGGCACGCCGGGCGTCCCGGCCGGGCTGAACGCGGCCGTGTCGTGCCAGCCGTGGAAGTGGCGCTGGAGCCGGAGCACCCGGTCGCGGCCGGTGTAGCCGCGCGCGACCTGGAGCGCGAGCATCGTCGCCTCGGTGCCGCTGCTGGTGAAGTGGACCATCTCGACGGACGGCACCAGGGCGCAGATGCGCTCGGCCCAGGCCACCTCGCCCTCGTGCGAGGAGCCGGCGTGGAGGAACTGGCCGGCCGCCCGCTCGATCGCCTCGACGACCGGGGCCGGGTTGTGACCGAGGAGCAGCGCGCCGTGGCCCATCACGTAGCAGACGAGGTCGTGGCCGTCGGCGTCCGTCTTGTGGCTGCCGCTGGCCGACGCGATCGACACGGGGAACGGCCGGGCGTGCCGGACGTCGTGCGTGATGCCGCCGGGGATCACGCGCCGGGCGCGCTCGTGCAGGGCCATCGAGCGCGGGTTGGCCGCGGCCCATTCCTCGGTGAGGCTCACCGTTCGTCCTCCTCGTCCTCGTACTTCAGCGCCTCGTAGAAGTCGCCGCAGCTCCGGCAGCGGTACTGGAGCGTCATCGCCTGCGTGCCGAACAGGGAGATGACCTCGGCGTCGGTCGCGCCGCAGCGCGGGCAGCGCGGCGACGATCGCGGCCGTTCGGCGTCAGGCTCCTGCCGGATAGAACCGCTTCTCCTCGAGGCCCCGGAGCATGCCGAACGTGCGTTCGTCGATCCTGCCGGGCCGGCCGCGCCGGCGCGCCGGGTCCCACGTCGCCCAGTCGATCTCCAGCCGGGGCGCGGCCCGCTCCAGGCGCTCCTCCAGCCGGGCGGCCAGCTCGCCGGGGCCCATCGCCAGCGCGCCCCGGTGCCGCAGCTCCGCGACGTCGCCGTCGGGCGGCCCGAACCACTCGATCGCCTGCCGCCAGGCCTCGTTCAGCGGCGCCTCGTCGATGCCGGCCCTGAGCCAGCTCCGCCCGTGCAGGAAGTGGTACCGCTCCTCGCTGAGCATCTTGCGCAGCCGCGAGCGCAGCACCTCCACGTCGCCGTCCACGCATGCCTCGATCATGACGGTGAACGCGGTGTCCAGCACGGCGTTCGCCGCGACGAACTGCGGCCACGATGTCCACGGCTCGTCGAAGTAGGGCAGGGCGTGGAGGCTGCCGGCGTCGGTCTCGCGCTCGGAGCCGCGCGGGTCCCCGCCCAGCGGGTCGAGGCAGCCGTACAGGACGCGGGAGTGGCCCAGGTCGTCCAGGCCCATGGCGGCGGCGGCGATGTCGGCCTCCAGGGAGGGGGCGCGGGTGGCCCACTCGGCGTAGCGGAGGCCTAGCAGCTGCTTGTTGTCGGCCAGGCTCTCGCCATCTCGATCCAGCGCTCCTCGTCGTACGTGGCCCGGGCGTACGCGGCGGCCAGGTCGTCGTCGGGGGCGACCACGCTGCCGATCAGCCGGAGCGGCTCGACGCGCTGCTTGCGGGCGAAGACCTCGTACTCGCGGACGGAGCCGTGCACCCGGGAGAACGCGCGCTCGCTCATACGGCGACGCCCCACATCTCGAGCGCGTCGCGGCCGGCCTGCGTCATGCGCCTGGTGGACCAGGGCGGGTCCCAGACGATGTTGATCGTCACGTGGTCCACGCCGGGCTCTCTGAGCAGCCGCTCGCGCACGTCCTCCAGGATGAAGTCGGAGGCGGGGCAGCCCATCGCCGTGAACGTCAGGTCCACGGTGACGCCGGCGCCCTCTCGCCGGACGCCGTAGACGATGCCCAGGTCGACGATGTTGACGGGCATCTCGGGGTCGTCCACGTCCCGGAGCGCCTCCAGGAGGCCGGCGTCGTCAGGCATGCCCGTGCGCCTTGCGGAACTGGTGGAACTCCTCCTGGAACGTGGCGACCATCTCGGCGTTGCGGGGGCCGCGGCCGCGCCAGCGCTTGATGACGTCGTCCCACGAGCAGGGATCGGCGAAGTCCCAGCGCTTGACGTCGGAGTCGAACGTGCAGGGGAACGGGTAGTCGACGACGAACGCGTCGCCCTCGCGGTGGGCGGGCACCTCGAGCCCGATCTCCTCGCAGTACGGGACCACGAGCGAGAGCCACCACTGGCGGAGCTGGTCGTTGGTCTTGCCCTTGAGCCGGTAGTCGAGCTGGGTGGAGTGCGTCTTGATGCTGTCCGGGAGGCCGAACCACTCGACCGTCAGCGGGAACATCCAGTTCACCGCCCGCTGCAGCTCGTCCTTCGTGGCGCCGCCGGCCTGCGCCATGCGCTTGGCCCACGTGCGGCCGTTGCGAAGGTGGAAGGTCTCCTCCAGCATCACCTTGTTCAGGCCGCGCTTCCAGGGGCCGTACGAGCATTCCTCGTGGATGTCGCCCAGGAGGCAGAAGCCGGCCTGGTCGTAGAACAGGTTGGCGACGATCAGCTCGGTCCACGTCTCGAGCGGCACGTCGAACGCGTACGGGTAGCGGAAGGACTTGGGGTCGCGGGAGAAGATCAGCTTCTCCTGGTCCTCGCCCAGCTCCTCGAGGATGTGGTACGCGATGTGGGCGTGCGCCAGCTCGTCCTGGATGATCGCGATGCCGGTCATGAAGGCGTTGATGCTGGGCGCGCGCTGGGCCGCCAGGTAGTAGGCGGGGGCGGAGATCAGCTCGGTGTCCCCGGAGACGAGCAGCGTGTGCTTGAGCTCGCGCAGGTACTCCGGCGTCATCTCCGACGTCGACTCGATCAGGTCGCCCTTCTCGAGCAGGCGGTCGAAGGTCGGGTTGGCACTGGCCATTCAGCTGCCTCCGTGGGAAACGGTGGTGGTCGCCGTGGGCACCGTTGTTCTGTCACCATTGTCCACGATCGTGTCGCCATCTGCAATACCGCGGTAGAAGCGCTCGGCGGGCGGGCGGAGCCGGGCGTTGTACTCGAGGAACGTCTCGTGAGCGGCGCGGCCGACCCAGCCCGGGGGCAGGAGCGCGTCGGGCAGGTCGGGGTCGCTGAACGGGAAGCGGCGGTACTCGTGGGTGAGCACGAAGCGGCGGGCGAAGGCGGTGCGGTCGTCGAGCCCGTCCGCGGCCCGCAGCTGCTGGCGGGTGCTGTCGAGGAACTCGGTGTAGCGGGCGCCGAGGCGCTTCAGGTCCCAGGCGCGGGCGACGACCTGCGCCGGGTCGGCGGGCCACTCCAGGGTGCCGTGGTGGAGGGTGACGTCGGCCTCGACGCCGCAGCGGCGGATCAGGTCGCGGACCTGGCCCCGGAGGTCGTGGGGGGTGACGAAGAGGCCGTTGCCGAGCGAGCCGAGCCCGAGGAAGCTGAGGCCCTGGCGGAGGCGGTCCCGCTGCCCCCGGCGAGGCTCGGGGAGGGAGTAGGAGACGAGGAGCCAGCGCCCGTCCCAGGCCGCGCGGTGGTCGCCGTAGATGCGGCGGGTGCCCTCGGCGATCAGGTCCTCACCGCGAGGGCTGAGGCGGTACCGAGGTGGGCCGCCGTCGCGGCGCGCCGCGAGCCAGCCCTCGCGGGTCATGCGGGAGAGGGCGGAGCGGAGGGCGTTGTCGCCGACTCCGAGCTCACCCGCGAGGCGGACGAGGGCGCCGACCCGGACGTCCCGCTGCCCGAGGGGCCGGACGTAGTCCCCATAGAGGGTGAAGAGGAGCGAGCGGGGGTTGAGGGCCGGGGGCGGCGCCGACGCGGAGGTGGCCATCGTGGGCCACTGTAAGCCGGCTGGTAGAATCGTGGCCGCTCCGCGGCACGGCCGACCCGGCCAGCGCCGCCGACGTGGTGGCTATAGCTCAGCAGGTTAGAGCACCAGATTGTGGATCTGGGTGTCACGGGTTCGAATCCCGTTAGCCACCCCAACCCCCTTCTATCAAGTTCGATTTGGGCGGTTCTAACCACCAAATGACCAGGCACCACCACCTCCGAAACGTGTCTCGATGTGCAGTGGTCTAGCGCTGGACAGCGGCGCGTTTTCCCGGATGGGCGCTGTCCAATCCGGACGTCACGGCGGTGTAGTCGAAGGCGGCGGACGGCGGCCCGGCGGCGAGCGCGCTCGAGCGACTCGTGAATGACGCGCGATCGAGGTCGAGGAGCGCCTGATTCAAGAGATGCGAACGCATGGACTCGTCAATCCAGGTCCGGTCGGGCGCAGCCTGGTGTCCGGGTTCGCTGCTGCTACCGCCCGCTCGCGGTCCGGGTGACCTTCCGCGTCGGCCGTCTGGCCGGTGACCTCTGAAGGTCGTGGAAGCGAACCTCCAGCCGGAGACCGAGCGCATCGGCCACCCGGTCCAGCGTCACGATCGTCGGCCGGCTGCCGCCGGCCTCCAGACGGCCCACCACGGACTGCGTGGTGCCCATCCGCGCGGCCAGCTCCCGCTGGCTCAGGCCGCGCGCCTCGCGCAGCTCGCGGACCATGCGGCCGATCTCGTACGCCGAGCGCGCCTGCTCGTACCCGGCCCTGGCGGCCGGGCTGTCCATGCGCCGCTCCCGCAGGTCGTTCCAGCTCTCGCGTTCGCTCATCTCTGAATCAATCCTCTGCGGTGTGGCCCTCGGCGATGCACCGGCGCATCGCGGCCTCGGCCCGGGCGACCTCCTGGACCTCGCGCATCTTCGTCTTCCGGAAGACCGTCAGGAGCACGATCCGCCGCCCGCTGGCGATGTAGTAGCTGATGCGCTGCCGCTCGCGGCCCAGATGGAAGCGCAGCTCGCGGAGCTTCCCCCGGAGCTGCCGGGTGTACGGCTCGTCGAGGTGGACCCCTTGCTCCTGCAGCAGATCGATGTAGAAGGCCACGTGACCGAACTCCTCGTCCGTCAGACCCAGGAGCCACTCCCGGACCTCCGGCTCAAGCTCTACGATACCCCAGCTCATAGCAATTTTGCGATCATGCAGTATGCCAGGTTCGCGCGGTCGGAGAACTCGATGCCAGGATCCGCGAACGCCGTCAGCGTCCGGTTCGCCGGGGCGACGATCTGCTCATCGGGTCGGTGGATACGTTCGCGGCGGCAGGAGAGTGCTGCGCCCAGGCCTGGTGCTGCTCGCGTCGACGGGCGTGCGCCGCGGCGGCCCGCGCGCCTCGTGGCGTCGCCAGCTCGCCGGCCATCGCTGGCGAGCGCCCGCGCCCGTCCTTGGCGGCCGTCTCCAGCACCTCCAGGCGGACGTCCAGCGCATCCGCTCGCAGCGGCCGAGCAGGCACTGAGCCACGTCGGGCCGGCGTCGCCACCTGCGCCTCCACCATGGGCGCCGGAGCGATCGGCTCCGTGATCCGCGCCCTCTCGGCTTGCCACACGACGCGGGCGATCCGTTGGGGTAACAATGGGCGGCATGATGCCGTGGCCGGCCTCTCCGTGGACCGTCGAGCGCCGGGGGCACGTCGGGTTCGCGCTCCAGGTGTTCCCCGTGGACACGCCGGCCGACCCCGGACGTCGACTGCTTGCCGCGGCCCGCATGGCAGAGGAGCTCGACTTCGACGCGTTCTTCGTGGGCGACCATCCGGCGTGGCAGCTCGATCCCTGGGTACACCTGGCAGCGATCGCGGTGACCACCGAGAGAATCCGGCTGGGAGTGCACGTCGCCTGCGCTCTGTACCGCCACCCCGTCATGACGGCACGGCTGGCGGCGGATATCGACAACCTGTCCGGTGGTCGGCTGGTCCTGGGTCTCGGAATCGGCTGGGACGAGAACGAGTTCGCCAACCTCGGCCTCCCGTTTCCGTCGCTCGCCGAGCGGCACGAGGCGCTGGACGAGACGATCGCGATCTTGCGTGGCGTCTGGGGTGAGGAGCCGTTCACCTTCTCCGGTCGCCACTTCCGGACCACCGGAGCGCTTGTCAGTCCGCCGCCGCTCCAGCGGCCCGGTCCGCCGCTGCTCATCGCTGGCACGGGCGAGCGAAGGACGCTTCGCCAGGTGGCGGAACGGGGCGACGCCTGCGGCCTCTTCCAGATCGACATCGCAAGCGGTGACCTACTCTCGGATGACGACATCCGTCGCAAACTGACGGTGCTGCGCCGCCACTGCGAGTCGCTGGGTCGTCCGTACGACTCGGTGCTACGCACCTACGGAACGGGCTGGACCATCCTGGCCGGCGACGAGGCACGGCTGGCTGAGAAGCTGCGCCGCTACTTTCCGAACGGCATGGCGGAGCGGTACACGGGGGCGTGGCGCAACTGGGTTTTCGCCGCCACTCCCGAGCGGGCGGCGGCGCACTTCCGCGCTCTCGCCGAGGCGGGCATCCAGTACTTCGTGGTCGAAACGCTGGATGCGGCCGACGAGGAGACGATCCAGCTGCTCGCGACTGACGTGATACCGCGCGTCGCGCGGTGACAGCGTTGGTCCAGGACCTCGGTCAACAGAGGTGGCAGCGCTGCAACTTCGGTTGCAGCGCCGCGGGTTCGAGTCAGGTCGCGCCGGCGGCCTACCCCAGCACCCACCTGAGCACCCGTGCCGCGGCGGGCGGGACTCGATGCGTCGGGAGACGGCTGGCGAAGCGCTTCAGGACCAGCACGTTCACGGCCATGGCCGCGAGCTTCAGCGCGATGAGGGCCAGGACCAGGTCAGCGCCCAAGCCGGCCCACTGCCGGACCGCCAGCACGCCGACCCCGATCAGCCCCAGGTGGAAAGCGACCGCCAGCGCGCCGGCCACCACCAGCAGCAGCGTCGGGAGGCCCAGGCCATGCCCTGCCGTTCGTCCCCCTGGCTCGGGTGACGTGACGGAGTCCTCACGGCCGAGGGACGTGAGCGCGAGAGGCGCCTGCCAGGTCACCCGCAACCGATCGCGGCTGCCGATCACCTCCAGGCGCCCGCCCACCAGATCCTGGAGCCGCCGCAGTGCCTCCTCGTCGGTGGCCTCGACGCGCAGCGCCAGTGTCTCGGGCGTCGCCTCGAGGGAGCACCGACCCCGATCGGCCCTGAGGACCGCGTAGGAATCGCACCATTCGAGGCTCCGCAGGCCGGACCGGTGCTCCGCGTCCCCGGTCGGGCCCCGGTGGAGCGGGCGCTCGAGCATGTGGCCGGCATGGCGGCACAGCTGGGCGAGGTGCCGCCTCGCCTGTGCGGTCTCGAGGCGGGCTTCGGCGGTCAGCATGCCGTTCCGGCGTTCCCGGAAGGCAGCCTGGTGACGGCGGTCAGCCAGGCCTGGATACCTTCGGGTTCGACGAGGCTGTCGATGGTCGTCTCCTCGATCGAGTCGATGTGCCAGCCGTCTGCGAATGCCGCTTCGATCTCCTCCCGGGTCAGCCTGTGGGCACGGCCGGGCCGCTCCCGGGCCTCCCTGTCGCTGAACCCGAGCATGAAGTAGCGACCGCCGTGAGCGGCGACCGAGCGCAGGGCATCGACGTACGCGGCGCGGTCCTCGCCGGCGAACAGGTGGAACAGCCCGCAGTCGAGGATCGCGTCGAAGGACTCCCCGAGGTCGGCCAGCCGGCGCGCGTCGTGGACGAGGAAGCGTGCCGCGAGACCCCGCTCGCGTGCCTTGTCCCGCGCAGCCTGGACGGCGTTCGAGGCGAGGTCCGCACCGGTCGCGTCCAGGCCCAGCCCGGCGGCCATGAGCGC
>VBJR01000385.1 GCA_005880175.1 Chloroflexota bacterium
TCTCGGCGAGGACCTCGCCGCGGTGCACCTCCTCGCCGTCCTGCTTCTTCCACTCCAGGACGGTGCCCTCCTCCATCGTGTCGGAGAGCTTCGGCATGTTGACGTCCGGCATCGAACAGCTCCCTAGACGGCGGCCGGCGTGCGCTTGCCGACCACCCGCAGCGCCTCCGCCATGATGTCGTCGGCGGAGGGGATCGCCGCCCGCTCCATCTCCTTGTTGTATGGCATCGGCACCTCGGCCCCGCCCAGGCGGCGGATCGGCGCGTCGAGGTAGTCGAACGCGCGGTCCTGCAGGCCGGCCGCGATCTCGGCGCCCACGCCGTACGTCGTCCAGCCCTCCTCGACGACCAGGCACCGGTTGGTGCGCCGGATCGAGTCCACCAGCGTCGGCCAGTCGATCGGCCGCAGCGAGCGCAGGTCGATCACCTCGGCGTCCACGTCCTCCTCCTCCAGGCGCTGGGCCGCGATGCCGGCCAGCACCGCCTGGCGGGAGACCCCGATGATCGTCAGGTCCGTGCCCGGCCGGCGGACCGCCGCCTGGCCGATCGGCGTGGTGTACTCCCCGTCCGGCACCTCGCCGCGCAGGTTGTACAGGCTCATGCTCTCCAGGAACATGACCGGGTTGTCGGTCCGGATCGCCGACTTGAGGAGGCCCTTGGCGTCCTCGGGCGTCGTCGGCGCCACCGCCAGCAGCCCGGGCACGAACGCGTACAGCACCTCCAGGCTGTGCGAGTGCTGCGAGGAGAGCTGGTGGCCGGCGCCGCCGGGCAGCCGCATCACCATCGGCACGCTGACCTCGCCGCCGAACATGTAGCGGATCTTGGCCGCGTTCTGGACGATCTGGTCGTACGCCTGGAGCGAGAAGTTGATCGTCATCATCTCGACGACCGGCCGCAGACCGGACATCGCGGCGCCGATGGCGGTGCCCGCGATCACCTCCTCGGCGATCGGGGTGTCCACGACGCGCATCGGTCCGAACCGGTCCAGCAGGCCCTCGGTCACCCGGTAGGCGCCGCCGAACACGCCGATGTCCTCGCCGATCAGGAACACGCTGTCGTCGCGCTCCATCTCCTCCAGGAGCGCCTCGCGGAGCGCGGCGCGGAACAGCTTCTCAGGCATTGCCGTACATCTCCCACTCGCCGGCGTAGAGGTAGCGATAGAGCTCGTCGACCGCCGGGTTGGGGCTCTCGTCCGAGAAGCGGACCGTCTCCTCGACCTCCGCCTCGACGCCCTCCTGGAGCTGCTTCAGCTCGGCGGCGCTGACGACCCCCGCGTCCTGCAGCTGCTGCTGGAAGCGGACCACCGGGTCGCTCTGCAGCCAGCGCTCCTTCTCCTCGTCCGATCGGTACTTGTCCGGGTCCACCACCGAGTGGCCCTTGAACCGGTAGTTGACCGCCTCGATGAAGCGGGGCTGGGAGTCGGCGCGGACCTTCTCGACCACGTCGGACGTCCGGCGCAGGACCTCCAGCACGTCCATGCCGTCGATCCGGATGGCCTCCATGTCGTACGCGCACGCCTTCCGGTAGATCTCGGAGACGGCCGACGCGCGCTCCACGGCCGTGCCCATGCCGTAGTGGTTGTTGACGCAGAACCAGACGACCGGCAGCCCCAGCACCTTGGCGAAGTTCAGCGACTCGTGGAACGAGCCGATGTTGGTCGCGCCGTCCCCGAACATGCAGAAGACGACGTCCTTCGCCTGCTGGTACTTGATCGCGAAACCGGCGCCGACCGCCAGCGGCAGGTGGCCGCCCACGATGCCGTACCCGCCCATGAACCGATGCGACAGGTCGAAGATGTGCATCGAGCCGCCGCGGCCGTGGGCGACGCCGCTCTCCTTGCCGAACAGCTCGGCCATCACGGTCTTCGGGTCCACGCCGCGGGCGATCGCGTGCCCGTGCTCGCGGTAGCTGGTGTAGATGTAGTCCCCGGCCTGCAGGGCGGTGATGCCACCGACGACGGTCGCCTCCTCGCCCAGGTTCAGGTGGCAGTAGCCCCCGATCTTGGCCTTGGTGTACTCGACCTGCGTGCGCTCCTCGAAGCGCCGGATCAGGTACATCTGGCGATACAGCGCCAGCAGGCCGTCCTTGTGCTCCTTGCTCAGCGTCAGGCCCGCCTCCACCCGTACGGGAGGGGCCTGCGGCCGGGGAGCCCGCGCCGGCTTCTCCTCTACGCGACGTGCCACTAGAGTCTGCTCCTTGATGGCGGCCGCGGCGGTTGCCTGCGGCGCCCGGCTCGGGGCGGCCGCGGCGGCCGCGGGCCGCTGGGTCTTCCGGTTGGGAACGTGGATGGCGCGCCCGTCCGCCGCCAGCGCCGCCTCCAGCAGCGACTCGGCCAGCGTGGGGTGGGCGTGCATCGTCAGGTCGAGGTCGTGCAGCTTCAGGCGGTGCTGCACGGCGAGCGTCGCCTCCGCGATCACGTCGGTGACGCGGGGGCCCACCATCTGGACGCCCAGCAGCGTGTCGTCGCGGGCGTCGGCGACGACCTTGACCGCGCCCTCGGTCTGGCCCAGCGTCATGGCCCGGCCCGACGCGGCGAACGGGAAGCGGCCCACCTTGACGTCGAAGCCGCGCTCGCGCGCCTCGCGCTCGCCGAGACCGACGTTGGCGATCTCCGGGTCCGTGTAGATGCAGTTGGGGACGGCGTGGTAGTCCGGCGTCCGGCCGGCGCCGGAGATGTTCTCGACCGCGCACACGCCCTCGTACGAGGCCACGTGCGCGAGCATCACCCCGCCGATGACGTCGCCGATGGCCCAGACGTGGTCGGCGGCGGTGCGCAGGTGATCGTCCACCACCACGCGGCCGCGCTCCAGCTGGACGCCGGCCGCCTCCAGGCCCAGGTCCTTCGTGTACGGCACCCGGCCCGCGGCCAGCAGCACCACCTGAGCGGGGACGGCCTGCCCCTCGCCCTCCGACCTGAAGCGCACCTCGAGCCCGGCGCCGGTCCTGGCCACCTCCTCGACGCGCGCCTCCGTGTGGATGACGCCGCCCAGCCGCTCGAAGTGGCGCCGGTACAGGCCGACCACGTCGGACTCGACCATGGGCAGGACCTGGGGCAGCAGCTCCAGGACGGTCACCCTGGTGCCGAGCGCCGCGTACAGGGCGCCCCACTCCATGCCGACCACGCCGCCGCCGATCACGACCATGGCCTCGGGGACCTGCTCGAGGCCCAGGATGCCGTCGGAGTCGATCGTGTGCTCGATGCCCTTCAGCGGGATGCGCGCGGGCACCGAGCCGGTCGCGATCACGAGGTCGCGGGCCTCGTAGCGCTCGCCGCCGGCGGTGAACGCGCCCGGGCCGTCGAGCCGGGCCGCGCCCCGGACCACCGTGATGCCGTTGGCCTTCATCAGGCCCTCCACGCCGCCCACGAGCTGGTCCACGACCTTGTCGCGGCGCCGGTTGGCCGCCGGCAGGTCGAAGCGGAGCGCGTCGGCGACCACGCCGTACTCGCCGCCTCGCTGCATCAGCGAATACAGCTCGGACGACTGGAGCATGGCCTTCGTCGGGATGCAGCCGCGCACGAGGCAGGTGCCGCCCATGCGGTCCTTCTCCACGATGGCGGTGCGGGCGCCGAGCTGGGCGGCCCGGATGGCGGCGACGTAACCGCCGGGGCCGCCGCCGATCACGGCGACGTCAAAGCGCTCAGGCACGATAGCTCCTTTCGATGGCGGTATTCACGAGAATTATGACGGCAGCCGGCGGCTGATTCTTCCAGATGCGTCCCGCACAGTGCGGCATAGCAATGTACGAGGCTGGGCCGCCCCGGTGCCGGGGCCCGGGGGAAGGCCTGGGCGCGGGCTGAGACGTTGAACTGTCGACACTTACACGCCTCGGCCGTGCGGGATGCGTTGAAGTGTCGATACTTCAACATCGTCCAGCAGGCCGCCGCCTACCCGGTCCCGCGGATGCCGTCGGGGAGGTAGCGGTTCGTGATCGGCATCCGCCTGTACTCGCTGCGGTCCACCAGCCCGATCACGCGCCGGACGACCTCGGGGTCGTGGCCGGCCGCGACCAGCTCCTCGAAGCTGCGGTCGTCCTCCACGTAGCCCTCCAGGATCGGGTCCAGCTCCTCGTACGGGGGCAGGCTGTCGGCATCCTTCTGGTTCTCGCGCAGCTCGGCCGACGGCGGCTTGTCCAGCACCCGCTGGGGGATGACCGGCCGCTCGCCGACCGTGTTGCGGTACCGGCAGAGCTCGTAGACGGTCGTCTTGGGGATGTCCTTCAGCACCGCGAAGCCGCCGGCCATGTCGCCGTACAGGGTGCAGTAGCCGGTGGCGATCTCCGACTTGTTGCCGGTCGTCAGCACCATCCAGCCGAACTTGTTGCTCAGGCCCATCACCAGGACGCCACGGATCCGGGCCTGGATGTTCTCCTCGGCCAGGCCGGGCGGCAGCCCCGCGAACGCGTCCGTCAGCGTCGCCTCGAACGCCTGCTGGACCGCCTCGATCGGCAGCTCGTACGTCCGGATGCCGAGCGCCTCCGCGAGCTCGCAGGCGTCCTCCAGGCTGGCCCGGGACGTGAACCGGGACGGCATCAGGACCCCGACCACGTTGTCCGGGCCCAGCGCGTCCACCGCGACGCAGGCCGTCAGCGACGAGTCGATGCCGCCCGACAGGCCGAGCAGCACCTTCTCGAACGCGCCCGACTTGCGCACGTAGTCGCCCGTGCCGCAGACCAGCGCCGCGTACACCTCGGCCGGCCCGTCGAGGGGCACGGCGAGCGGCCGCCGGGGCGCGCCGGGCGGGTGCGGCGCGGCCGTGCCCGTGACCGCGATCTCGGTGACCTCCAGGTCCAGGTGGAGCGGCATCGCCGCCTCCTTGCGCAGCCGCGTGTCGTGGAGGCGGGCGCCGAAGACGGTGCCGATGTCCAGGTCGGCCACGAGCAGGTCCTCGGCGAACGAGGGGGCCCGCGCGATCACCTCGCCGTCCGGGTCGAACACCACGCTGTTGCCGTCGAACACGAGCTCGTCCTGGCCGCCGACCAGGTTGACCCAGACCAGGAACGCGCGCGAGTCCATCGCGCGGGTGGCGATCATGCTCTCGCGGGTCCGCCGCTTGCCCCGGTGGTACGGCGAGCCGTTGATGTTGATCAGCAGCTGGGCGCCGTGGGCGGCCTGGACCGAGATCGGTCCGGTCGGGTACCACGCGTCCTCGCAGATGGACACGCCGACCCGGACGCCGGCCAGCTCGAAGATGGGGCTGCGGCGGCCGCGCTGGAAGTAGCGCTCCTCGTCGAACACCCCGTAGTTGGGCAGGTACACCTTGTGGTAGACGCCGCGCAGCTCCCCGTCGTGGGCGAGGAACGCGGCGTTGTGGATGTCCAGGTCCAGGTCCACGAACCCGCCCACCACGGCGATGCCGCGGCTGGCCGCGACCACGCGGTCCCGGTGCCGGATGTTGTCCCGGATGAACGACGGCTTGAGCAGGAGGTCCTCGGGCGGGTAGCCGGGGACCGCGAGCTCGGGGAACACGACGACGTCGCATCTCTCGTCTCGCCCCCGGCCGATCCACTCGATCATCCGGGCGGCGTTGCCGGCGAGGTCGCCGACGGTGCTGTCGATCTGCGCCAGACCCACCCGCAGGGGCCGGGCGGCGTCGGTCTCCATCCCTCCATTCTGCGCCGATCCGGGACCGGATTGGGTCCGGTGGACTAAAACCACCCCCTGTCACGATCCGGGGGGCCATGGGATACCACAGGCGTGATGACCATCACCGCGGCGCCGCCCGACGCCGCCGACACCGCGTCGTTCGAGGCGCTGATCGAATCGCTCCTGCCCGGCGGGTACCGGCTCGCCTACGCCATGCTCCAGAGCCAGCCCGAGGCGGAGGACGCGATCCAGGAGGCGGCGCTGCGCGCGTGGGCCGCCCGGCACCGCCTGCGGCCCGGCTCGGACCCCCGGCCGTGGTTCATGACGATCGTCGCCAACCAGTGCCGGCAGCAGCGGCGCAGCCGCTGGTGGTCGGTGCGGAAGGGCGGCGACCTGCCGGAGGGGGTGCAGCCGGCGCCGCCGGTCGAGGGCGCCGACCTGCGCCGGGCGCTGGCGCGGCTGTCCCACCGCGACCGGCTGGCGCTCGCCCTCCGCTACTACCTCGACCTGCCGTTCGAGGAGATCGGCCGCGTCCAGGGCATCTCGCCGGCCGCGGCCAAGGCCCGCGTCCACCGCGCCCTCGGCCGGCTGCGGCTCGAGGTTCCCGAGGATCTGAACGATGCATGAGGAAGAGTTCCGGACCCGGTACCGCGCCGCCGTCGGCGACGCGCCGGACGAGCTGGGCGCCGTGCAGCGCGCGGCGGCGGTCGTGCACCGGGCGCCGCCCCGGCCCGAGCGGGCGGGGGCGCCGCGGGCCATGATCCTGGTCGCCGGCGCGCTGGCCGTGCTCGTGCTGGCGGGCCTGCTGGGGCCGCGCGTGCTGCGCGCCATGCCCCGGGTCACGACCCCCGCGGCCGGCGGTGCCCCGCGCGATGCGCCCCCGGCCGCTCCCGCCGTCGCCGCCGTCGCCGCCTGCCGGCTGCCGGTCGTCGTAGGCGACTATCGCGCGGCGGCCGCCGGCCAGACGCGCGACGATCAGTCCACCCAGCCGAAGTACACGGCCGGGTTCGTGGCGCCGGCCACCGGCGACTTCGTCGCCGACCCGAGCGCCCAGGCGGGGAGCCTGCCGTTCTCCCGCGCGTACGTGAACGACAATTGGGAGCCGGAGAGCTACGACCCGGTGCTGAAGCGCTGGCTGCCGGCCAGGGTGCGCCAGGTCTCGCCCGACCACCACTCCTACCTGTACTTCCTCCAGAGCCCGCTGGCGACCGGCAAGGGCTCGGCCTTCGACACCACCTCGCTGCACGTCTACGACGTGACCACGGGCAAGGACCGCACCCTCTGGACCACGCACGACCAGATCGGCTGGGACGCCACGTGGGAGTCCGACGGCATCCACGCGTCCACCACGCCCGGCGGCGGCGGCCGCATGGCGTCGTGGGTCGTCGACCCGGTCTCCGGCACGGTGGTGCCGGCCGCGCCGTCGTCGCCGCCCGGTCCTTCGCCGGCCGAGGCGGTCGCGACGTTCAGTGAGTACGGCATGACGAAGGGCGGCCAGGACGGCACCGACGGCGCCGGCCATCCGATCCTGTTGGAGGGCTCTCGCGACCCGGGCGCCCACTACCAGTACTTCGTCGGCGGGCCGAACGGCCGCCGGATCGTCATCCACGAGGGCACGATGGGCGACGCGTTCGACTTCGACCCCGCCGGCTTCGCCGTGGACGGCGACCGGCTCTGGTCGGCGAACTACGACGGCACGGCGATCTGGCTCTGGACCGAGAAGGACGGCCTGAAGCGGTACCCGCTGACGGGCGTGCCCCGGCACGACTTCTACGTCATTCCCACGGTGGTCGGGCCGTGCCAGTGAGCGGCTACCAGCCGCGCAGCCGCGCGACCAGCTCCAGGAGCTGGCGGTACAGGTGGGTGAGCCGGCTGCCGCGGGCCACGCCGCAGAGCAGCAGGGTGCCCCGGGGATGGGTCAGCGCCAGGGTGCCGTCGCCGGTCAGCGGCTGCAGCCCGGTCCGGCGCAGGGTCACGCTCTCCACGTCGGCCAGGTCCACGCCGGTGACCATCCTGGGCTGGAGCAGGTCGTCGCGGATCTCCACCCTGCCCTGCCGGATGGTCACGCGCATCCGCGACGCGCGCACCGCCGTCAGGACCAGGCCCAGCACCTGGAGCACCACGCCGGCCCCGACCGCCACCTGGAGCAGGGTGAAGAACGACGCCAGGAACGGCAGCCGGGCGCGCAGGAGCGCGAGCCCGATCCAGAACGCGGCCAGCAGCGCGGCGGTCACGGGGTGGACGGGCAGGGGGGCCAGCACCTCCCGGTCCAGGCTGCCCAGGTAGGCGATCACCGGGCGCCGGCGGCGCCGGGCGGGACAGCGCCGGGGGCGCGGGCGGCCGCGAGGCGGGCAGAGGGACGAGCGAGGGGCGGACGCTGCCGCCGCCCTGGACGGCGGCCAGGCGGGCCCGGGCGTTCGCGTGGTCGCCGTCCATCGCGAGCGCCTCGCGGTAGCGGCCGGCCGCCTCCTGGCGCCGGCCCCGCCGCTCGGCGATCAGGCCCAGGTAGAACAGCGCCTCGGCGTTGAGCGGCGCGCGCTGCAGGGACTCCCAGAGCGCGGCCTCGGCGGACACGTCCTCGTTCAGGCTCAGCCGGGCGACGCCCATGCCGTACAGCGCCTCGGCCGCCCAGCGGAAGTCGGCGGCGGCCTGCGAGAAGGGCAGGAGGCTGTCCCGGAAGCGCCCGCTGAAGAGCAGGTCCCAGGCCTCGGTGAGCAGGGCCGGCGTCGCCATCCGCGGGCACAGATTGCCCGGCCGGTCCGCCGGAGGTCAAGCGGCCGACGGACCGATAATTGGAGGATGCGGGTCACGATCCTCCCCGCGCGGGAGGTGAAGGAGGTGGAGGCGCGAACGGTGGGCGACCTGCTGAAGGCGCTCGGCCTGCACCGCGACGCCCATCTCGTCGTGCGCGGCGAGGACATCCTGACGACGGACGTCCGGCTCACGGCGGCCGACGACGTGGAGGTGTGGCCGGTGATCAGCGGGGGGCGAGGCTGAGGCCGTGCGCTGCCACAAGTGCCGGGCGCCCGCCAACGTCGAGATCCGGCGCAGCCGGACGGCGTACTGCGCCCGCTGCTACCCGGACTGGTTCCGGCAGCAGGTCCAGGACCGGATCGACCACGAGCGGATGCTCCGGCGCGACGAGCCGGTGCTGGTCGCGGTGTCGGGGGGCAAGGACTCGCTGGCCCTCTGGCACGCGCTGCGCCACCTCGGCTACCAGGCCGACGGCATGTACATCCGCCTCGGCATCGGGGACTACTCGCGCCGCTCGCAGGAGAAGTCGGAGGCGTTCGCGGAGCGGCACGGGCTGAAGCTCCACCAGGTGGACCTGAAGGACGACCACGGGTTCACCGTCCCGGACCTGCTCGACACGCGCAGCGGCAAGCCGTGCGCGGCCTGCGGCACGGTCAAGCGATACCACTTCAACAAGGTGGCGGCCGACCTGGGCTACCCGGTCGTGGCGACGGGCCACAACCTGGACGACGAGGCGGCGACGCTGCTGGGTAACGTCGTGCACTGGAACACGGACTACCTCGGCCGCCAGGGCCCGGTGCTGGAGAGCACGCACCCCGGCCTGGTCCGCAAGGTGAAGCCGCTGTACCGGCTGAGCGAGCGGGAGACCGCCGCCTACGCCATCATCTCGCGGATCGACTACATCCTCGAGGAGTGCCCGATGGCCAGGGGGGCGAAATCCCTGGCCTACAAGGACATGCTCAACGCCCTGGAGGAGGAGCAGCCGGGCGCCAAGCACCGGTTCCTGGTCGGCTTCCTGAAGGAGGGCCGGGCCACGATCCGGACCGGCGCCTTCGACCAGGCGACCGACCTGCGGGAGTGCGCCCGGTGCGGCCAGCCGACGACGGGCGAGCTGTGCGCGTACTGCCGCATGGCGGCCCGGGGGCGCCAGAAGGCGCTGCTGAAGGACGCGAAGTACGGCCGCCAGCCGGCGGCCGCGCCGCCTGAGGCGGAGGCGGAGCCCGGGTAGGCTCCTTCCGGGTCCGGTGTCCGGGCGGCCTGGCTCGGCGCCTCGCCGACCCCAGCCTGGACCTACAGGACCCGCCCCGAGGCCACGAGCGCCACGAACCCCGCGTCCGCCAGCAGCGCCACCACCGCCGCCGCGGCGGTCAGCGGCGGGCCGACCAGGGACTTGCGCTGCTCGGCGCGCAGCAGCAGGATGCCCTGCCGGATCAGCGTGTACACCGCCGTCGCGCCGACCAGCAGCGCGCCGCTGGCCGGGCCGTGGACCAGGATCACCGCCAGCGCCGCCACCCCCACGCCCAGGGCCAGCGTCAGCTCCAGCAGCTGGGTCGGCAGGCGGCGCACGCCGATCCGCATGTCCGAGGACCACACGCCCCAGCGCGAGGCCGTCGGGCGGCCCGAGCAGCAGCCGGCGAAGAAGCAGCCGACCCGTCCCACGGCCATGCCCATGAACAGGCCGGGAGCGGTCAGGTCCAGGATCGTGCCCAGGTTCAGGCGGGCGACGAACGAGCCGGCGACCAGGACGATCACCGCGCCGGTCAGCAGGCCCTGGATGCACCAGCCGTTGGCCAGGCGCTCGCGCCGGTGCAGGACGACGAACCACAGCTTCGCGCCGATCACGCCGGCCAGGATCGCCAGGATCGCGAGCGGCAGCGTCCGCCCCACCGGCAGCCCCTCGTGGGCGGCCAGCACCGTCTGCACCACGATGCCGAGCACGATGCCCAGCACCGCCATCGCGAAGTAGATGCCGGGCACCAGGCCGGGGATGAGCGCGAACGGCGCCACCGTCGTCTTCACCAGCCCCGGCGGCTCCGGCGCCAGCTTGCGGCGGTGCAGCGACCACGCGGCCCGGTGCAGCTCGGGGGGCGCGGGATCGGCGCCGGCCCGGCCGCCGCGCTTGCGGCGCTCGGAGCGGCCCGGGCTGAGCACCTTCTCGGTCACGGTCCACTCGCCTGGGTTGATGTCGCTGATGCGGACCGTGATGGAGACCGGGCCGCCGCCCGGGGCGCTCGCGTCGATCGTCTCGTCGTGGACGAACTGGTCGCCATGCTGCGGCCGGCCCGTCACCCCGGTCCGCCGGCCGGTCAGCCGCACCACCATGGGGTACGCCTCCGTGCGGGGGACCGAGTCGAACCAGTAGGTGAGGACCAGCTGCTCCTGGACGGCCCTGTCCAGGAAGGCGTCGAGCCCGCCGCTCTTCGTGGCGGCGTCGGTCGGAGTCCGCTCCCGAGGGGTTCGGGCGGTGGGCGCAGGCTTCATGTCTCTCCCAGCGTGAGGCAAGGTACCGCTCGAAAGACTAAGCGTGTGGGAACGGTCGGCGGGACGTTGGCGGCCGTCCGGCGGCATCCACCATGATTGAGGCCGTGGCCGGCTACTTCGACCGCCTCCGCCAGGCGTCGCGCTCCCGCCGCTCGCTGCTCTGCGTCGGGCTCGACCCCGACCCCGAGCGCATCCCCGGCGGGGCGGCCGGCGCCCTGCGCCGCTGCGTGGAGGTGATCGAGCGCACCGCCGAGCACGCCTGCTGCTACAAGCCCAACACGGCGTTCTGGGAGCAGTACGGGCCCGATGGCTGGAAGGCGCTGCTCGAGCTGCGCGGCGCGATCCCGGCGGACGTGCCGATGCTGCTGGACGCGAAGCGGGCGGACATCGGCAGCACGATGACGGCGTACGCGCGGGCGATCTTCGACGTGCTCGGCGCCGACGCGGTGACCGCCTGGCCGTACGTCGGGGGCGACGCCCTCGCCGAGCTGACCCGGTACGCGGACCGCGGCGTCTACCTGGTCTGCCGCACGTCCAACCCGGGCGCGGCAGACCTCCAGCACCTCAAGTCGGGCGGCCGGCCGCTGTACCTGCACGTCGCCGCGCTGGCCCAGCAGCTGAGAGTCCCCTGCCGTTCCTGGTCCCCGGCGTCGGCTCCCAGGGCGGCGACCTGGAGCGGTCGGTGCGCGCGGCCTGGAACGGCGACGAGGCGTCCTGCCTGATCTCGGCCAGCCGCTGGGTCCTCTACGCGGACGACCCGGGCAAGGAGGCGTCTCGCCTGCGCGACGCGATCAACGCGGTGATCGGGGCGGCGGCGGGATGACGTCGGAACGCCACGCCGCGCTCCTGCTGCTGGAGGGCCACATCATCGACTCGATGATGCTGCCCCACCTCCTCGACCTGGTGATGGACCGGGGCGGCGCCTTCGACATCCAGGAGCTGCGCGTCGGCCAGCACAAGACCGACCAGTCCACCTGCCGCATCGAGGTCACCGCCTGCGACCCGGGCACGCTGGACGACATCGTCCGCCGGGCCCGCGAGCTCGGCGCCCGGGTGGTCAGCGAGGAGCCGGCGCGGACCGCCCGCGTCCCCGCGAGCGGCGTGTACCCCGAGGGCTTCTACTCGACGAGCAACCTGCCCACCTACGTGCTGCTCGGCGACAACTGGGTGCTCGTGGAGCGGCAGGAGATGGACTGCGCGATCGCCGTCGACCGGGTGGCCAGCCGCGCCTGGTGCATCCCGTTCCCGGAGGCCGTCCCCGGCATGGACGTGGTGGTCGGCCACCACGGCGTCCGCGTGGCGCCGCTGGAGCGATCGCGGCAGATGGAGATCTTCAGCTTCATGGCCAGCGAGGTCTCGGCCGAGAAGCCGAAGAAGCTGCTGATCGCCAACATCGCGTCCGTGATGCGGACGATCCGGGCCGAGGGCGGCCGCATCCTGGTCGTGGCCGGCCCCGCCGTCGTCCACACGGGCGCCGGGCAGCACCTGTCGCGGCTGATGGAGCTGGGCTACGTACAGGTCCTGTTCGCCGGCAACGCGCTCGCCGTCCACGACGTCGAGTCGGCGCTGTACGGGACGGCGCTGGGCGTGAACGTGGAGAGCGGGCTGCCGATCGAGCACGGCCACGAGCACCACATGCGGGCGATCAACCGGGTCCGGGCGGCGGGCTCGCTGCGGGCCATGGTCGAGTCCGGTGAGCTGCGCGCCGGCGTGATGAGGAGCGCCATCGAGCACGGCGTCGAGATCGTGCTGGCCGGCAGCGTGCGCGACGACGGCCCGCTGCCGGACGTGATCACCGAGATGGGCGAGGCGCAGCGGCGCATGCGCGAGGCGGTGCCCGGCGTCCGGCTGGCGCTGATGCTCTCGACGATGCTGCACTCGATCGCGACCGGCAACATGCTGCCGGCGCAGGTCCGGACCGTCTGCGTGGACATCAACCCGGCCGTCGTGACCAAGCTGGCGGACCGCGGCAGCTGGCAGTCGATCGGGCTGGTGACCGACGTGGAGTCGTTCCTCCGCGAGCTCGCCCAGGTCATCGATCAGCAGCCAGTACGCTGAACAGGTGCCGACCCTGCTGAACGTGCTCGACGCGGGCCAGGACGAGGACCTGGCGCTGGTGATCCCGGGTGGGATCAGCCTGACGTACCGCCGGCTGCGCGAGGAGGTGTGGCGAGGGGCCGGGGCGCTGGCCGCCCGCGGGATCCGCCGCGGCGACCGGGTGGGCCTCGTGTACCCCAACTCGGCCGAGGCGATCGGCGCGCGCGGGCGCTGCTGGTGCCGCCCGGCCAGGCGGCCGCGGCCCGCCAGGCCGCGCCGCCGGGCGCCGCCGTGGTCGAGGCGGCGTTCGACGAGCACGGGACGCTGCGCTTCCCGGGCGGCGCCGGGTCCGGCGGCGGCGTGGAGCCGCCCGGCGAGGACGACGTGGCCCTGGTCCTGCACACGAGCGGGACCACCAGCCGGCCCAAGATGGTGCCGCTGCGGCACCGCAACCTGGCCGCCTCGGTCGCGAACATCATCCCCTCGTACCAGCTGACCAGCGCCGACGTCTCCCTCTGCCTGATGCCGCTGTTCCACGTGCACGGCCTGGTCGCGTCCACGCTGGCCACGCTCGGCTCGGGCGGGACCGTGGTGGTGCCGCCGAAGTTCAGCCCGTTCGAGCTCGGGAGCCTGGTCCGGGAGCGCGGCGTCACCTGGTACTCGGCGGTGCCGACGATCCACCAGCTCGTGGCCGACCGGTTCGCCCGCTCCCGCCCCGAGGGCCTGGAGTCGCTCCGGTTCGCCCGCTCGTGCAGCTCCGCCCTCGCGCCCGACCTGATGGCGCGCCTGGAGGACCTGCTGGGCGTGCCGGTGCTGGAGGCGTACGGGATGACGGAGGCGTCGCACCAGATGGCCTCCAACCCGCTGCCGCCCGGCGACCGCCGGCCCGGCTCGGTCGGCACCGGCACCGGCGTGGACGTGGCCGTGCTGGACGACCAGGGCGCGGTCCTGCCGGCGGGCGCGATCGGCGAGGTCGCGGTCCGCGGCCCGAACGTGATGGACGGCTACGAGGCCAACCCGGCCGCCAACGCGGAGGCGTTCGCGAGCGGGTGGTTCCGGACCGGCGACCAGGGCACGATCGACGAGGCCGGGTACGTGACGCTCCGGGGCCGGATCAAGGAGCTGATCAACCGGGGCGGCGAGAAGATCGCGCCGCGCGAGATCGACGAGGTGCTGCTCCGGCACCCGGCGGTGGCGGAGGCGGTGACGTTCGGCGTCCCCCACCCCTCGTGGGGCGAGGAGGTGGCGGCGGCGGTCGTGCTCCACGGCGAGGTCGAGAAGCGCGAGCTGACGGACTTCTGCCGGCAGTACCTGGCCGACTTCAAGGTGCCCCGCCAGCTGCACTTCGTCAGCGAGATCCCGCGCACCGCGACCGGCAAGGTCCAGCGCCGCCACGTCGCCGCCGCGTTCACGTCGTCGTGAGGTTCGCCGTCCTGGGGGCCGGGGCCACCGGGGGCTACCTCGGCGCGTGCCTGGCCAACGCGGGCCAGGACGTCACCCTGATCGCCCGCGGCCGCAACCTGGAGGCGATGCGGGAGCACGGCGTGCGGGTGCTGGAGCCCGACGGGACCGAGCTGGTCGCACGGCCCGCCTGCACCGACCGCCTGGAGGCGGCCGGCGAGGCGGACGTGACGTTCGTGACGCTCAAGGCGCACGGGCTGACCGCGGTCGCGCCCACGCTGGGCGCCTCGCTGCGGCCGGAGACCGCGCTGGTCTTCGCCCAGAACGGCGTCCCCTGGTGGTTCTTCCTGGGCGACGATGGGCGCCGCCTGGAGTCGGTGGACCCCGGCGGCGTCATCGCGGCCAGCATCCCGGCCAGCCACGTGGTCGGCTGCGTCGTGTACCCGGCCACGAGCCTGGAGGAGCCCGGCGTGGTCCGCCACGTGGAGGGCAACCGGTTCTCGCTCGCCGAGCTGGACGGCGCCCGCAGCGAGCGGGTCGTGGCGATCTCGTCCGCCATGGCGGCCGCGGGCCTGCGCGCGCCGGTCCAGTCCCGGATGCGCGAGGAGATCTGGCTCAAGCTGATCGGCAACGCGACGCTGAACCCCGTCAGCGCGCTGACGCGGGCGGGGCTGGCCGCGATGGTCGGCGACCCGCCCACGCGGGAGCTGCTGCGGACGCTCATGCTCGAGGTCGAGGCGGTGGGGAAGGCGCTCGGCATCGAGCCCGGGATCGGTGTCGACAAGCGCCTGGACGGTGCCGGCCGGGTCGGCGACCATCGGACGTCGATGCTCCAGGACGTCGAGACGGGGAGGCCGCTGGAGGTGGAGGCGCTGGTCGGCTCCGTGGTCGAGCTGGCCGGCCAGGTGGGCGTCGCGGTGCCGTCGCTGGAGGTGGTGTACCGGCTCACGCGCCAGCTCGACCGGGCGCTGCGCGGTTCGTGAGTTGCGCGCATCTCCGGCTGCCGGTACTGTCCGATCCGGTATGGTTTGGGGTAACAGTACGTACCAGTACTGACTGATCCAGATGCTCAGCTACTGTTAATAGAGGCCAGAGGAAGATGGTTTCGTTCGAACTGTCGGAAGACCAGCGCGAGATCCGGGACTGGGTGCACGACTTCGCCGAGCGCGAGATCCGGCCGGTCGCCACACACTACGACGCGACCGAGGAGTTCCCCTGGCCGGTGGTCAAGAAGGCCGCCGAGATCGGCCTGTACTCCCACGAGTTCCTGGGCCAGACGTTCGCGGACAGCACCGGCATCATGCCGGCGCTGGTGGCGGAGGAGCTCTGCTGGGGCTGCGCGGGCATCGCGCTGGCGATCCAGGGCACCGGGCTGCCGGTCGCCGCGATCTTCAACCAGGGCACGCCGGAGCAGGTGGCCACGTGGGTGCCGGCCTGCTACGGCACGGCGGAAGCGCCGGTGGTGGGCGCGTTCTGCGTGACGGAGCCCGACGCCGGGTCCGACGTGAGCTCGATGAAGACGCGAGCGGTCCGCAACAACGGCGACTGGGTGCTGAACGGCCGCAAGGTGTTCATCACGAACGGCGGCGTCGCCGACGTGTACGTCGTCGTCGCCGCGGTGGAGCCCGAGCTGGGCACCCGCGGCCAGGCCTCCTTCGTGGTGCCGAAGGGCACGCCGGGGATCAAGCCCGGCAAGAAGGAGAAGAAGATGGGCATCCGCGCGTCGGACACCTCCGAGGTGCTGATCGAGGACGTGCGGGTCCCGGCGGACTACCTCCTGGGCGGCGAGGAGAAGCTGGAGGAGAAGCTGGCCCGGGCGCGGTCCGGCCAGAGCAGCCGCTCGTCGGTGGCGCTGAAGACGTTCGAGTCCACCCGGCCGGTCGTGGGCGCGCAGGCGCTGGGCATCGCGCGGGCGGCGTTCGAGTTCGCCCTCCAGTACGCGAAGGAGCGCAAGCAGTTCGGTCGCCCGATCATCGAGAACCAGGCCATCGCGTTCAAGCTCGCCGACATGGCGCTCGAGATCGAGGCCGCCCGCGGCCTGATCTGGCGCGCGCTGTGGGAGAGCCGGAACGGCGGCGACTTCAAGAAGGCCGAGGGGTCGATGGCGAAGCTGAAGGCGGGCGAGGTGGCGGTCAAGGTCACCGACGAGGCGATCCAGATCTGCGGCGGCTACGGGTACATCCGGGACTTCCCTGTCGAGAAGTGGCACCGGGACGCCAAGATCTACACGTTGTTCGAGGGCACGTCAGAGATCCAGCGGCTCGTCATCTCCCGGGCCATCTCGGCCTGATCGTGGTGACGAACGCGGCGGCGGCGCTCGACCGGCGGGAGGCGAGGCGCCACCGCCTGCTCGAGGCGGCGCTCCAGCTGTTCGCGGAGCTGGGGTTCCACGACACGTCCGTGGACGAGGTGGTGGCCCAGGCGCGGACCTCGAAGTCGGCGTTCTACGAGCACTTCGAGTCGAAGGAGGACTGCTTCCGCGTCCTGCTCCAGCAGGAGGGGGGCGAGCTGATCGGCAGGGTGCGGACGGCGGCCAGCCTGGGCACCGATCACCGGCAGCGGACCCGGCTGGGCATCGTGGCGTTCGTGGAGGCGTGCGCGCGCTCCTCACGGGTGGCGCGGCTGCTGCTGGTCGAGTCGGTGGGCCTGTCGCCGTCGATCGAGGAGGTCCGGCACGCGCTGCACG
>VBJR01000386.1 GCA_005880175.1 Chloroflexota bacterium
TGGCCAGCGCCCGCCAGCCGCGAGCCCGGCGCTGGGCTCGGGTGTACCGCTCGCCGCCGGCCCCGCGCAGGGCGCCCGCCTCGCGCTCGAGCTGCTTGGCCTCCAGTCGCACGGCCGCCGCGGCCTGCCCGGCCCACGAGGTCCAGTCCTCGTCCTCGGGCTGGTCGGTCAGCCGCGGGCCCGCCAGCCGCAGGCGCTGGAGGTGCTGCTCGGTGAGCCGCACGCAGACCGCATCCAGCAGCTGCGCCTCCAGCGCGTCGGCCTCGTCGAGGACCAGCAGGCGCTCCTCGTCACTGAAGCCGCCCGCGGTGTTGGCCTCGGCCAGGAAGTAGGCCGTGTTGAGGACCGCGAACGGCGCCTCGACCGCCTTCTGCTTCTGGACGCGGTAGGGGCAGCCCTCGCGCGACTCGCACCAGCTGCAGCCGCGCCCCTCGCGCCAGTCGCAGTCGTCGCAGGTGACGGCGGGGAAGGGCCCGTTCGAGGTCGCGTAGTTGGCGCGGCCGCGAAGCTCGACGGCGTCGGGGAAGTCGCGGCAGAACTGCGCCTGGAGCTGCTTGGTGGTGCTGCAGTAGGTCGCCTGCATGCCCAGCACGGCGCCCGCCGCCCGGGCGATCAGCGACTTGCCGCTGCCGGTCGGCGCCTGCACCATGACCACACGCGCCTCCGAGGCGGCGATCCGCTCCAGAGCAGCGATTTGCGCCGGCCGGAAGGCATCGAAGCCCTCGATGCCGAGCGCGGCCGGAGTGCGGGGGATCGAAGCCTCGATCATCCGGCGTCCGCCTCCAGCTCGACGGAGTCCAGGAGCTGCGCCAGATCCTTGCGCTCACGCCACTGGCGCACCGCGCCGCAGAGCTGGGCCATCTCCCAGCCGGCCGCGATGTCGACCAGGTACAGCGTGCAGCGCCCCTCGCCCGCCGGCAGGTGGACGACCAGCGCCTGCTCGCGGTTCACCTCCAGCATCGGGTGGTGCTCGCGCGTGAGCGGGTCGTAGATGGTGTCGGCGTGCGCGTAGAGCGCGAGCTGGATCGCGATCTCGTTCAACGAGTACTTCAGGTCGGCGGTCGTCTTGAGGTCCCCGATCAGGGGCAGCCGCCTGCCGTCGCGGCCGTGCTTGAAGCGGACGACCCGGTCCATGGTTCCGGCCACGCCGAGCTCGCGGACCACGCAGATCCGCTCGATGTAGTTCCGCGACACCTCGACCGGCGCCATCGCCCTGCGGTAGGCGGCGATGTCGCGGTCGTAGGGTGGTGGGATCTCGGGCAGCGGCCGGCCCACGTCGATCGACTCGGTGAACGCGTGCAGCGCCGTGCCCAGGTTGGCGCGGGCGCCGGCCTTGGCGTGCTCCCGCGCCTTGTCGATGAGCCGGTCCAGCTCGGCCTTGCCCGTGCTGGACTCGGGGTCCGCCACGGCCGCGACACGGAGCATGAGGTCCGGTCGCTGGGCGAACCCGAGCGCCACCATGCGCTTCTCCCAGCCATGCAGCGCGAAGAGGTCAGAGACCGTCTTCGCCCACGTGGTGGCGCGGATCCAGCTCCGCTCCTCGCCGGTCACCGGGTCCGTGATGCGATACCGCCCGTAGCGGCCGCGCTCCGGCTCCGGGCGGGCGGGAGGAGGCGCCAGGCCAGGCCCGTCCACCGCGACGACTCCGGAAGCCTGACGCGACGCGCTATGCGCCATCAGGCGGCCTGTCGCTGCGAGGCTGTCGCCATGCGCTTCAGTTCCACCCACCGCCGCCTCGTCTCGCGACCCTTCTCGCTCCGCCGATATCGCGCCTGCCACTCCCTGTTGCACGTCAAGCAGAGGCGCACTCGATAGCCCTTGCGGCTCGTGTAGTGGCCGGTGTTCTCCGGAGTGAACTCGTGCCCATGCGGGCAATGCGGCGGCCATTGCTGCCGACGGCCGTTCTCTGCCTGACCACAGGGATCGAGGTGCGACGGGTTGACACACGACGAGTTGCGGCAGAGATGGTCGAGCGCTGGCGGGTGGTAGCCGTTGGTGAGAATGAAGGCGGCACGGTGTGCGAGTTGAACTCGCACACCGTCGATCCGCATCCGGACCCGGCCGTAGCCGAGTCGGTCCTTCGTGCCGGTCCAGATCCAGCAGGTGTCGGTCTTCTCGACCCTTGCCCAGAACTGGTCTGGCTTCAAAAGGGCACCTCCGACTTGTGGTTGACGTTGCCGCTGGCCGCGCTCGCCGGCACCGTCTCCCGGACTGCGTCCGGCACTGCGGTCGCCTCGCGCTCGGGCGCCCGGTACTTGGCCTCGTAGACCTTGGGCGGGTTGAAGCCGCGCCGAGCCGCCTTGCCGTCGGCGACGTACTTGACGAGCAGCTTGCCGCCCACCTCCAGGCCGGGGGCGCTGGCCGCGCGCACCGCCTGGGCGACCGCGCGCTGCATGTTGCCGCGGATGTAGACCGCCCGCTCGCCCGAGTCCTCGGCGTCCTCGGGGTCGCGCTGGTCGGTCTGCAGGACCACCCGCAGCTGCATCATCGGGTTGCCGTCCGACCAGACCTTCAGCTCACTGGTCTCGAAGTCGCGCTGCTGCTGGACCTCGGGCTGGCGGGCGATGTAGCCGACGACCTCGTCGCCGACCTTGTCGAACTTGGCCGAGCGGATGCCGGCCGACAGCAGCCACTCGTTGGGATCGACGTCGGGCACCTGATTGCCTCCTGTGAACAGATGGACGGGGATTGCCGCGACAGCCATGGGCACGACCTCCTGTCTCAGTTGCTCGGGCCGCCCACCGCAGGCTCGGGCGGGACCACGCCGGCCCCGCCCTCACCTTTGGTGGAGGGCGGAAGCGTTGATGTCGATGGGATGCGCGCGGCGCCGGCCGCTCCAGGACCCGCGACCCCGGATGCGTCAGTGGTGGGAAGCGGGTGTGAGCCGTGCTGCGATGGAGTCACGGGCCCTGGAGCGGGGAACGGGTCGCGCCGGACGTCGATGCACAGCGCCCCCAGCAGGCCGCACGCCCGCTGCAGCGCCCGCAGCTCGCCGGGCAGGAAGTCACGGAGGATGCGTGCGGCGTCGTCCAGGTCGTCGGCGAGGACCGCGTGCAGCGCCTGCGCCTCGGCAGTCATCCTGTCGTGGCTCACTTTCCCTCCCTGATCGAGTCGTAGCTGCTCAGCGCCTTGCGCAGCTCGGAGAGCCAGGCGCCGAGCTTCTCGACGGCGGCATCGAGCTGCCGCCGCTCGCGGCCATCCAGCGCGCCGGCCACCATCCAGGCGTCGTACCTCGGCAGATCGGTGGCATGGAGGACGTCGCGGTAGATCTCGCGCGAGCGGGCGCGGACCTCCTCGGCCGTCGGGTAGCCAGGTCGGGCGCGCCGTTCCTCGGCCTCCGAGGCGGCCGCGGCGACGCGCAGCAGGCCCGCGATCGTGACCTCGGCGTCGTTGCCCCGCGCCTCCTCCGCGTACGCCTGCCGGACGTCGGCCGGCACACCGGCGAGGCGCTGCCAGCGGCTCGACTCGGACTTCGTGACCCCGAGGGCGGGCAAAGTCGCGTCGTGCGACTTTGCCCGGTCGCCGCCTCGCCGCTCTCGCTCGCCGCGCTCGGCCATCTCGCGGAGCAGCTCGCCGGCGCGGGCCTGCGCCTCGATGCGGAGCACGGCAGCTTCGCGGACGATCTCGTTGGCCGCCCGCGCCACGTCGGGAGCGGCGCCGCGCACGCCGGCCAGCTTGGCCGCGCGCTCCGCCGCGCTGGCGACCGCAGCCGCCAGGTGGATCACCGGCAGCACGTCCGGGAGCGTCTTCGCGGCCGCCAACTCCTGCTGACCAGCCGCGAGCACCGGCTGGAGCTCGGCGGACGAACGCGCCGTGGGCGCCAGCTTGGCGGTGGTGGCGTCCTTGCTCACGGCCGGCGACTCCGGTCGCCCGCGTTGATGGCCGCCATGCGCGGGAAGCCCCCCTCGCCGTCCAGCGGTCCAACTCCCCGAAGCCCGATCATTAGGCTCAGGCTGCGGATCTCCTCAGCCAGCTTGCGCAGCTCGGCCGCCGCCGAGCACGCGCCACGCCTCGTCGTAGCCCTCGACGAGCGACGTGAAGCTGGGGAACTCCCTGATCTCGCCCGTGTCCGGGTTCGTGATCCGGAACACCGGCCGGCCCATCACTGTCGCCACGCGGTAAGACCAGGTCACGCCGGCAACCCCTCGCGCAGCAGGCGCTTGAGGGCGCGGATCGCGTGCCAGCATGGGCGCCCGTAGCGACCGGCCGTGCACGTGCAGCTCGTCTCGCCGCCGGGGGTGACCAGCACGCGGTAGGCGGTCAGCCCGTCGCGGCTGAAGACCCGGAAGCAGCCGGGCCCCACCCGCCACGCCCGCCGACAACGGAGCATGTCCGCTGCCGGGGTGCGGCGGTCGAAGGCGCGGGTGTGCGGGCGGCGGGCGGCGGCGGGGCGGCTCACCGCGCCGCCTCCGACGCGGTGCCGGACAGCGGCACGACCTCGAAGCGAACCGGCTCCCGCGCCTCCGAGTCGAGGACGCCGACCAGGACGCGATAGACCTCGCGGCCCCAGTCCTCGCGCGCCCGCAGCGCACGCTGGATCACCTCGTCTCGGTTCTCGCCGACGAACGCCGAGTAGTCGCCGTACTCACGGCGGGAGCGGAAGCCGTCCGACGGGCGATCCACGACCGCCACGTACAGGACAGCGCCCTGCGGCGTCTGGTTCTCCACCTACGCCACCTCCCGGCTCAGCCAGGCCGGCAGCGCTTCGGCCGCCTGCAGCGCCTCGTCGCACTCGGTGCACACGCCGAGGCGGTGCTCGGGGTCGGTGTCGAACGCGAGCTTGTCGGCGGCCAGCACCTGCTCGCACTCGACGCAAACGAAAGTCTCGCCGGTGAACTGCATCTCGGAACCTCCCACAAAGGGTTCTTCCGGCTGCAGCACCTTGTGTACCCATCGCAGCCAAACTTTCTGAACGCGACGGCCAGGTGACGCTGGTCAGCGACTACGGCAACCGATGCCCCGGAGCACTCCGGTGGACGACGTCGCCGAGCGGGTGGGCGGGATCGGCGGACCCTGTTCCGATGGATCGCCGACGGACTCCTCACCTCATATGAGAAGCGGGGCGACCGACACCCCCCATCGACCTCGCCGAGCTCCCCGAAGCCATGCGCCGGGCCGGCCGGCCGGGGCCCAAGCCGCGGGGGAGTGGGGACGAGGAGTAGGCCCTCAGCGCGGCGACGTCAGCGCGGACCTCGACCGGCAATGACCATGACGTCAAACCTCCGGTACCAATCCGGTCTATCACGCCCCCCGCCGCCGCGCCCACCGCACGATCACGGCCAGCCCCGGCACCGCGCCCGCCACCGACAGCACGCTGCCGCCAGCGCAGCCCCGCCATGTTCGCCAGCACCTCGCCCACGAAGCGCTCGCGGTCGCGCGCCGGCAGCAGCAGGGCGAGGAGGCCGAGCAGGCGGGCGGCCACGCCGGCCCCGGGCTCGGTGCTGTGGGACCGCGCAGATCGCGTGAGCCACACCGCGAGGAGCGCGATCGGCGGCCCGCTGAGCTGGACGACGTTCGCCACGTTGCTCACCCATGGCGGCCACGCGCCGTTCAGGAACGCGGCGACGTGGGGCCAGCCGCGCGCCAGGACCAAAGCGGCACTCAGCCGCACCACGGCATGGCGAGCCTGAGTCGAGGTGGCACTGCGCCTGGTAGGGCCGGGCTACCACCGCGTGCGAGGCGGTCCGCCGCCCATCTCGTCGAGCTGGTCAATTAGCTGCTCGACCATTTCGCTAGGTGAGTAGTCGGCCACGCGAAGGTACTGCAGGGGCTGGAGGTGGACAGGAGTCGGCACTTCGTCCAATTTGATCGGGAACACCTTCATTCGGCCCTCGTCCCTCGCCGTCAGCATGACCTCCACCTCGTCCCGCCAGCGTTCGCGGGTCACTGCTGCGTGCGACATCAGCGGAACGCCGACTGTTGCCTTGGACAGAGTGTCGAATATCACCTCGCGCCACGGCCGCCCGTGTCCGATCAGGCTCCGGTTCCTGAAATCGAACACGAACTGGAAGCGCTCCTCGAAGGCATGGACCAGAGGCGCAGCCGTAGCTGTGTCGACGCCGGCGTAGCTGAGGAAGACACGTTCCTTGCGCTTGGCCGCCTTCTGGAAGTACGCCACCGCCGACTGCGTGTCATTCATCCTCGTCGCCGGTTCCAGAGTGCGCCGAACGCGATCCCGCAGGCTCCCCCGTAAAGCATCGCTGCCGGACCACGACAGCACGTCCCTGACATAACCGACCTCCAACCCGCCGAACAGCACCGCATCGGCGGCGGGGATTGGTTCGCCGTCACCTTCCGACCCGACGGAAGGGCCAGCGTGGCGCATGCGCATCATTGGGATGAATCGACCGTGCAAGTGCGCCACGACCGCGGCGCACTCGGGCGCCGATGTCTCCACCAATATCCAATCGCAGCCGGCCAGGACCGTTTGCGTCGGGAGATCGAGGACTGGTGGCCAGGGGAACCGGCGAATCGAACAGCCTTCACCGCGCAGGACATCGTCGATAGCCTCCGCGGACCTCAAGTCATCCGGAGCCATGAGCGGCGGTTGGAACACCCCGACTACCCGATTCGCAGGAACGCCTGGCCCGATCCGCCGGAGCTCCTGGTCGGCCGCGACCCTGCCGCAGAACTCGCTGAGCTGGCGCTCCTGACGATCCCGAGCGGGAGGAGGGGCGGTGCTCAGGATCTCCTGGGCATCGTATGGGCAATAAGTGACGCCGGGCAGGCTGCCGAACAGCCCGCCGTACCGCTCGTCGAAGAACAGGAACGTCGGCCTGCCCGACCGGATCGCCATGTCGAGCTCGAGGCGGAAGTAGCGCGACTGGCGGAGGAGCTCGTTGCGATCGGGAGTTCGCTGACGGTCGTAATCAATGGAGTAGATGCCGATGAACGCATCGGCGTGTCTGATAAGGCGTTCAAGCCGCGTGGTGCTCAATGACCGGGAGCTGTCCTCGTCGACCTGAAACTGCACGTTGGCGACGTCCTGGAGCAGATGAAAGAAATAGAGATTGTCGTCAGGGCACTGATAACGATGGCTCAGGAACGCTTCGAACGTCGGCTTCGCCGGCGCGGCGGTCAGCCGGGGTGCGCTCCTGTCCTGCTGCGATCGGTAGATCGGGGAGCGGAGCCCAAGTCCCAGCCGGCGCACCGCCCCCGCTGCCAACCGCACCGCCACGCTCCTTGGACCCACGAGGCCGTACAGGCCGAGCAGACCCAGGGCAACCGCCAGCACCTCGATCCATCTCCACTGATCCAGGTCGCGCCGCAGATCCGGCGGGAGGACGACCAGCCCGAGGTACAGGGTCACCGCGGCGGCGATGGCCAGCAGCGGTGCCGCGAGGCGTTCAGGCACGGACGCCGAGGACACATCGAACCTGCCCGGTACACAGCTGACGATGGGAACCGAACACCCGTTCCCCGAGGGTTTCACAGCACGGTCCCAGTCCGTCTTCTTCCATCCCCCTTCGCCCTATGCCGGCAAATTCTAGCGCCCGCGAGCGCCTGACGTGCGCCGAGCCCGCGGCGGGTAGGTAAGGCGGTCATGGCGCTCGTGCGGCGCCACGTGACCTTCCAGACCCGGCCACGCCGCTCGCGCTGCTGCTGGCCGCGCTGGAGATGGTCGAACTCCGCGACGGTCAGCGGGTGCCAGGTCTGGTCCTCGGGCACCGCGTCAAGCGTGTGCGACAGCAGGCGAGGCCATCGCCGGCCCAGCCGGGCCGCGGCCCGCTGGCGACGCCGCTGCTGGAGTGCGCCAGCCCCGCGGTGCTGAACGCGACCGACGTCGGCGAGCGGTTGGGCGTGCTGCTCGCCGCGAGGCCGAGCAGCGGCGGGTAGGCTACCCCGGGGCCACCGGGCCAGGCCCTGCGGACTGGGCACCCTCCAGGAGCCGTGCATACAACACCACGACACCGACCGGCGCGGCGATGTTCCGCATCACGATCGCGTGGGCCGGGCTGGAGAAGCAGACGCTGTCCGGGCGCACGCGGGCCGACATGGGGCGGGCCCGCAGCGACGGCAACCACTCGAAGACGACCCGCGATTTCCCAAGTCCGCGACTAACAGAAGATGTCCAGAGGTGCCTTGCATGGAAAGGCGCATGTACTTCTCCCGCGGCCCCAAAGGCCTGATCGTCTACATCGCCCCGGCAGTGCTCCTCGGGGTCGTCGCCCTCCTCGACGCAATGGCGGCCCGTGCCTGCCGGTAAGCCGCCGCCCAGAACCTACGGTCGAGGCCGGTGTCGCTGCGGTCGGACCGCCAAGGTGACGAGGCGGTGGCCCAGACCGCAAGAACGGGCTCCCGCGAACGGCGGCTGCGAGCCACATCAGGCCCCGAGCGGGCTGTTGCGCGCCACTCGTTTTGAGCGTGTAGAGGGCTGAACCGCCACTCATCGTGATCGCGTCGGCGTGGCCGATGCGATGGTGTTCACGATGCGGACGTCGCCGTCAGGATGTTGGACGTCCTGAGCAGCGAGAAGGCCACCTCGCCAAATCTCTGGCCGGAGATCGAGGCGGCCCTCTCTACCGATGCGAGGTGCACCGATATGCAGATGGTAGAGCCCGACACCGAGGCGGTGGAGGTCCAGCTCCAGGCTGGCGAGCTCAGCTGCGTGGGTTGCGGCGGTGAGCTGCGCCCGTGGGGTCACGCTCGATGGCGGACGCTGCGTGAGCAGGGGCGGCCGGTCCGGCTGCGGCCCCGGCGGTCGCGCTGTCGGAGCTGCCTGGTCAGCCACGTGCTGCTGCCGACGCTGGTGTTGCTGAGGCGGGTGGACCTGGTCGAGGTGATCGGGGCGGCGCTGATGGCGCGGCACGTCGAACGGCGGACCCGTGCCGAGGTGGCGCAGGCGGCGGGGGCGCCGTGGGACACGGTGAGGGGCTGGGTGCGCCGGTTCGGTGAGCGGGCGGTGGAGATCCGTGGTGAGTTCGCGGCCCTGGCCCATCGCGGGGACGCCGACCTGGGCCCCATCGAGCCCCGCGGCTCGGCGGTGCTGGACGCCCTGGAGGCGATCGGGGTGGCGTCCGCGGCGGCGGTACGTCGACCCCCGCGACCCGGGCGCCGCCATCTCGACTCTGGTCACCCTCATCGTCAGCGCCGACGCCCTTCTCCCTGACGCCGTCGCCGACGCTCGCCACCACGGCTACACCTGGAATCGCGTCGCCGAACGACTCGGCTCCACCATCCCCGCCGCACGTCGCCGTTACGCCGACTACGTCCGCTGCCGCCGGCAGCTCGATCTGTTCGCCTGACGCCCTACGTCCACGAGGCTGTCGCTGGAGCCGCTCACACCCGCGGTTCCCGGCAGCCTCCTGCTTTACCTGCTGACCGCTACGCGTTCACGATGAGTGTCGCCACTCGTTCATCCAGCGTGGCGCGCAACACGGGCGGCTGAGCCAGACTTCGCCAGCGCTTCGCGCTCCGGTCCCACGACGGCGTCGAGCTCGGCATCCTCGGCGGCGACATCGCCGTGCGCCGCGCCGGCTGGCTGGCGTGGGCGCTGCGGGAGTCGGGCCCGACCTGGCTGCGGGCAGTGCTGCCGGGCGCGAAGCGCCGGGTGCCGATGGGCGCCGGCGACGGCCTGCTGCACGAGCGGGGTCCCGCGCGAACCCGGCTGGCCAGGTAATCTCGATGCTGTGACCGACGAGACGCGTACCGCGCTGCTGAACTATGATTGGCTACTTCGGAAGCGTGGCCTGAACGATGTCGGCCTCGACTGGGAGACCGGCACGCTGGTTTACGGCGATGGCGGAGCCACGATCGATACATTGTGCGAGCGGGGGTTCACACCAGCCACTCGCGACTAACCATCGCAATGACTCGTAGTCCGGCGGGTGGTCTCGAGCGCCGAGCCTCTGAGGTCGTGACATCGAGATCGCGATAACCTCACAAATTCGGCGCGACATTTTGGCGCTGAGAGAGTGGCCAGGAGGGGTCTGAGTTCGTATCCATCTATGAGATGGCGCGGGCTGGCGGCGAGCTTGGA
>VBJR01000387.1 GCA_005880175.1 Chloroflexota bacterium
ACGGCCAGGTCCGGCCTGCTGAGGTGGACGGCGGGCTGGCCCCAGAAGGCGTCTCTCCAGGTGCTCACTGCCAGCGGAACGCCCTCGCCGCGAGGAGGCCGAACACGGCCACGTACGCGGCCATGACCGCCAGGTGCAGCGGCTGGGGCCAGGCGCCGCCGGTCGCGTCCTGGAGCGCCTGGACGCCCGCTCCGAGCGGGGTGAAGTCGCTGACGCGGTGGAGGAGCTCCGGCATCACCGCCCGGGGCACCCACAGGCCCGCGAAGAACATCACCGGGAAGATGAGCACCGAGCCGAGGCTCTGCGCGGTCCGGGCGCTGGGCGCCACCGCGGCCAGCAGCAGGCCGATCGCGAACACGGCCGCCGCGGCCAGCACGAGCGCCAGGGCGAACCCGACCGGCTGCCGGGGCAGCGCGACGCCGAACGCCAGCCGGCCGACGGCGAGCACGAGGAGCACCGAGAAGACCGCCGTCCCCAGGCCCATCGCCATCTGCGCCGCCAGCAGCGTGAGCGGCCGGACTGGCGTGGTCGCCAGCCGGCGCAGCACGCCGCGCTCCCGGTAGGTGGCGAGGAAGGTGGGGGCCACGTTCAGCGCCAGCATGACGAGGACGAACGTGATCGCGATCGGCACGTACAGGTCGATCACGCGCAGGCCGCCGATGTCCCGGGCGGGCGTGCGGAAGCTGGGCACGTTGCCGAGGATCGCCACCAGGAGGGCGGGGAACAGGACGGAGAAGAACACGGCCAGCGGCTCCCGGAGGAACAGCTTGAGCTCCATCAGCGTCAGTCGGGGGAGTCCGGTCATGGGGTTCGCCTCCTCTCTTTTAGCAGCGGCCGGTCAGGGCGACGTACGCGTCGTCCAGGCTGGCCTGGTCCATGCGCAGCTCCGCGGCCACGATCTGGTTGCGCGCGAGCACCGACGTGACCGCGTGCAGGAGGTTGCCGGTGCCGGTGACCACCACCTGGGAGCCGTTCCGGGTCACGGCGCGGACCTCCGGGAGCGCCGTCAGCAGGCCGTCGTCCAGCGGGGCGAGCGGCCGGAAGCGGATGCGCTGCTCCGCGGCCACGCGGGCGACCAGGCCGGCGGGCGTGTCCACCGCGACGACACGGCCGGCGACGATCACCGCCACCCGGTCGCACAGCCGCTCCGCCTCCTCCATCGAGTGGGTGACCAGCACGACGGTCACGCCGTGCTCGCGCACCTGCTCGATCAGGTCCCACGTGGCACGCCGGGCGTTGGGATCGAGGCCGGTGGTCAGCTCGTCGAGCACCGCGATCTCGGGGCGGCCCACGAGCGCCAGGGCGATCGACAGGCGCTGCTTCTGGCCCCCGGAGAGCCGGCCGAACCGGACCCGGCGCTGGCCCGCCAGCCCGACGTCCTCGAGCAGCCGGCGGGTGTCGGCCGGCCGCGTGTAGAACGACGCGTACAGGTCCAGCGCCTCGCCGACCTGCATCCGGTCCGGGAGCGCGCTCTCCTGGAGCTGGACCCCCAGGCGCCGGTGGAGCTCGACGCCGTCGCGGCGCGGGTCCAGGCCCAGCACCCTGATGTCGCCCTCGTCGGCCGCGCGGAGGCCCTCGACGCACTCGACCGTGGTGGTCTTCCCGGCGCCGTTGGGGCCGACGATCCCGAAGATCTCGCCCGCCTCCACGCTGAAGGAGACGCCGTCCACGGCCAGGCGCTCGCCGTACCGCTTGCGGAGGTTCTCGACCTCGATGACTGGCATGGCTCCAGGGTCGGTCGCGCCCCGGCCCGGGCGAATCGTCTGCCCGGCTCGAACTCCATCAACCGTTCGGTTGATCGGTCGTGTGTGAGACTGGGACGGAGGAGGTGCGCACCTGATGCCCATCCGTTCCGTCAACCCGGCCACCGAAGAAGAGCTGGCGAGCTTCGAGGAGCACACGCCGGAGGACGTCGAGCGCGCGCTGGCCCCGGCCTGGGCGGCGCGCCAGGGCTGGCGGGACACGCCCGTGAGCTCGCGCGCGGCCCGGTTCGCCGAGCTGTCGGCGTACCTGCGGCACGACCGCCCGCGGCTCGCGGCGCTGCTCACGGCGGAGATGGGCAAGCCGGTCGTCGAGGCCGAGGCGGAGGTGGACAAGTGCGCGTGGACGGCGGAGTGGTTCGCCGAGCACGTGGAGGAGATGCTGGCCCCGCTCGCCGTGCCGGCCAACGCGACGGAGAGCTACGTGCGGTTCCAGCCGCTGGGCGTGATCCTGGCCGTGATGCCGTGGAACTTCCCGCTCTGGCAGGTGTTCCGGGCCGCGATCCCGGCCGTCCTGGGCGGCAACGTGATGGTGCTCAAGCACGCGTCGAACGTGCCCCAGACGGCCCTTGAGGCGGAGCGCGCGTTCCGCCGGTCGGGCTTCCCGGACGGCGTGTTCCAGACGCTGCTCGTGGGCAGCGCCGCGGTCGAGGGGATCGTGCGCGACCGCCGGGTGGCCGCGGTGACGCTGACCGGCAGCGACGCGGCCGGGGCGCAGGTGGCCGCCGTCGCCGGGGGCGCCCTCAAGAAGTCGGTGCTGGAGCTGGGCGGGTCGGACCCGTTCATCGTCCTGGAGGACGCCGACGTGGCCGCGGCGGCGCGGGTGGCGTGCCGGGCGCGGAACCAGAACAACGGCCAGAGCTGCATCGCCGCCAAGCGGTTCGTCGTCGTCGAGGAGGTCGCGGACGAGTTCGAGCGGCGCTTCGCCGAGGCGGTGGGTGCGCTGCGGGTGGGCGACCCGATGGAGCGCGACACGAACGTCGGCCCGCTGGCCCGGGGCGACCTGGTGACCGACCTGGAGCGCCAGGTGGACGAGTCGGTGGCGATGGGAGCCAGGGCGGCGGTGGGCGGGGCCCGGATCGATCGCCGGGGCTACTACTTCCAGCCGACCGTGCTGACGGGGGTCACGCGCGACATGCCGGTGTTCCGGGAGGAGACGTTCGGCCCGGTGGCGGCGGTGGTGCGGGTCCGCGACGAGGCGGAGGCGGAGGCCGTGGCGAACGACTCGGCGTTCGGCCTGGGCTCGGCGGTCTGGACCGGCGACGTCGAGCGCGGCAAGCGACTCGCCGCCCGGATCGAGGCGGGCGCGGTGTTCGTGAACGGGATGGTGGCGTCGGACGCGCGGCTGCCGTTCGGCGGCGTGAAGCGGTCGGGCTACGGCCGCGAGCTGTCCCAGTTCGGCCTGCAAGAATTCCAGAACGTCCAGACCGTCTGGGTCGGCCCAGCGCGCTGACGCGAATCGCACCGCAGCGCCGCATGAGCGGAACCGGGCGTGCACTATGGGCTCAGTGCTTCCGATCCTGTTCACGTCCTGACGAGGAGCGACAAACGTGGCCGTCGAGGTCGTCATGCCGGCGCTCGGCCAGGCGCACGGCGCCGGCCGCCTGGTGCGCTGGCTGAAGCGCGAGGGCGACCTGGTCACCCGCGGTGAGCCGCTGCTGGAGGTGGAGACCGAGAAGACCGTGATCCAGGTCGAGGCGCCCGGCTCCGGCGTGCTCTCCGGGATCCGCGTCCGCGAGGGCGAGGAGGTGGCCGTCGGCACGGTGCTGGCCTACCTGCTGGCGCCCGCCGTCCGGCCGGGCGGTGGCGGCCTGCGCAGCCTCGCCGGCGAGCGGGCGGCGCGGAGCTGGCGCGAGGCGCCCCACCTCTTCCTGGTCCGCGAGGCCGACGCCAGCCAGCTGATCGTGGCCGGCTCCCGGCAGCCGCCCGGCGTGACGCAGACGGACCTCGTGGTGCGCCTGGCGGCCGCGACGCTGGCCCGGCACCCGGTCGTCAACGGCGGGCGCGACGACATCAACGTGGCGGTGGCCGTGGCCGTCGAGGACGGCCAGGTGGCGCCCGTGATCCACGGCGCCGACCAGCTCGACCTCCGCGCGCTCTCGGCCCGCCGGGCCGACCTGGAGGAGCGGGCGCGCACCGGCGGCCTGCGCGCGCCGGACCTCGCCGGCGCCACCTTCTCCGTCGTGGACCTGGGCCCGCACGGCGTGGACGCGCCGGTGGAGCGCCGGCCCCAGGTGCGGCCGGTGCTGGCGCTGACGCTGTCGTGCGACCACCGCATGGTGGACGCCATTCGCGCCGCGCGGTTCCTGCGCGACCTCACCGAGGCCGTGGAGGAGCCGGCCCCCTGGCTGTAGCGCAGTGGTACCGGATTCGAGGTGCTGGCGAGCGACGCCAACTCCGGAACGGGTTGGCGCGCGATAGCCATCTGAGCGGATCGAAGCACGAAGCCACGAAGGACACGAAGACGCACGAAGCGCGTGGTGCCGCCGCTTCGCCTCGTTGCCGGAGCAACCCACGTGGTCTTCGGCAGTCGTCGGTGACCATTTTCGCCCAGCCCTTCGTGCGTCTCCGTGCGCTTCGTGCCTTCGTGCTTCAGCTCACTCGGACAGATCGCTGGCCCCCTGGCTGTAGCTCGTGGGTCAGGCCGGCCGGCCCGGGACGGTTGCCCTATAGGCCCGGACCGCCTACGCGCGGTAGCGTGGCGTGACCGATGGCATGGCAGGATCGGCTGTCCAACTGGGTGGACTCCCAGATCGAACGGGTCCCGATGCTCGACCAGTGGTTCGAGAAGCACTTCCACGCGATCGGCATGCACGGGCCGGAGGTCCGGCACCTGCTCAAGACCCGATTCGTCCCGGTCGCGATCATGGTCACGGCCGTGTTCGTCGTGCTGGCCGTCGCCGTGCTGGTGCGGCGGGCTCGCGCGCCTCGACCGGAGCCGGCGGGCGCGCCGCGGTGACCACGTGGGTGGGGAACCAGGGAGCGCCGTACCACATCCGCCACCCCAGGTTGCGCCGCTGAACGTCCCGGAGCCCGAGCTCCCGTAGCCGGTCGGCATACGACCGCGTGAAGCCCAGGTCGGCGACCAGGAGGCGTCCGCCGGGACGGAGGACGCGCGCCGCCTCGTCGATGGCCGCCCTGCGCGCGGCCCGCCCCGGGAGGTTGTGCAGCACCAGGTTGCTCACCACGACGTCGAACGAGCCGTCGGGGAACGGCAGCTTCGTGATGTCGGCGGTCAGCGTCTCGACCCGGTCCTCGACGCCCTCGAGCCGGGCGTTCCGGCGCGTCGCCTCCGGCGAGTTGCCGGACTGGTCCGATCGCCACAGGTCCACCCCGACCGCGCGGCCCTTCGGGAGCAGGCGGGCGGCTTGCATCAGCACCGCGCCCCGGCCGCAGCCGAGGTCGAGCAGCCGCTCGTCGCCCTTCAGCCGCAGACCCTCGAGGAGGTCCGCCCAGACCAGGAACTTGCCTCGCCGCGAGGCGTGGAGGTACGTCACGGCGCCGCCCGCCAGCGTGGCCGCGGCCGATCCCGCCACGAGGCCCCGCGTCCGCCGGCCGCGCGCCATGCCGGCCACGGCCGCGGCCGCCAGCCCGACGACGACCGCCCCGATCGTCGCCGCGTGCACCGCCGGCGGGGCATGGTCGAACGATCCGTCGATGCCGTACCTGCCCCGGCGGCGGCGCAGGTCGGTGTGCTCCTCGTCCATTGGCTAGACCACCTCCAGGCCCAGGACGATCGCGATCGCTTGGGAGCGCGACCGCGCCACCAGCTTCTCGAGGATCCGGGCCACGTGCTTGTTGACGGTGTTCGGGCTGATCGAGAGCCGCGCCGCGATGACGCGGTTGGAGAGGCCGGTCATCAGGAGGGCCAGCACGTCCCACTCCCGCGCCGACAGGCCGGCATCCCGGGAGCGGGCCGAGGCCCAGGGTGGCGGGCCGCCGTCGCGTCCGCCGCGCCGGGGCTCGGGCTCCGCCACGTCCGTGGCGTAGGCCACCGCCTCCCCCGTGGTCATGGCCGCCCCGAGCGCCTCGGCGGCCTCGGCGGCGAGCGGCGACAGCGCCCGCCGGCAGGGCGCCATCGACTCCTCGACGCGCCGCCGCCAGTGCGGCACCGCCACGGCGCCCGACCGCCTCCACACGCCGGCCGCCGCGGCGGCTAGCGTCAGCGCCCGCTCCGGGTCCGAGCAGGCGGCGGCCAGGCGGGCGAACCCCTCCAGCCGGTACGCGACGCTGGCCGCGTCGTTCAGCCTGGTCAGCAGGCCGATGCTGGCCAGCAGGTGCGAGCGGGCCGCGTCGTACTCGCCGACCTCCAGCGCGAGCTCGCCGTGCGTCCCGATCGAGATGGCGAGGCCGGGCGACGTCGAACCGGTCGCCGTGGACCCGCTGGATGGCGAGGGCCTCCTCCAGGCACTGGTCGGCGAGCCGGTAGTCGCCCAGGGAGAGCACCGCCAGGCCCAGGCTGCGGAGCGTGCGCGCCGTCGCGGGCGCGTCGCCGAGCTGGCGCTGGATCTCGAGCGCCCCGGCCAGGAACGCCTGCGCGGCCGTGCAGTCGCCCTGGCGGTACGCGATCTGGCCCACCCCGTGGAGCGCCTGCCCCCGCGCCGCCGGGTCCCCGTCCGCGGCCCGCAGCGCCCGCTCCAGCCAGCGCCGGCCCTCGGCCAGGTTGGAGCGGGTGTGCCAGAACCAGGAGAGGCCGGCCGCGATGCGCAGGGCGAGGTCCGGTGCCGCGCCCAGGCTCCAGTCCAGCGCGGCGCGGAAGTTGGGTCCGTCCCCGGCCAGGCGCCGGCCCCACTCCGGCTGGCTGCCGCGCGCGTTCT
>VBJR01000216.1 GCA_005880175.1 Chloroflexota bacterium
CCGTGGCCATGAAGCGGACCCCGGCCAGGGCGGCGGCGCGCGTGGTCCCGGCCACGGTGGTGGCGCCGGTGGCGCGGGCCGCCAGGGCCGGCCCCAGGTCCCGGGAGCTGAGCTTGCGCACCTCGGGCCCGGGCAGGGCGAGCCGCTCCAGGTCCACCCGGCTCAGGCCCAGGCGGAGCTCGCCGTCGAGCACGGCCACGGTGGCCGGGACGGCCCCGGCGTGGCGGACAGCGGCCTCGCAGGCGAGCGCGGCCTCCAGGTTGTGGGGCGCGGGCAGGCCCTGCGCCACGATGGAGGTCTCCAGGGCCACCACGGGCGCCCCGGCGGCGAGGGCGTCGGCCACTTCCGGGCTGAGGGTCAGCGGGAGCTCGCTCATTTCGGGCCTCGGCACGGCCCGCACGGCGCCGGCGCGACGCCCTCGTGTGGGAGGTCGATGAGGGGGAGCTGGCGGGCTGGCATCGGCTCACCTCCGGGTGGCAACCGGTCCACGTGCGGACCGCCACCGTGCAAAGTGTCCACCTGCGCCGCAGTCGCGCCCGCCCCCCTCATCGACCCGACACCCAACCGCGGCGCCGAGACCAACGCGAAGCGGGCCGACGCCCACGCCTCACGGCCGGGCCCCCAGCTTGGACAGCGCCCGGGCGGCGACCAGGACCGCCCGGCCCGCCGCCTCCAGCGGCGGCGCGCCGTCCAGGTACGCCACGCAGAACGCCGCCGCGAACGCGTCGCCCGCGCCGGTGCCGTCCCGCACGCTGACCAGGGGCGCCGGCACCCGGCGGTCGAAGACCCGGCAGCCCCTCGGGCCCAGCTTCACGACCGGCACCTTGGCCAGCGTCGCGGCCGGCGCGGTCAGCTCCAGCTCGGCCGCCTCCCGCTCCGTCGCGAACAGCAGCTCCGGCGCGAGCCGGCCCAGGTCCGCCGCCAGGCGCTCGCCCCCATACGCGCGCAGGTCCTCCGCCGACGACAGGTCCACCGACACCAGCGCGCCGCCCGCCCGGGCCAGCTCCGCCGCCCGCAGGGCCGCGGCCGCCGCCCCGCCGTACAGCGCGTACGCGGACACGTGGAGCAGCCGCACCCCCTCCAGCCAGGCCGGCTCCACGTCCTCCGGCCGCAGGCCCCGGCTGGCGCCCGCCTGGCGGGCGAACGTGCGCCTGCCGTCCGGACCGACCAGCACCGCGATCGCGCCCGTCGGCCCCGCCACCCGGGGCCCGAGCACCTCGACGCCGGCCGCCTCCAGCTCCGCCACCAGGCGCCGGCCCGCCTCGTCGTCGCCCACCCTGGTGATCAGCCGGGCCGGCTCGTCCAGGCTGGCCGCCCAGGCGCAGAAGTTGGCCGCCTGACCGCCGCCGCCCAGCTCGATCCGGGCGTCGCGCTCGTCGTCCGGGACCAGCTCGCCCTCGGGCGCGATCGTCACGTCGAGCAGGAGGTCCCCGACCGCCGCGATCACGCCTTCCTGCCCATCCTCGCCGGCGAGGTACTGAATCGTGTAATAATGAAGTGGTTCACTATGAAGACGCCCACAAGCGAATGGTCCAAGCGGTTGACCGTCGCCACCGATGAGCAGGGCCGCCTGTACAGCCCCCAGATGCGCGAGGTGCTCGGCGAGCGCGTGCCGGCGGAGGCCCTCGCGGCCGTCGAGGCGTTCGCCGCCATCGGGCTCGCCGCCCGCCAGCTCCGCGGCCGCATGGAGCGCTGGTGCGAGAGGGAGGGCCTGAGCGAGACGCGCCTGGGCATCCTCTTCATGCTGCGCCACGCCGGCGCGCCCGTGCCGCTGGGCGCGCTGGCCGCCCGCATGCATGTCACGCCCCGCAACATCACCGGCCTGATCGACCACCTGGAGCGGGACGAGCTCGTGACGCGCGTCCCGGACCCCGAGGACCGGCGCTCGGTCCTGGCCCAGCTCACGGAGCGGGGCCGCGAGCGGGTGAACGCGATGGGCGACGACTCCCTCCGGCAGCAGCAGGGCCTGCTGGCCGGCTTCAGCCAGGAGGAGCTGATCCAGATGCGCCACCTGTGCCTCAAGCTCGCCAGCAAGATCGAGGAAGCAGCGTTGCCAGAATGACACAACCGACTTCACAATCTGACATAATGCAGGGCAAATCTGACACGGAGGACGGAGGTACATTGGCGTCGAACATCGTTCTGTCGCGGAACCAGAAGATCCTGGCGACCGCGGGCGTGGCCATGTCGCTGCTCCTGGCGTCGCTCGACCAGACCGTGGTCGGGAACTCGATGCCGCGCATCGTGGCCGAGCTGCAGGGGCTCAGCTACTACGCCTGGGTGACCACGGCGTACCTGCTGACGTCCACGATCATCCTGCCGATCGCCGGCAAGCTCGGGGACATGTTCGGCCGCAAGCCCTTCATGCTCGCGGGCATGGTCGGGTTCGTCGCCAGCTCGGCCCTGTGCGGCATCTCGCAGAACATGGCGGAGCTCGTGATCTTCCGGGGCACGCAGGGCCTGTTCGGCGGCATGCTGTTCGCCTCCGTCTTCGCCGTGCTGGCCGACATCTTCCCGCCCGACCAGCGCGCCCGCATGCAGGGCGTGTTCGGCGGGGTGTTCGGCCTCTCCGCCGTGATCGGGCCGACGATCGGCGGCTGGCTGACCGACGGGCCGGGCTGGCGCTGGGTCTTCTACGTCAACGTGCCGGTCGGCGTCATGGCCGTGGTGCTCGTCTCCCTGGCGCTGCCGGCCGTCCGCTCGCGGGCCCAGATCCGCGACATCGACTGGGTCGGCTGCGTCGCGCTGGCCGCCGGCCTGGTGCCGATGCTGGTCGCGTTCTCCCTGACCAGCGACCACAAGTGGACGGACCCCGAGGTGGTGGGCCTGCTGGCCGTCGCCGCCGTCGTGCTCGTCGGCTTCTTCCTCTGGGAGCGGCGCGTCGCCCAGCCGATCATCCCGTTCAGCCTGTTCACCAACAACGTCTTCTCGGTGTCGGTGGTCATCGCGTTCTTCAGCGCCCTGGGCATGTTCGGCACGATCCTGTTCGTGCCCCTGCTCTACCAGGGGGTCCTGGCGGTCAGCGCCAGCAACTCCGGCGTGCTCCTGACGCCGATGTTCATCGGCCTGATCGGGTTCAGCACGCTGGCCGGCCAGCTGATCACCCGGGTCCGCCGCTACCGCTTCATCGGCACCGCCGGCGTCGCCATCATGATCGCCGGAATCCTGATGCTCGCGCAGGTCGGCGTCGGCACCGCCACCTGGCAGGTCGCGGCGGCCATCGTGATCGTCGGCGCGGGCCTCGGCCTGACGTTCCCGCTGACCCTGGTCGCGGTCCAGAGCGCGCTCCCGCGCCAGTTCCTGGGCGTGGCCTCGAGCCAGATCCAGTTCTGGCGCAACCTGGGCGGCACGATCGGGTCGGCCGTGCTCGGCTCGATCCTGGCCAACCGCCTGCCCGGCGCCATCTCCGACCAGGTCGCGGCGCTGCACCTGCCGCCCGCGTTCAAGCTGCCCGTGGGCGGCGGCACCACCAGCCCGCAGCAGCTGTTCGACCCGGCCAACCTGGCCCACCTGCGGGCGTCCGTGCCGCCGCAGGCGGTGCCGCTGTTCGACCAGGTGATCCACGCGATCCGCGCCGGCCTCGCCAGCACCATGCACGAGCTCTTCCTCATCGCCGCCGCGATCCTCGTGGTCTCGCTGGTGGCGACGCTGTTCATGCGCGAGGTCCCGATCCGCACGGCCGGCCGCGGCGCGATGGCCGGCGAGGCGCCGCCCGTGTCCGAGGCGATGGAGCCCGAGACCGCCCCCGCCTGATCTCTCTCCTTCCCCCATGGGCTCCCTCCCCGACGCGGGGACGGGAGCCCTCTTCGTCTCAGGCGGGGCGCGCGATCGCGAGGAAGATGATGAAGGTCGCGATGCCGGCGACCGTCGTGAGACCGGCCTTCAGGGCGACCGCCTTCTCCTGGCTCACCATGTGCGCGGCCCACGCTAGCAACCGCCCGACCGGGCTTCGATGAGAGGTACGTGAGAGTCGTCTCATGGAGCCTGCGACGGACCCACTCAGAAGATCTGCGGCCCCGCCTCCCCAACTCTTCGTCTTCCGTGTTCCAAAACCGTGGGATCGGAGATAAGATGAGCGCTCATTGGCGTCCGACGCGGCCCGGGAACCCCCCTTGACCGGCCGGCGACAGGACGCCGATAGGGGGAAGGTAAGAGAGAGAGGCCCGAGGAGGGGGCAATGGTTAGTTTCGTCGACAAGCTGCTCAACTGCCGTGACTGCGGCAAGGAGTTCGTCTTCACGGCCGGCGAGCAGCAGTTCTACGCGTCCAAGGGCCTGCAGCACGAGCCGCGCCGCTGCAACGACTGTCGCAACAACCGGCGGCAGTCGGACGGAGGCGGAGGTGGAGGCAGGGCGCCACGCGTCATGCATGATGTCATCTGCAACAGCTGTGGCCGGCTGACGCAGGTACCGTTCGTCCCGACGGGCAGCCGGCCCGTGTACTGCCTGGACTGCTTCCAGGGCTCACGCCGCTGACCAACGCCTCCCCCACTCCGGGTGGTGGGGGAGGCTCCGATCCACCTGGGCCGGGTGACCCAGGGCTGGGCGAATGTCCCAGACCCTACGGTTCACCCCCATTGCGCTGACGCGCGTGCGTCGGTCATCCTCTTCCCGCACAATGTCTTGGCTGTGGTCGCACGCGGGCGGGTGCGTACGAGAATCGGATTCCACTCGTTGATATCGACATGAGCGAGCTGCCGACGCTCGTGCTGACCTCGCACCAGCTGGCCGTCGAGCCCGGCGGCGAGGTCACGCTGGAGCTGCGCCTCCACAGCCACAGCCTCGTGGTGGACGAGTACAGGATCGAGGTGCTGGGGCCGGCGGCGGCGTGGACCGAGATCGAGCCCCCGGTCCTCTCGCTCTTCCCGAACACGGAGGGCCGCGCGGTCGTCCGCTTCAAGCCGCCCCGGTCGTGGTACGTGTCGGCGGGCATCCTCAGCGTCGGGTTCCGGGCGATGTCCTCGCTCGACCCGGGCCGGGCCGCGGTGGAGGAGTGCGACCTCGAGATCGCGCCGTACAGCGAGCTCGCGGTCGAGCTGCGCCCGCGGACGTCGCGGGGCCGCCTGCGCGGCCGGCACAAGCTCCTGCTCCACAGCGCCGGCAACACGCCCCTCGACGTGGCGCTCACCGCCCAGGAGACCGACGGCGACTGCAAGCTGCGCGTCAGTCCGAAGGTGATCAAGCTCCGGCCCGGGGGGAGCGGGCGGGCGAAGCTCGTCGTGCGCCCGTCGTACACGCCGTGGCTCGGCCCGACCATGGAGACCTACCAGTTCGAGGCGAGCGCGCTGCCCCGCGGCGGCGCCGAGATCAAGGTCCCCGGCATCATGCGCCAGTCGGCGCTGCTGCCCCGCGGCGTGCTCACGCTCGCGCTCGTGGCGGCCGCCATCATCGCCGGGATCTTCCTCCTGCCTCGGATCGCGCCCCGGCTGCAGATCGGGCCGGTGGGATCGGTAAACGCGCCCCACCCCACCCCCGTCATCGGCACCCCGACGCCCGGGGAGGTCGCGACCAGCCAGCCCACGCCCTCGGCCCAGCCGAGCGGGCAGGCGTCCGCCTCGCCGATCGGCGGCACCGGGACCGGCGGCACCAGCTCCGTGGGCACCGGCGGCGGCGCCCCGCGCAACGGGACGTGGACCGCCGCGAAGTCGATGGCCACCGCCCGCGACCAGCACACGGCCACCGTGCTCGGGGACGGGCGCGTGCTGGTGGCCGGCGGGGTGCAGGTGTCGGGCGGCTCCGCCACCGCGGTCGCCGCGGCCGAGGTGTACGACCCCAACAACGGGGCATGGTCGGGGGCCGGGTCCCTGGCGGCCGGCCGGTTCGGCCACACCGCGACGCTGCTGCCCAGCGGCAAGGTCCTCGTGGTCGGCGGTCAGAACCAGGGCGGCGCGCTCGCNNNNCGCCGACGGCCCGGTACGGGCACGCCGCGGTCCTCCTGACGACCGGCAAGGTGCTGGTCGTGGGCGGGCGCGCGTCGGCGTCGGCGCCGGTCGCGAGCACCGAGCTGTACGACCCGGCCGCCAACTCGTGGTCGGCCGGCCCCAACCTCTCGGTCGGGCGAAGCGACCTCACCGCCACGCTGCTCGACGACGGCCGCATCCTGGTCGCCGGCGGCGACGCGTCGGCCTCGACGACCAGCCAGCCCCAGAACACGGCCGACCTGATCGACCCGCAGGGTCGGGCCGCGTCGCGGGCCACGAACATGGGCGCCGCCCGCGCCGACCAGACCGCGACGCTGCTCCTCGACGGCCGCGTGCTCGTCACCGGCGGGATGTCCGGCTCCTCGCCGCGGGCGGAAGTCTACTCACCGGCAATTGGCAACTGGTCGGCCGTGGCGGCCCCGCCGACGGCCCGGCGCTACCCCACGGCGGTGCTGCTGCCGTCGGGCCAGGTGCTGGTCGCCGGCGGCGCCGACAGCGGCGCGCTGGCCAGCGCGGAGACGTACAGCCCGGTCACCAACACGTGGGCCGCCGCGCCCGCGATGGGCAGCGCCCGCTGGGCGGGCACGCTCTCCCTGCTCCAGAACGGCATGGTGCTGGCCGCGGGCGGCAGCCCGACGTTCGCGAAGACGGCGGCGCCCGTCGGCTCGGCCGAGATCTACAGCGCCCAGTAGGGGGGCGCTGCGCCTGAACCCTGGGCGCGGGTTGAGACGGTCGCTGGCATCTACTCCCCGGCGCTCTGGCCGACGCCAGGGGGGAACACGCCCCGCCGGCAGCCGCTACCCGATCGGGATCGTCGCCGCCTCGTCGTCCTGCTGGGACGCGAAGTGCAGCACCAGCCCCGTGGCATTGGGCATGACGTTGAAGCCGATCACGCCCCTGGCCTCCGCGCCCGCCTTCAGCTGCCGCTCGGACAGGTCGTTGGAGAGGCCCGGCCTGGCCTCGTCGTACACCTGGCCGGCCTGGTCGGTCAGCGCCCAGTCGAACGGGCTCACGAGCGCGGTCCGGCCGCTGGTGTTCTCGTACAGGACCTCGACGAGGTAGAAGCGGCTGCCGGCCGCCGTCTGCACGCCCTGCGCGTTGGGCGTCACGTGGACCACCGTCAGCCGGAGCCCGGCCACGCGGACCGGCTGGCCCACCGAGCCGCCGACCGGCGCCGGCAGGCCGCCGATTGGCGCCGCCGTCGCCGGCGGCAGGCTCACGGGCGGCGCGGTCGCGGTGCTCACCGGCGGCGAGGTGCTGGTGTGGGCCTGGGTTGTCGACTGGGGGGACTGGCGGACCGACCCGATGTACAGCAGGGAGCCCAGGATCACCACCAGCAGACCGGCGGCGATCGCGACGATCTGCCACGTCAGCTTGAACGGCTGCGGGCGCCGCGCCTCCTCGGCCTCCGTCGGGAACGGCCGCCACTCGGCCGCGTAGCGCAGCTCGACCGGGGCCGTGGACGGGACGAACGTGCGCCGCGGGGGCGGCGCCGAGGGCGGTGGCGCGGGGGCCGGGGCCGGGCCCATCGGGCCCCGGGGGCCGGGCGGGATCGGCGGCGGCGGGATCGGCGGCGGCGGTGGCGGGGCCGTGGGCACCGGCGGCGGCGGCGGGGCCGAGGCCAGCGGCGGCGGCGACCAGGGCGAGCCCGGGGTCACGGCCGGCGCGGTGCTCGGGACGAAGACCGGGCGCCGGGGGTCCGGTGGTGGCGGCGGCGGCGTCGTGGCCGGTGTGGGCGGCGGCGGCGGCGGTGGCGGTGGCGCCGGCCGCGGAGCCGAGATCGGCGGCGCCGTCGCGGCCGCCACGAAGTCGCGGACCAGCTGGTCGGCGCGCGGGTAGCGCTGCTCGGGCGCCGTGCTCATCGCCCGCGCGAGCACCGGGGCCAGCGCGGCCGGGACGTGCGGCGCGACCTGCCTGAGGTCGGGCAGCGCGCCCTGGACGTGCCCGGCCCGCGCCTCCATCCCCCTCCCGTACGGCGGCGTCCCGGTCGCGACGAACCAGAGGAGCGCGCCGAAGCTGTACAGGTCGGAGGCCGGCGTCAGGTCCGCGGCCGCGGAGCCGCACTGCTCGGGCGACCGGTACGCGCAGTCGATGGCCAGTCCGGCCTCGGCGATGCGCTCGACCGTCACCGCCCGCGCGATACAGAAGTCGGTGAGGAGCGCGTGGCCCCCGCCCGCTCGCAGCAGCACGTTGGACGGCTTGATGTTGCCGTGGACGACGCGCTGGGCGTGGGCGTAGTCCAGCGCCCGGGCGACCTCACGCAGGCAGCGCTGCACGGTGGAGTCGGTCAGCCGCATGGTCAGCGGCAGCTGGCGCAGCTGGATGTCCAGCGACGTGGACTCCACGTACTCCATGGCCACGTACTGGCGGCCCTCGTCAGAGCCGAACTGGTAGACCGGGACGATGTTGGGATGGGAGAGCTGCACGGCGGTGCGCATCTCGATGGGCAGCCGGAACTTGAACGTCGTCAGGTCGGCGATCGGGCCCAGCATGACCTTGAGGGCACGCCACCCCTCGGCCTGCTCCTTCAGGTCCCGCGCGCGAAAGACCGTTCCATAGGGCCCGGCGCCCACGATGTCGACCAGCTCATACGTTCCGAGCAGTCTTCCCAGCAGGTCTTGTGCGATGTCTCGGCTCATGGTGGAGGGGCCCGCTAATTATCGGGCGGTCGGTCATGTCGGCGGCGGCGGCCGCGCATGGGCGTTCGCGACGTGCGATGGGACATTAGGGTATCGCGCGCGGCACGGCCTCTTGCTAACATCGGCTAGCCGCGAACGGCGGGGAGTCGGCACCCGGTAGATCCGAGGAGGTAGTGCGGCGGTGCAGATCGGTCCCATCAACCCCTCGTCACGCAAGTGCTCGGTCTGGTCATGTACATCAGCCTGGTCGCCTGTGTGATCGCCGGCCTGGCGAGCGGCGGCATGATCGCCGTCGGCGGCGTCAGCCGCAACGTGGAGATGCGGTCGGCCGGCATGCGCGGCCTGCTCTACTCGATCCTGGGTGTGGTCGTCATCGGGTCGATCCTCGTCGTGATGAACACGGTCTTCAGCCGGGCCCACTCGTGAAGCCGGGGCTGCTGCCCCCTCTGCCCTCGCGGGGGAGGCTCGGGGTGGGGGGGATCGTGGTCGCGCTGCTGCTCGTCGCGTGCGGCGGGCAGTCGTCCCAGACGATCCAGATCACGTCGCCGGCCGGCCCCAGCCACCAGGTCCTCGGCGTGGGCGTGGGCTACGCGCACAACCAGGCCGGCGCCCTGGCCGCCGCCGTGACGTACGCGGAGGCCGCCGCGACGCCCATCTTCCCGGTCGACGACACGACCGAGCGGCAGCGCGTGGCCGCGTACACGGTCAGCGGCGAGCAGGCGTCGATGGTCCAGTCGCGCCTCGCCTCGATCAAGAGCTACAACGACTCGTACGGGGTGATCACAGCGCGGTCGCAGGGGTTCCGGGCCGGCGCCCACCTGTACCCGCTCTCGGTGACGCTCCAGGGCTACACGGACACCGACGCGACGGTCGGCGTCTGGGCCAACCTGATCGAGTACAGCCCCCAGGTCTTCCGCGCGCTGTACGTGACCGAGAACGTCGTCCTGCACTGGGAATCCGGCGACTGGAAGTACGTGCCCAGCCAGAGCCAGCAGGGGACCACGCTCGGCCCCGTGCCGCTCGTGACACAGGCGCAGACGGCGACACAGCCTCCCGACCAGGTGGACTGGCAGGCATGGGGCCGCTAGTCCGGCGGGCGACCGCCGCGCTGCTGGGCCTGGCCGCCGTGGGCCTGCTCGGCACGGTGGCGTTCGCGGCCGCCGCGCCCACGCCAACGCCGAGGCCGTCCGCCTCGACGGGCCCCAGCCCATCGCCGTCGGCGGCGGCGTCGCCCTCGCCCTCCCCCACCGCCTCGGCGGCCGCGTCCCCGTCGCCGTCGGCGTCCGCCTCGGCCGCCGACTGCGGCGTCACCAACTTCCAGAGCTGTCTGCAGACGTCCACGAGCGATGTGACCGCGACGATCTGGGACAGCATGACCAAGCTGGTCGCGGACGCGGCCCGCAACGTGATCCTGGGCCTGGGCTGCGAGCTGACGCTCACCGGCAGCCCCGACATCCCGGGCAGCCAGGCCGCCGCCACGCCGCTGTGCGCGGGCCAGCAGACGAGCCAGTCCACGAAGACGCTCATCAGCCCCGACCTCACCGGCGCCTACTTCAGCCAGTACTACCAGCGCGCGGCCGTCGTGGCCGCGCTGATCGCGCTCGGCGTCGGCATGGCCGCGGCCGCGTTCTTCGCCGTCACCCGCAACGGGATGCGGCTGGCGTACGCGGCGTTCGGCTACCCCAGCCTGGTCGCGATCGGCATCGTGATCGCGCCGGGCCTGCTGGCCACGATCGTCCGGCTGACGGACGACCTCGGCTTCTACATCGCCGGCCCGACCACGCTGTCCAACGCGTTCCAGAACCTGTCCGGCATCTTCCAGATGCCGCCCCCGGCGCGCAGCGTGGCCGTGTACCTCGTGGTGCTGTTCTGGCCGCTGGCGCTGGCCAGCTCCGCCTGGGGCGCCGGCTTCGGGCTGGCCCGGCGGTTCCTGCGCGTGATCGTCGCGGTGATCCTGGCCAAGCCCGTGATGGTGATCGTGCTCAGCCTGGGCGTGGGCCTGATCGCCACCACGCCGCTCGACCTGATCTCGATGGTCGAGGCCGTGATGCTGCTGCTGGTCGCGCTGCTGGCGCCCCTGGTGCCGTTCGCGCTGTTCGGCGGCGCCGAGGCCGCGGTGGCCGGCCAGCTCCAGGTCCGGCAGCGGCTGGAGCACGCGATCGGCGGGACGAGCGGTGAGGCGCCGGCGGCCCCCGCCCCGACCGCCGCGGCGGTTTCAGTCAACGGCAACGGGAGCGGTGGCGGCGCGAACGGCCGCGGCGGGCTGCCGGCCGCGCCGGTCGCGGTCGCCTCGGCGTCGGGAGTGGGCCGGGGCAAGGCCATCCTGCGCAAGTCGACCGATGGGTCTGTGGAGGGAACCAGCTGAGCATGAGCGAGTCCTATCGCTTCTCGCCGCGGCCGCGCGGCACCATCGTCGGACCGCTCGCCCTCCGCCACATCGTCGGCCTGGGCGTGGTCGCGATCCTGGCCGTCGGCCTGATCGCGCTGTGGCCCTCGTACGTCACGGTGGCCATCGCGATGGTGGTCGTCGCGATCATGGTCCTGGCGCTGTGGTTCCCGGTGCTGAACGGGATGACGGTGGCCGACCTGGTGCCGCCGATGCTCTCGTACCTGCGGGACTCGATGACCGGCCGCCGCGACTGGCGGTCGCCGGCGCCGTTCGAGGGCATCCGGGACCGCATGCAGGTGCTGGGCCGGGTGCCGCCGCCGCTCGACCGGGCCGGGATCCGGCTGCTCGGCGGCCGCGACCTGGGCATCGTCGAGGACACCAGGCGGCAGACGTGGACGGCGCTGCTGCGGATCAGCGGCCAGGCGTTCGACCTGCTGACGTCCGAGCACCAGGAGGCGCTCGCGGCGGGCTGGATGACGCTGCTGGCCGACTACTGCCGCTCCGGCGACTACGTGACCCGGCTGCAGTGGGTGACGCGCTCGGTGCCGGACGGCGGGGAGGCCCACGTGGCCTGGCTGAAGTCGTCCGGGGCGAAGGTCGACGACGAGTACGAGCAGCTGCTGGAGCAGCACTCGACGGACACCATGCGGCACGAGTTCTACATGGCGGTCACGATCTCGCTGCGGCGCACCGCCGACGCGGTGCGCGGGGCCTGGAACCTGCAGATGGCGCGCGAGCGGGTGCTGTTCGACACGCTGACCGACCTCGCCGACAAGCTGAGCAGCGCCGGCGTGAGCGTGGACGGCTACCTGGGCGCGTCCGACCTGACCGCCGTCATCCGGCGCGGCTACGTCCCCGACACGACCGACCGCCAGACGAACGAGAGCCTCCAGCTCCGGCCCGAGCAGGCCTGGCCGACGGCGGTCGAGGTGCAGTGGGACTACGTCCGGGCCGACGACGCCTACCACGCCGTGTACTGGGTAGACGAGTACCCCCGCATCGACGTGGGGCTCGGGTTCCTGACGCCGCTGCTGGCGGCCACCGGCGTGCGCCGCACCGTGTCGATGATCCTCCAGCCGATGGACCTGGCGACATCGCAGCGGCAGGCCGAGGCCTCGCTGGTGGCGCAGATGTCGGCCAGGAACGAGCGCGAGAAGCGCGGCTTCCTGACCACCGCCGCGCAGGAGGCCGAGCTGGCGGCGACCGCCCGGCGCGAGCAGGAGATCGCCGTCGGCTACGGCGAGTACCACTTCGCGACCTTCATCGTGGTGTCGGCCTTCTGGCAGGGCCACCTGGCCCGCGACTGCGCCCGCGTCGAGGCGCTGGCCCGCCGCTCCAAGCTCCAGATCGTCAGGATGTACGGCCAGCAGGCCGCCGGTCTCGCGTTCTCGCTGCCCATCGGACTCGGGCTGAAGGACCGGAGCCGGATCAGTGCTCTCTGACCTCCCGGAGATCTCCCGACCCCACCGCGAGACGGTCCGGGTCCTGGCGGCCGCGTACCCGTTCGTTCAGGACCCCGGCCTGGGCTCGGCCGGCATCTACATCGGCACGACGCCGCACGGCGGCGGCTTCTACTTCGACCCGTACGAGCTGTACCGCCGCCAGGTGCTGACCCACCCCGCCCTGCTGGTCATCGGCGACATGGGCAGCGGCAAGAGCAGCCTGGTCAAGACGTACCTGCGGCGCTCGCGGGCGCTGTTCGGGCGCGGCATCTGGTGCCTGGACCCGAAGGGCGAGAACGGCCCGCTGATGGAGAGCATGGGCGCGGTCTCGGTCAAGCTCGGGCGCGGGCTGCCGACGCGGATCAACCCGCTGGAGTTCGTGGCTGGCGAGGGCGGCCTGCTGGAGGGCGCCCAGGTCACGCTGCTCAACGGCCTGCTGCAGTGGATCTTCAAGCGCCCGCTGTCCGTCGAGGAGCAGCAGATCCTGCTGGAGACGTGGCAGGAGCTGGCCGGCGCGTCCGACCGGGCGCCGGACCTGCCCATGGTGCTGCGCGCGCTGAGCTCGCCCCGGCCCGAGCTGGGCCGGCTGCTCGGATACCAGTCGGAGGCCAAGTTCGCCGAGGACTGCCGGCCGCTGGCGCTGGGGATGCGCGCCCTGCTGACCGGCCCCCTGGCCGGCATCTGCGACGGGCCGACGTCCGCGGAGCTGCGCGAGCTGAACGACGTGGTCAACGTCGACCTGTCGATGGTGCTGAACACGCCGGCGTTCGAGGCGGTGCTGCGCTGCGCGTCGGCGTGGTCGGCCGCGCTGATCTCGCACCTGGCCGGCCACCAGCAGCTGATCTTCCACGTCGAGGAGGCGTGGGCCGTGCTGCAGGACCTGGACCTGGTCCGGCGCCTGCAGGCCCAGATGCGGCTGGCCCGGGCCACGGGCGTGCAGACGATCCTGGTCATGCACCACCTGTCCGACCTGCGCCGGATGGCCGACGAGGGCACCGAGCTGCACAAGAGCGCCGAGCAGATGCTCACGCTCACGCAGACGCAGGTGATCTACCGCCAGTCCACGTCCGACACGAACGACCTCCGCGCCCTGCTGGGCCTCAACGCGACCGAGGTGGAGCGGATCCTGCACCTGCGGGTCGGCGAGGCGCTGTGGCGCGTCAACGGCCGCAGCTTCGTCGTCCAGCACCGGGTCGCGCCCGGCGAGTGGAACCTGATCCGGACCGACGCCGCGATGACGGCCAGCGGCAGCGCGTGAGACCGCTCGCCATCGGGGGGGCCGCCGTGCTGGGCGTCCTTGCGATGCTGCTGGTGGCGCCGTTCGCGATGTACGTCGCGGCGCTGACCCTGATCCCGCCCGCCGTGCAGGCCCAGGCGGCCGCGGCGTCGCAGCCCCAGGTGGACAGCCCGGTCTCGCCGCCCCAGGGCGGGCAGACGGCCGGCCAGTCGGCGGGGCCCATCCTCCAGTCCCTGCCCAGGCCGCCGCACCGGCCGTGGGCCTCGATGTACATCCCGGTCGCCCCGCTGTTCGCGAGGACGCCGCGGGGCGGGTTCGACGTGGGCGGCCTGCCGTACGGCCAGTGCACGTGGTACGTGGCGTACGAGCGGGGCATCGTGGCGCACGCCAACGGCGAGGGCTGGGTCCGCAACCTGGCGTCGCGCGGCTTCGTCACGAGCGCGCGCCCGACCGTCGGGGCGATCCTGTCCTGGCGCGCGTTCGCGCCCGGGTACGGCGTGTACGGGCACGTGGCGCTGGTGGTGGACGTGGATCCGGACGGCCGCGGGTTCACGGTGGCGGAGGCCAACGTGCTGGGCGAGGGCATCGCCGACGTCCGCTGGGTCCCCCTCAGCGACCCCGGCATCGTCGGGTTCGTGCCGTAGCCCAAGATGGGGGGACGGTGATCTGTCCTGGTGAGCTGAAGCACGAAGGCACGAAGACCACGGAGACGCACGAAGGGCTCGGCGAGATGGTCACCGACGACGCCGAAGACCACGCGGGTAGCTCCGGGAAGGAGGCGATCCGGCGGCACCAGGCGCTTCGTGCGTCCTCGTGCCCTCCGTGGCTTCGTGCTTCGATCCGCTCAGAAGAGATCACAGGCGGCAACCCATTCCGAGTCGGCGTCGCTCGCCAGGGCGTCGAGGTCGGACTCACTCATCCAGCCGACGCATAATCACTGCATGGCCGTAGCCGTTTCGCTCGCCCATCTCGGGTCGCTGACGCGCGGGGTCCGGTCCGTGGACCAGGTTGGCGTCGAGGAGCGCGCCGCGGCCCTGGCCAAGCGCTCGATCAAGAAGGCGTCCAAGCTGTGGGCGCTCGACCTGGCCATCCGCTGCATGGACCTGACCACGCTGGAGGGCGCCGACACCGCGGGCAAGGTCGCCGCCCTCTGCGCCAAGGGCCTGCGCCCGAAGCCGGGCGACGACACCATCCCGTCCGTCGCCGCCATCTGCATCTACCCCGCCCTGGTGCCGGTCGCGGTGGACCGCCTGCGCGGCACGGGCGTGCACGTGGCCAGCGTCGCCACCGCGTTCCCCTCCGGCCAGTCGTTCACCGACGTGAAGCTGGCCGAGACGCGCGAGACCGTCGCCGCGGGCGCCGACGAGGTGGACATGGTCATCGACCGCGGCGCCTTCCTCGCCGGCGACCACGAGAAGGTCTACGACGAGATCGGCGCCGTCAAGGAGGCCGCCGGCGGCGCGCACCTCAAGGTGATCCTGGAGACGGCCGAGCTGGGCACGTACGACAGCGTGCGCCGGGCCAGCATCCTGGCCATGGCGGCCGGCGCCGACTTCATCAAGACGTCCACGGGCAAGGTCCAGCCGGCGGCGACGCTGCCGGTCGCGCTGGTGATGATGGAGGCGATCCGCGACTTCCACCGCGAGACCGGGCGCGCCGTGGGCTTCAAGCCGGCCGGCGGCATGCGCACGTCGAAGCAGGCGATCGCGTTCCTGGTCCTGCTCTGGGAGACGCTGGGCCAGGACTGGATGACCCCGGACCGGTTCCGCCTCGGCGCCTCCAGCCTGCTCAACGACGTGCTGATGCAGATCGAGAAGGAGCGCACCGGCGCCTACCAGTCCGAGGACTACTTCACCAAGGACTGACGGGTGGCCATCGCGAAGCGGACCGACCTGGCGGCGGCGGCGCCCTTCGAGTACGCGCCGGCCCCGGAGGCGACCGATCACGTCCGGATCGCGCCCCGGTACGACCTGTTCATCGGCGGCCGGTTCGTCCGCGCGCACTCCCGCCGCCGCTTCCCGACCGTGAACCCGGCCACGGAGGAGGTCCTCTCGGAGGTCGCCGAGGCCGACGAGGCGGACGTGGACCGCGCCGCCACGGCGGCGGCCGAGGCGTTCCCCGCCTGGTCCGCCCTGCCGGCCTCGCGCCGCGCCCGCTACGTGTTCCGGCTGTCGCGGCTGATCCAGGAGCGGGCCCGGGAGCTGGCCGTCGTCGAGACCCTGGACGGCGGCAAGCCGATCAAGGAGTCGCGCGACGTGGACGTGCCGCTGGCGGCCGCCCACTTCTTCTATTACGCGGGCTGGGCGGACAAGCTGGAGTGGGCGTTCCCCAATCGCCGGCCGCGGCCGCTCGGCGTCGCCGGCCAGGTGATCCCGTGGAACTTCCCGCTGCTGATGCTGGCCTGGAAGGTCGCGCCCGCGCTGGCGGCCGGCAACACGGTCGTGCTCAAGCCGGCCGAGACGACGCCGCTCACCGCGATGCTGTTCGCCGACATCTGCCAGCAGGCCGAGCTGCCGCCGGGCGTCGTCAACATCGTCACGGGCGGCGGCCAGACCGGCTCGCTCGTCGTCGGCCACCCGGCGGTCCGCAAGGTCGCGTTCACCGGCTCCACCGAGGTCGGCAAGCTGATCCAGCGCCAGCTGGCCGGGACGGGCAAGCGGCTGACGCTGGAGCTGGGCGGCAAGGCGGCCAACGTGGTGTTCGACGACGCGCCCCTGGACCAGGCCGTCGAGGGCATCGTGAACGGCATCTACTTCAACCAGGGCCACGTCTGCTGCGCCGGCAGCCGCCTGCTGGTGCAGGAGTCGATCGCCGGTCCGCTGCTGGAGAAGCTGAAGCAGCGGCTGGGCACGCTGCGCGTCGGCGACCCGCTCGACAAGAACACGGACGTGGGCGCGATCAACTCGCCCCAGCAGCTCGAGAAGATCCGGGGGCTGGTCCAGTCGGGCGTCGAGGAGGGCGCCGAGCTGTACCAGCCGGAGTGCCGGCTGCCGGAGCGCGGCTACTGGTTCCCGCCCACCCTGTTCACCAACGTGGCCCAGTCGAGCCGGATCGCCAGCGAGGAGATCTTCGGCCCGGTCCTGTCAGTCCTGACGTTCCGCACGCCGGACGAGGCGGTGGAGAAGGCCAACAACACGCCCTACGGGCTGTCGGCCGGCGTGTGGACCGAGAAGGGCTCGCGCATCCTCTGGATGTCGGAGCGGATGCGCGCGGGCGTCGTGTGGGCCAACACCTACAACCGGTTCGACCCGACGTCGCCGTTCGGCGGCTACAAGGAGTCCGGCTTCGGCCGCGAGGGCGGCCTGCCGGGCCTCCTGCCGTACGTCGATCTGGCCCGATGACGGTGCGAGAGGGGGCAGGCCCCCTCTTCCAGAACTCCCCCTCTTGTCCGGGACGTTGGGGGCGCCTGCGGCGCATCCCTCCGGGCCTGAAGCCAACCCCCGGGCGATCTCGGGAAGACGGACTCACACACAGGGCGGAGCCCGTGCTTACGTCCGCCTCTGGATCATCTGAGGACGCACTCCCGTGAGCGACCGTATGGACGTCCGCAAGACGTACAAGCTCTTCACCGGAGGTGAGTTCGTGCGCTCGGAGTCCGGCCGCTCCTACCATGCCGAGGGCGCCAACGTGCCCCGCGCGTCCCGCAAGGACCTGCGCGACGCGGTGCGGACGGCGCGGGCCGCGTTCCCGGGCTGGTCGCGGCGCACGGCGTTGAACCGCGGCCAGGTGCTGTACCGCGTGGCCGAGATGCTGGACGCACGGCGCGCCCAGTTCGCTGGCCTGCTGGGCGGGGGCCGGGGCGCCGGCCGCGAGGTGGACGCCGCGGTGGACATGCTGGTCTGGTACGCGGGCCTGACCGACAAGCTGGCCCAGCTCCTGGGCACGGTCAACCCGGTTGCCGGCCCGTACTTCAACTTCACGGTGCCCGAGCCGACGGGCGTCGTCGGGGTGGTCGCGGCGGACGAGCCGGCCCTGCTCGGCCTGGTCCGCGGGCTGGCCCCGGTCCTGTGCGGCGGCTCCACCGTCGTCGCCCTGGCGTCGGGGCCCCGCCCGCTGGCCGCGCTCTGCCTGGGCGAGGTGCTGGCCACCAGCGACGTGCCGGCCGGGGTCGTGAACGTGCTCAGCGGCCACCGCCCGGAGCTGCTGCCCTGGCTCGCGGCGCACATGGACGTGAACGCGATCGACGCCGCTGGCTGCTCGCCCGAGGAGCTGACGGCCGTCGAGGAGGCTGCCGCGGCGAACGTGAAGCGCGTCGTGCGGCCGGACGGGAACGGCGAGCCGGGACCGTGGCGCGCGGCCGCGTTCATGGAGCTGAAGACGATCTGGCACCCGGTCGGCGTCTGAGCCGGTCAGGCGATCGAGCCGGACGCCTCGTTCGCGCCGCCGCACAGGGCGTCGCGGAGCTTGCGGATCTCCGCTTCGGGCTCGTGGAGGCCCGCCGCGCCGAAGATCGCCATCGAGCGGTCGAAGCTGGCGGCGGCCTCGGCGCGCCGGCCCCGGGCCGCGAACAGCTCGCCGAGCTGGCGGTGGCTGACGGCCAGGGCGTGCGTCTCGTCCAGCCGCTCGGCCAGGTCGCGGGCCTGCTCCACGACCACCATCGCCTCGTCCAGCCGGCCCTGGCGCTGCCTGAGCTCGCCCACCGTGAGCAGCGTCCGGCTGAGCCGCCGCTCCAGCCCGCCCTGCCGGTAGCGCTCGAGCGACGACAGGAGCAGCTCCTCCGCCCGGGCCAGGTCGCCCTGCCGGAGCAGCTGGTGTCCGAGGTCGTTCTCGACTCGGGCCAGGTCGCTGCCGACGCTGCTGCCGGCCAGGCGCTCCTCGGCCTCGTACAGGGTGTGCGCCTTCGCCAGCAGCTCGGCCGCGATCCGGACGTCCCCGACCCCGTGGTGACAGGCGGCGAGGCCGTGGTAGAGGCGGGCGAGCCGGCCCAGGTCGCGCATGCCGCCGGCGACGTGCAGCGCCTCGTCGTAGAATGCCCGCGCCTGGACGAACTCGTGGCGGGCGGTCAGGATCGTGGCGACGCGCTGGAGCAGCCGCGACTCGACCTCGGGGTGGCGGCGGTCGCCGGCCCGGTAGCGCCGGAGCGCCTCCTCCGCGACGTCGAGCGCGCGCGGGTTCTCGCCGATGTGCAGCGCCAGCGCCTCGAGCTCCATCGTCTCGGCGATCCGGTCCTGGTCGTCGAGCGCCTCGAACAGCTCGCGAGCCGGCAGCAGGTGCTCCAGCGCCTCCCGGGGCCGGTCCATCCGGCACAGGGCCTCGCCGATGAACCGGTGCACCGTCGCGATCATGTCCGGGGCCCGGCTCCATGCCAGGATCTCGTCGCCCTTCACCAGCACCTGCTGGTACTGGTGGTCGCGACACAGCCGGGCCAGCTCGGCCAGGCTGTCCTCGTCGAACGGCACCCGCACGATCGTGGGCGCCAGCAGTGACGCGACCGGCACGTGGAGCCGGTTGGCCAGGACGCGCAGGCTGCGCATCGATGGCCTCACCTTCCCAGTCTCGATCAAGTGGACCGCCTGTCGCGTCAGCTCCGCCCCACCGACCTGCGCGAGGCTGAGGCCGGCGGCCACTCGAGCCTGCCGGAGTGCCTCCGGGTTGATGTCGACGCCGGCCAGGCGGCCGCGTGCTCTGCGGTTCCGCACTGCGAGAAGCACTTTACACCCGTGCCCCGGCTGTGAACAGCCGGGAGCACGGGTGGACCGGCCTAATGCGGACCGACGGTGTCAGCACCTGCCGACACAATCAGGCAGCAAAGTGCCACGAACGTGAACCCGGCCGACACGACGACTTGGACGAACCTGCGCACTGTACTCCCCAGCTGAACGTTCCGAACGCTTCGCCCTCGAGGGTGAGGGACGAATGACCCACCGTTAATTCACGAACTCAGTTGACAAATCGGAAAGCCACATTGCAACTCGTCGGTGCGAGAGTAGCAGTGTTTCGGCGTCCGGAAACGTCCGCAACATGCATCTGTCCATGATCTATCATGGACGGATGCAACGGTCTCCGACCGAACCGCTGGACCTGGGCCGGTTCGAGGAACCGGCCGTCCTGATCCTCACGAGCCTGCTGGAGGGCCCCCGGCACGGCTACGCGATCGTCCGCGACGTCGAGCAGGTCGCGGGCGTCCGCCTGGGGCCGGGCACGCTGTACGCGACGCTCGCACGCCTGGAGGCCCGCGGCCTGATCGAGGGCGTCGCCTCCGACGACCGGCGCCGGCCCTACCGCATCACGGACGCCGGCACCACCGTGCTCCGCGGCCGCCTGGAGCGGATGCAGGCGATCGCCAGGACCGGCCTGGCGCGGATGGCGCGATGAGGGCGCTGCTCTGGCTCTACCCGCGCGCGTGGCGCTGCCGCTACGGCGCCGAGATGGAGGCCCTGCTCGCGCAGCTGCGGGGCTGGCGCCGCCTGGAGCTGGCGCTCGACCTGGTGCGGGGCGCGGCCGACGCCCACCTGCACCCGCAGGTGCCGGGACGCCGCCGCCTGCGCTGGCTGCCGGCCGGGCTCGGGCTGCTCGCGGCCGCCCTGATCAGCCGCGCGGTCGCCGGCGCCGCCGGGTCGGACCGGCAGGCGGTCGCCGCGGGCCTGCTGGCGGGTCTGTGGCTGGTGGCCGCGTTCGCGTGGCGCTGGCTGGGATCGCGGACGGCGTTCCTGTTCTCGGCGCTGGTCGCCGGCCGGTTCATGGCCGACTGGGTCGCGCTCGCCGCGGTTCTCCAGCTGACGCACCTGGGCGCGGCGCCCCTTCCCTACCGGGTCGGCGCCGCGGTGCTCGAGGTCGGGCTGGGGGGCGTGGCCGCATCGCTGCTCGTGCGCCGGTCCCGGCTCGCCGGCCCGCTCCCGTTCGCGGCCGGCTGCGCCCTGGAGCTGGCGCTGGGCGGCGGCCTCTCGGCCGGCGTCCTGCTGGAGCGGTGGCTGGCGCCGGCGGCCGTGGAGCCGGTGCGGGTGGTCCTGTGGGCTGCGGCCCTGGCCTGGCTGGGGCGCCGGCGGCGGCCGAGACCGTGGGGCGAACCGCCCGAGGGTGCGCCGGTGGCCGCGCGGCCATCACCGAACGCGCCGGAGCCGCTGTCTGCCAGGGCCAGGCGCGCGAGCTGAACGGCGGTCCTGCCGGCCGCTCTCAGTCGCGGTAGCGGTAGACGATGCGGCCGCGTGTCAGGTCGTACGGCGACAGCTCGACCCGGATGCGGTCACCCGGCGTGATCCTGATGAAGTACCGCCGCATCCGGCCAGCCGCGTACGCGATCAGCTTGTGCTCGTTCTCCAGCTGGACCTCGAACATCGCGTTCGGGAGCGCCTGTGTCACCACCGCGTCGAGGACGACGGCTTCTTCTTTCTGGACCTCGCCGTCCGTGTTGCGGGTCCGCGTCCGGGACGACCGGCGTGGGCCGCGACGTGGGGTTGAACTTCTCGCCAATTCGGTTTGAAGTCTAACGGTGCCGTGTCCGACCTTGCCGCTCCGGCCGTCAGCGGACCAGGTCGAGGACCCGGGCCAGGCCGCGCGGGGTGCGCGGGGGAACGGGCGGGAGCAGCAGCACCGTCATGCCGGTCAGCACGGCCGCGCCGTCGGCCAGGTGGCTGTCGCCGACCATCAGCGCCGCCGCGGGCGCCACGCGCAGGTCCCCACAGACCGCCTGGAACAGCGCCGGGTCCGGCTTCTCGCGGCCGTGCCGGAACGACTCGACGTAGGCCTCGACGTACGGCGCCAGGCCGTGGCGCTCGAAGAGGGGGCGCAGGCTCGACGCGATGTTGCTCAGCACCCCCACCCGCACGCCCCGGTCGCACAGGGCGCGCAGGACGCCCAGCGCGTCCGGGTAGGGCTCCCAGGCGTCGGCGTGGATCACGTTGTCGTAGAGGTGCTCGGCGATCCCCGGCGCGTACGGCTCCAGGCGGCCGAGCAGGTCGAGCCAGGCGCCGCGGTGGAGCTCCGCCGACCGGTCGCGGCCCTTGGCCAGCTCCTCGGCCGTCTTGGAGGCGATCCAGAGCTCGTCCCACAGGCGCTGGGCGCGGTCCCGGTCCAGGCCGGCCTCGACCAGCGCCTCCGCCCCGTTCGGGCTGTGGAACAGCGTATCCCCGAAGTCGAAGACCACCGCCGAGAAGCGCGGCGGACCCGGCGGCGAGGACATCGCCGTCCAGGGTAGCGTGCCCGGGGTCCGCGGCGGCTCAGGTGGCGGGGGCGCGGAGCCTCGACTGCAGCTCGGCCAGGGCCTCGGCGGTCAGGCGGCCGGCCGGCACCAGGCGGGGCAGCGCCTGCTCCCAGCGCGGCTCGACCGCGATGGCCGACCGGAGCAGGGCCAGCGCCTCGTCCCACTCCCCCTCCTGGGCCAGCGCCTGGGCGGCGAAGACGCGGAGCTGCACGATCTCGGGCGCGAGCTCCAGGGCCCGCCGGTGGGCGGCGGCGCCGCCGGCGGCCGCCGCCTGGTACGCGCGGCGGTACCGGAGCAGGCGCCGCAGCTCGGCCAGCGGGTCGGCGTGGTCCTCGACGCGGAGGTCGATCAGGCGGTCCTCCCAGACCCGGCCCGTGGGGCTGCCGCTCAGGACCACCATCGCCGCCGACTGCCGGCCCCGGATGTCGCCGCCCTCGCCCTCCGCCGCGTCCAGCGCCGCGAGCATGCGCTCGGCCAGCGGCCCCTCGGCGGTCTCGAACGCGGCCGCCATCGCGCCCCACACGGTGTCGCGCTCCATCAGGTTGGCCTGCACGCTGTAGCCCTCGCCGGTCCGGTGCCCGGCCTCCGCGATGCAGCGGGGGCCGGTATGGGCGGCGACGGCGCCGGTGGCGTCCACCATCGCGCACTGGCGGGCGTCGCGCAGGGGATCGCCGGCCAGGACGGCGTCGAGCGCCTGCCCGGCGCTGGAGCCGAGGCGCATCAGCTCGACCCCGGCGGGCCCGAATGCGACGTTCACCATGGACTGGGTGGCCACGACGCCGACCCCGGCCTGGCCCCAGGGCACCACCGGCCCCACCTGGTAGTAGCAGGACTGGACCGCCACCCCCAGCTCGCCCGTCTCCGGATCACGCGCCACGATCGAGTACGTCATGCCCGGATTCTGACGCCCGCCCGCCCTCCCCAGGGGGGCGGGGCGGAGGATAGACGGGCCCGCGGCGGGCGTCAACCGGTTCTCGACAGGGCTTCTGGGGCGGGTCAGGAGGTCAGGGGCGGCGCACCGTCCACGTCACGCCGGCGTCCGGGCTGGACGCCAGCAGGCGGCCCGAGGCGCCGACCTTCGCGACCAGCCACTGCGCCTGGCCCTTCACGGCCAGGGCCGTCGCGCTGCCGCCCTCGTCCGGCACGGGGTCGCACGACCAGGTGCTGCCCGAGTCGGAGGACGCGCAGAGCGACGCGGTCCTCAGTCGGTGTCGAGCGGTGATCGATCTGGTGCAAATCGGGACTTCCCCTGACCGCACGTGCAGCTCTCCGGCGTCCAGGTGGCGCCGCCGTCGGCCGTGTGGAACACGACGTATCCGGGCGCGGCGGTCGTCTGGTACTCGGCGAGCGCGAAGCCGCTCGTCTCGTCGCGGAAGCCGACCTGGCCGCGCACGACCGACCCCGGCTGGCCGCTGGCGACCGGGAACCGCAGCTGCTGCGCCCACGTGGCGCCGCCGTCGCTCGTGGCGACGACGCCGCCCGGCCCGGCCGCCCAGGCGTGGGTGGACGACACCCACTGGAGCCACGTCACCGGGTGGATGCCGACGTCGATCGCGCTCAGCGTGGCGCCGCCGTCCAGCGTCTGCACGACGTCGCCCGCGGCCGTCACCGCGTAGCCGACCGTGCTGGTCCGGAAATCGAGGCGGACCAGGTCGCTGCGCTTCGACAGCCACGTCCAGGCCGCCGTCGAGCGCTCGTAGCTGTAGAGGCCGGCGTTCGTGGACGCCAGCACCCGGTCGTTGTCCACCCACTGGAGGTCGAACACGGTGCCCTCGGGGACCCGCAGCGCCGACCAGGTGGTGCCGCCGTCGCCGGTGAGCTCCAGCTGGCCGCTGCCCGACCAGCCGGCCAGCACCACGAGGTCGCTCAGGGCGGCGACGAGGCCCGGAGGCGGCTGGTTCACGGCATCCGCGGCCACGCCGGGCGGGCCGATCGGCGGCTCCGTCGGTGTCGCCGTCGGTATCGCCGGCGACGCCGACGGCTGCGTGGCCACCGTGTCGGTCGGGGTGGCGACCGTCCGGGAGGCCGGCACGGTCGCGTGGGGCGCGAACGCCCCGCGCGCGATCAGCAGGGTGGCGACCACCAGCAGCGCCAGCGCGACGGCCGCCGCTCCCGCCAGCCGCCGGCCCGGCGTGTAGCTCGCCGACTCGGCGCCGACCGCGGCGAAGGCGCGGTCCGCCGCCCCGGCCAGGTACCGGCCCATGGCGTGCGTGCCCGCCTGGTCGGCCACCGCCGCGAACGCGCGGTCCACCGCGCCCGCGCTGGGGTGCTCGCCGTCGAACGTCGCCCGGAACGCCTGACGCAGCTCGTGTTCGTCCACGTCAGTACGCCCCCTCCGGCGGGTCCCACTCGGCCCGCAGCTTGACCAGCGCCCGGTGCGTGCTGGACTTCACCGCCGACGGCGAGGCGCCGACGACCGCGCCGATGTCCTCGAACGACATGTCGAGGTAGTAGCGCAGGACGAGCAGGAGACGCGCCCGGCGCGGCAGCCGGCCCAGCGCGGCCTCCAGGTCCAGCCGGTCGGCGGTGCCGGCGTCGGGGCGCGAGGGGCTGGGCGCCTCCACCTCGGCCACCCGCAGCACCGACCACCACCGCCCGCGGCGCAGGGACCGGCACTGGTTGGCCACGATCGTCAGGAACCAGGGCCGCACGTCCTCGCCGGTGCGGAACGTGTGCAGCTTGCGCCAGGCGTTCAGGAGCGCCTCCTGGACGGCGTCCTCGGCCAGCGACGCGTCGGCGAGCATCGCCGCCGCCAGCCGGAACCCGTCGTCGTAGAGCGGCCGGAACAGTCGCTCGAACGCGATCCGGTCGCCTGCCACCGAGCGCTCCAGCAGTTCCGCATTCGAAGGTGCCGTGACCATGCGTCTGCTGTACTTACGCGGACGGGGGGGAGATCGTTTCTGCCCGAGGCGAGCTCGTCCACCAGCACGCGCTCGGCCAGGTCGGGGTCGCCGGTCTCCAGCAGCTCCTGCCGTCGCGCCGGTTCGATCTGCAGCACCGCGCCGACCAGCCACGCCGCCCGCCGGCCCAGGTCGGGCGCGAGCTGGGGCGTCACCTCGACGCCGTGCGCGCTGAGGTACCGCTCCAGCAGGACGACGAGCCGCGGCCGTGCCCGGGCCGGCGGGTCGCTCATCCACTCGACCCGGCCCGTCAGGTACGGACGGTCGTGCTCGACGGACCGCAGCCGGAACCGCTCCACGCCCCTGGCGAGCACCCAGAAGCGGCCGTCCGAATGCGCCTCGACGCGCTCCAGCGTGGCCAGCGTGCCGATCTCGTGCAGGTCCTCGACACGCCCCGTCCCCACCTCGCTGCCACGCCGGATCAGGACCACGCCGAAGTCAAGCCGCTCGCGCACGAGCAGCCGATACCGCTCCTCGAACACGTGGAGGGGCATCGCGGCGCCGGGGAAGAGCACCGCGTGCAGCGGGAACAGGGGGATCAGTTCCGGCCTGGAGTCTGCGACGCTCGTAACGCTACCGCGTGGAGGGCCGTCGCGGGTGCGCCGAGGCACGCCAGCGGTCGATCCAGCCGCCCACGACGCGCGGCTCGTCCGACCCGCGGCCCAGGTCGCGCACGGCGTCCTCCACGCGCCGGGTGAAGGCGCGCGAAGCCTCGCCCGGCAGCCGCTCCAGCGGCCTCCCGATGCGCACGTCCACCGGCGCCGGCAGGAAGAAGCGGCGGCCCTTGGGCATGACCCGGTGCGTGCCGCGCACGTGCATCGGCACGACCGGGCTCCGGGTCTCGTTGGCCAGGTGCCCGACGCCGGGCAGGAACTCCCCCATCCGGCCGTCCAGCGACCGCGTGCCCTCGGGGTAGATCAGCAGGTTCCAGCCCGACTTGAGGAGCTGGCTGGAGCTGTGCAGCACCGCCTGGGCGCCCCCGTGGCGGGCGAACGGGAACGTGTTCAGCCACAGGCTGACGGCCCGGCCCAGCCAGGGCCGCCCGTAGAAGTAGTCGGCGGCGGCCCCGACCACCGTGCGCTCGCGGGCGCGGTCCGGCAGGGCCGCCAGCAGCAGGACCGTGTCGGCGTGGCTGACGTGGTTGGACACCAGCAGGACGGGCCGCTCCTGGTCGCGCAGCCAGTCGGCGCCCTCGACGTGGAGGCCGGTCACCGCGCGCGCGAACGGCACCGCCAGCCCGCGCTGGAGCGCCCAGCGGAGGCTGCGGATCGGCTCCTGCCGGGCCCAGTCCAGGTTCGTCGAGGGTTCGGGGAGGCCGGGGGCGGCGGCGGCCCAGGTGGCCGGCCGGACGCCGCCCCAGCGCCAGCCGGCGCGGACGGCCCGGACGTCGCGGAGCAGGCCCATCACCGAGCCCCGGCCACGTCGCCCGACCCAGGCTGGAAGGACACCAGCGTGATCCCGAGCAAGGGCTCCGCCCGAGCGTGTGGGTTGGCCTTCCCCGGAACCGACAGGCGGGGGTGGGGGGGTTCCGGAAGGGGGGGCCTGCCCCCCCTTGCACTGCTCATCTGACGTCGGCCACGAACAGCGGCGGCAGGCGCAGGTGGGTCACGCTCGGGTAGCGGCCGACGGTCTGCTCGGCCATCTCCAGCGCGTCCTCCAGCGTGGTGGCGCACTTGAAGCCCAGGTGGTGGACGGTCTCGCGCTCGCCGCCGACCACGATCACGTCGCCGACGTGCTGCATCGCGTGGGCCGCCCAGTACCAGGCGTAGAACGGGTGGACGCCGTGGTACGCGTGCGAGCGCCGGTACAGCTGCCGGTACCAGGGATCCTCGGCGAAGCACTTCTCGTACCTGGCCTCGATCTCGGCCGGGTTCAGCGTGTCCGAGAGCACCTCGTCGTAGAAGTCCACGTAGCTCGGGTGCTGGACGGAGTCGAACTCGTTGCGGCAGGGATGGGACAGGATCACCACCCCGCCCTCGCGCACGACCGGCCGGCCCCGGTACGTGTTGAACAGGTAGCCGAGGCCCATGCAGACCACCAGCACCGGGTTCATGATCGCGTTCACGTTGTAGGGGCCGAGGTACGGGATGCCGATGGTCACGATGTCGGTCTGGCCCTCGACCTCGACCAGCATCTGGCGGTTGACCGTCTCCAGGATCCGGTCGTGGACCGCGTCCACCTGGCCGGCGTGCACGGCGGTCAGGCCGTACGGCGCCCGCATCGAATGGAAGACGGCCCGCTTGACGTCCGCCGGGGCCAGGTCCGTCAGCTGCTTCACCGCCAGGAACGCCGCCTGGTCCGCGGGCGTCCAGTCCGTCTCGCGCTTCTGCATGAAGTTCGCGATCGCCGGGAAGCTGTGGTTGTTGACGCTGGTCTCGATGTGGAAGCACCGCACCGTGTCCTCGATCAGCTGCCCCTGGCGGATGCAGGAGTGGTGCAGCGCCGAGTCCGGCGGGTGGAAGTAGGAGCGGGAGTGGAGCAGCGTGTCCACCGTGTGGTGCGCGCGGACGCTGCGGTAGCTGCCCAGGCCGGTGGCCAGCGACTTGTGGCCGCCGTCCATCGGCACGAACGTCAGGTTGACGTAGACGAGCAGGTCCGACTCGGCCGCCCGCTTGCTGAGCGTGACCTCCTCCCCCCGCGACGTGGTCCCGATCAGGACGTTGCCCTCAGGGTCCTCCGCGTCGTGGTTGTAGAGGTGATCCGGGTAGAACGTGCTGAAGATCCGGTCGCCGACGATGTGCCGGATCTCGTCCTCCGTCATCCGACGATGCAGCGAGTTGGCGGCCACCAGGTGGACGTCCTCGACGCCCGCCTCCGCCGCCATCTCGATCACCTCCTCCAGGACGAGCTGGCGCACGTCCGGCTGCGCCATCGGCGGCAGCGGCAGCGACAGGTCGTCGAACGCGATCGTCAGCCGCATGTTCGGCCGCAGCAGCGCCTTGAGCGGATCGTCCTCGACCGGGTGGGCCAGCGCCCGCCGGATCGCCCGCTCGGGGTGGGCCACCGGCTCGATCGGATCCGGCGCGTACACCACGCGGGAGCCGAGCGGCAGCCGCTCGAGCCGGACGCCCTCCCCGTAGTGGAAGAGGACGGGCGGAGTGTTGCGGTCGATCTCGATGACGGCTCCGGGACGGCCCATTCGTGCAGATTCCTCTGTCAGCGTCTCAAACTCGCAGGTCTCGCAGGTCGAAGGCGACCTTCACCGCGCTGAGGCGGCCCGCCTCCAGCGCGTACGCGATCGCGTCACGATACTCGGACAGGCCGAAGCACGGCCCGGTCAGCCGCTCCAGCTCCATCCCGGCGGCCGCCTCCAGGGCCAGGTCGAACGTGCGCCGGCCGCCCGGCTCGACCCCGTACGCGTACGCGCCCATCACCGTCAGCTCGCGCTGCCAGATCGGGCCCCAGTCCACCTTCTCCTCGCCCGGCATGCCGACCGCGACCACGCGGCCGCCGGCCCGGGTGAACCGGGCCGCCTCGTTCAGGCCGCGCGCCGTGCCGGTGCACTCGAACGTCATGTCGGCGCCACCGAGCAGGAGCGGCCGGTCCGGCCCGTCCAGCCGGCGCGCCTGCGTGGCGAAGCGGATCCGCTGGAACACCTCGTCGGGGCCGATCACCGCGTCCGCGCCGAGGCGCCGCGCGTGCTCGCGCTGGGCGGGGTGCTTGGCCACGGCGATCAGGCGCTTCGGCGGGGTGAACTGCCGGACGGCCGCCACGGTCAGCAGGCCGATCGTGCCCGCGCCCAGCACCACGACGACGTCGTCGGGGCCGGCCGCCCCCCGCAGCGCCGCGTGGATGCAGCAGGCGAACGGCTCCACCAGCACGGCGGCCTGGTCGGACAGCCCCGCGGGCACCGCATGGAGCTGGCTCTCGTGCGCCACCAGCACCTCGCCCCAGCCGCCGCCGGTGCTCGCGCAGTAGCCGGTCTGGAGGCCGACGCCGATCGAGCCCTCGGTGACGTTCTCGCAGAGCCCGGGCCGGCCCTCGGCGCAGCGCGGGCACTCGGGCTCGACGCCGCGGACCTGGCAGCCCAGCGCGGGCTCGACGACGACGCGCGTGCCGTCCTCCAGCTGGCCCACCACCTCGTGCCCGGGCACGAACGGGTAGCTCGTCAGCGGGTCCAGGTACAGCGAGGCGTGGCCGGTGATCGCGGACGTGTCCGAGCCGCAGATGCCGCTCAGGTTGGGCCGTACGCGGACCCAGGCCCGGCCGGGCAGCTCGGGCTCCTCCACGTCGCCGAGGTGCAGCATCGACAGCTCGCTCGTCGCGACGTCGGCGCGGCCGCCGGTCGCCCGCACGAACGCGTACGCAGGCACGGAACGGACATACTGCAGAGCCAGCATCAGTGCAAGGGGGGGCGGCCCCCCCCTTCCGGAACCTCCCCTCTGTCCGGGACGTTCGCGGCGCCATCCCACCCCACGAAATCCGCACCCCCGGGTACCCCCCGCGAAGCGTGGAGGGTGGAGCCCCGCGATTTCGTGGGGACCCCGGGATCGGCGTATCGCTTCGCGACTGCCCGCCACGTCCGGCCAGCTCGGGAAGACGGGCTCATACGCCCGGCGAAGCCGAGTCTCACGGCGACTCGGGTCTCTTCCACGATCCGATTCATCGATTCGTTCTCCATCTGCCCGCAGCTAGCGGCGGACCCCTTCCAGGTACTGCGGAGAGCGCGGGTCGGGGATCGGCAGCCGCCAGTTGCCGCGCGCCATGCCCCACTGCTCGACCCGCCAGCCGCGCTGCGCGCCCACCTGCGACAGACGGGCGTCGGGGTTGACGACGACGGCGGTGCCCACGCGCTCCAGCATCGGGAGGTCCGAGATCGCGTCCGCGTACGCGAAGCTCTCCGTCAGCTCCAGGCCGTGGCGGGCCGCGTACTCCTCGACGGCCGTCGCCCTGGCCTCCCCGGCCGGCGGCGGGTCCAGGAGGTCGCCGGTCAGGCGGCCGTCGTCGACGCGCAGGTGCGCGCAGTCCACGTCCACCTCCAGCAGCTCGGCCAGCGGCTCGACGACCACGTCCAGCGCGCCGGTCAGCAGCAGGATCCGGTGGCCGGCCTGCTTGTGGGCCCGGATCCGGCGCACGCCCTCGGGGAACATGCGGCGCAGCGTGACGGTGTGCAGGGCCTCCTGGCCCAGGACCCGCATGCGCTCCACGTCGAGCCCGTCGTACTCGCGATAGAACGAGCGCTGGAACTCCGCACGCGAGCGGCGCTCCAGGTAGAGCCAGCGCGGCGCCTTCGTGGCCATCTGGGCCAGGAAGCGCGGCCACTCCTCCAGCGGCTGGTCCTGCAGCCGCATCCAGAAGAAGTACTCGACCACGTTGGTCTGGACCAGCGTGCCGTCCACGTCGAACACGGCCAGCACGTCGGACCGGCCGGACCGCCGCTTCAGCGCGGACAGCGCGGTGTTCGGCTCCGGCCTGGCCGCCGTGCTGCCGGTGGGGCCGGGGCCACGGCGGGGGCCGGTGTCCGCCCGGGCCATGCGGACCACGGTGGGCAGGTGGACGTTCTGGAAGTAGTGGTGCCAGTCGTAGCCGGCCGGGTCGAAACCGAATCGCTCCCGCTCCGCCTCGGGCAGGCGCTCCCACAGCGCGAGCAGGTTGCGCGTGTCGAACACGCAGTCCACCTCGACGTACACGCCGTACAGCTCGGCCAGGTTAAGCTGGCGCTCGAGCCGCCCCTTCTCGTCGTTGAGCTGGTCGGACCACCGGGTGGACGTGCCGCCCAGGGGCAGCCGCTCGACCAGCTGCTGCGCCGCCTCGACCGCCCACAGCGCCAGCTTGCCCTTGGCCACGAGCTCGCCGCGGCTGGGGAACGTCCAGCTGGGCGTCCCGATCGCCTGGCCCCACCGATCGCGCAGAGGGTGCTCGCCGAAGTACTCGGCGCAGTGGTCGTGGATGCCGCGCAGGCGGAGCGGGTTCCGGCTGCCCGAGGCGGCGTGGTAGATGCGATGCTCGCCGGCCGGTGGCGGGGCGCTCGCCACCGCCAGCACCGCGTTGACCACGAGGTCGGCCGGGATGACGTCCAGGATCGAGTCCGGCAGGCCGGAGAAGTCCTGGAGCGCGGCGCGCCCGAACGCGAGGATCAGCGGCTCCGCCATCCGGAACCCCTCCAGCCAGCCGGGAAACGGCTCGGCGAGGGCGCTCTCGATGATGCTCGGGCGCACGATCGAGAGCGGGATGTCCCCGTGCAGCTCGACCACCGCGTGCTCGGCCATCGCCTTCGTGAACGAGTAGATGTCGGTGAAGCCCAGCGCCCGGGCGTGGGCGCGGCCTCGCTCGACGAGCCGGTCCTTGACCCAGCGCTCGCGCAGCCGCTCGACGGCCCGCGCCTGCGCCGGGGTGCCGGCCGGGCCGATCCGGCTGCGGACCTGGCGCCGGAGCTGGTCCAGCACCTCGGGCCGCCGGCTCTCCTCCTCCACCGGCCCGCGCAGGCCGCTCAGCACGGCGGCCTCGTGGCGCCAGTTGAGGCCCGGGTCCAGCGGCAGCTCCTCGCGCACGAGCCCGCGCAGCATGCCGCCCACGTACGCGGTCGAGATGTGCACCAGGTGCGGCGTGGCGCCCAGGTCGCGCAGCGTGCGGACCAGGCGCGACGCCCCCAGCAGGTTGGTCTGGGCCGACAGGTCCACCGGGTTGTCGAACTCGACGGCGGCGGCCGAGTGGATGATCACGTCGCAGGCCCGCACCAGCGCCCGGGCCTCGTCGGTCAGGCCCAGGTCCTCACGGCCGAGGTCCAGCTCCACGACGTCGAGCTTCTCGGCGACCAGCGCCGCGAACCGCTCGTCCCCGAGCTCCTGCTTCAGCCGGCGGAAGGCGGGACTGGACAGCACCTCGCGCTGCAGCCGCTCGGCTGCCGGCCGGCGGGCGCTGGAGCGGATGGCGAGGTGGATACGACGAATGTCCGGCAGGGTCCGCAGGCACTTCTCGACGATGGACTTGCCCAGGAAGCCGGTCGAGCCAGTGACGAGTACGGTCTTGCCGCTGAGGCCCTCTTCGATCAACGCCCCCCGATTGTAGGGAGCGGCCCGTTCGGGCCGGTTCAGGCGCCGGGCCGGTTCAGCTCCGGCGGCGGGCGCGCTGACCGGAGTTCAGGAACAGGTTGACGATCGCCGAGATGCTCAGGGCGATGTAGAGCAGGGCGATGATGACGAGGCCGGTCTCCATTGCCCCGAGATTCTATCCGGCCCGGCGGCCGGTCTCAGGCAGTCCGCCTGACGACCACCGTCCTGGTCGCCGGCGAGCCGGTGCCGTGCGTCGTGATCAGGTAGGTGTGCTGCGCCGCGCCGCAGGCGAACGGCACGTCGGCGGAGCCGGTGGCCGGGTAGTCGGCGTACTTGCCGGCGCCGTCGATCGAGATCGTGACGCCGGTCGCGTTGGCGGTCGTCCAGCTCAGGTGGATCAGCGGCGTGCCCTGGTTGGGGGCCTCGCACTTCACGGTCTGCGGGATGCCGAACGTCAGGATCGTCTGTCCGGTGGGCGCCGGAGGCCCGGACGTCGGGGTCGCCGTGGGGGTGGACGTGACGGCGGGGGTCGCGACGGGCGTCGGGCTGGCCTGGCCGGCCGACGTCGCGGCCGAGGTGGGCGCCGCGCCGCCGGTCGAGGCGCGGCCGACCAGCAGCGCCACCACCACCAGCAGGGCCACGAGCAGGACCCCGAGGACGGCGATGAGGGCGGCGCTGCGCGGTGACATCGGCTGCATTCTGGGTCGGGGCCGTGCCCAACCACGCTGGGAGATTCGTCCCGACTACCATGTGCAACGGTGGAGGTGCTGAGCGAGGGCCGGGCAGCGGTGTTCCGCGAGCCGGTCGGGCCGAAGGGCGTACGAGTCGAGGAGCGGCCGCGGACGGCCGTCCGCGAGGGCGAGGTCGCCGTCGCGGTGCGCGCCGCCGCGCTGAACCACCTCGACCTGTGGCTGGTCTCCGGTGCCCAGCGCATCCAGCCGCCGCGCGTGATCTGCGCGGACGGCGCGGGCGTGGTGGCCGAGTCCGGCGACCCCCGCTGGAAGCCGGGCGACGAGGTCGTCGTGTACCCGGTCGCCTGCTGCTGGGAGTGCGACGCCTGCCAGGCGGGGCAGCAGGTGCTGTGCCGGCAGTTCGGCATCCTCGGCGAGCACACCGACGGCGCGGCCTGCGAGCTGCTGCACGTGCCGGCCCGGAACCTGTACCCGCGGCCGGCCGGCCTGTCCTGGGAGGAGACGGCGGCGTTCCCGCTGACGTTCCTCACCGCCTGGCGCATGATCACGACTCGCGCCCGGCTGCGGGCGGGCGAGACGATGCTGGTCGTGGGCGCCGGGGCCGGCGTGGCCGCGGCGGCGATCGCGATCGGCCGCCACCTCGGCGCCCGCGTCCTGGCCACCAGCCGGAGCGAGGCCAAGCGGCGGCACGCCATCGAGCTCGGCGCCGAGGCGGCCTTCGACTCGGCGGGCTTCTCGAAGCCGGTGCGGGCGGCGAGCGACGGCGGCGTGGACGTCGTGTTCGAGCACGTCGGCCCGGCCACGCTGGACGACTCCATCCGGTCGATCCGCCCCGGGGGCCGGGTCGTCTTCTGCGGGTCCACGACGGGCGTCAAGGCCGAGGTCAACATGCCCCGGCTGTTCTTCGCCCAGGCCGACCTGCTCGGGTCCACGATGGGCAACGCCAGCGAGTTCGAGGCGGTGCTGGGCGCGGTGGACGCCGGGCTCAGGCCGGCGGTGGACTCGACCTACGCGCTGGACGAGGTCGTCGGCGCGCTCGAGCGCCTGGACGGGGCGGAGCAGTTCGGCAAGGTCACGCTGCGGGTCTCCAGCTGAGCTCGCCAGCGGTGCCGCTCATCCTGCTGACGAACGACGACGGCATCACGTCACCCGGCCTGCACGCGCTGTACGACGAGCTGATCGCGATCGGCGAGGTGACGGTGGTGGCGCCGGACGCGGAGCGGTCGGCCATCGGGCACGCCATCACGACGCTGACGCCGCTCCGGGTCAAGGAGTTCCGGCGGGGCGACACGCTGATGGGCTACGCCAGCAATGGCACGCCGGCGGACTGCGTGAAGCTGGGCGTGAGCTCGATCCTGCCCCGGCCGCCGGACCTGGTCGTGTCGGGCATCAACCTGGGCGCCAACACCGCCACGAACGTGATCTACTCGGGCACGGTCTCGGCCGCCACGGAGGCGCGCATCCTGGGCATCCCGTCGATCGCCGTCTCGCTGGCCACGTTCACCAACCCGGACTGGTCGTACGCGGCCGTCGTGGGCCGGCGCATCGGCGCCCGGGTGCTGGAGCGCGGGCTGCCTCCGAAGGTGCTGCTGAACGTCAACGTCCCCAACCTCCCGGGCGAGCAGGTCGAGGGGATCCGGCTCACCCGGCAGGGCGACTCCGCGTACGAGAGCGCGTACGAGGCCCGGAAGGACCCGCGCGGCCAGCCGTACTACTGGCTGACCGGCACGCGCGCGGTGGGAGACGACGGCGACGACACGGACACGTGGGCGCTCGCCAACGGCTTCGTCTCCGTCTCGCCGGTCAGCTTCGACCTCACGGCCTACCGGTGGCTCCAGCCGGCGGACGGCTGGGACCTGCAGAGCCTGATCAGCCCCGACTGATCGAGGCCGCCGACAGCGAGCCCGGCGGCCTCCACCGTCCGGACACCCCGCCTCAGTCGACGTCCACGACCGTCAGCGTCCAGACGCCGCCGGGCGCCCGGACGTCGACCCGGTCGCCCGGGACGTGGCCGAGGAGCGCCTCGCCGAGCGGGCTCAGGTCGGAGATGCGGCCCGCGGCGCCGTCGCTCTCCTCGGGCCCGACGATCGTGAACACGGCGTCGCCGTCCTGGTCCTGCACGCGCACGCGCGATCCGATCTGGATGAGGGGGTACGTCATCACCATGTTGAACCTGACGAACGGGTGCCCCTATCTGATCGCCGCCGCGCTCTCCTCTTCCCTCGGCGCCAGGCCGGTCACGCGGTGGATCTCCGCCTCGTCGAGCGATTCCTCTTTCAGCAGCGCCTCCGCCAGCGCGTCCAGGCGGCTCCGGTTCTCGCCCAGCAGCCGGTGCGCCTCCGCGAAGCACTCGTCCACGATGCGCTTGATCTCGGCGTCGACCAGCGTGGCCGTCGTGTCGCTGTACGGCCGCTGGGCCGCGATGAGCGGGCTGGCGTTGCTGTCATCGCCGTCGAGGCTGAGCGGCCCGATGCGCGGGCTCATGCCCCACCGCGTGACCATCTCCCGGGCGATCATCGTGACCTGCTGGAGGTCGTTCTCGGCACCCGTCGTGACCACGCCGTAGATCAGCTGCTCCGCGGCCCGCCCGCCCAGCGCCCCCACGATCCGGGCCCGCAGGTAGTCCTCGGGGTAGTTGAACCGGTCGTCCACCGGGCTCTGCACGGTCACGCCGAGCGCCCGGCCCCGGGGCACGATCGTGACCTTGCGCACCGGGTCGGCGCCGGGCACGAGCAGGCCCAGCAGCGCGTGGCCGCCCTCGTGATAGGCGACGCGCTCGCGGTCCTTCGGGGTCATCAGGAGCTTCCGCTCGGCGCCGAGCAGGACCTTCTCGATCGCGTCCGTGAAGTCCTCCATCATCACCGAGTCCCGCTCCCGCCTGGCCGCCAGGAGGGCCGCCTCGTTGACCAGGTTGCGCAGGTCGGCGCCGACCATGCCCGCCGTCTGCTGCGCGAGCGAGTCCAGGTCCACGTTCGGCGCCAGCGGCACCTGCCGCGTGTGGATCCTGAGGATCGCCAGGCGCCCGGCACGGTCGGGCGGCTGGACCTGGACCCGGCGGTCGAACCGGCCCGGCCGCAGCAGCGCCTGGTCGAGCACGTCGGCCCGGTTGGTGGCCGCGATCACGATCACGCCCTCGCGGGAGTCGAAGCCGTCCATCTCCGTCAGGATCTGGTTGAGCGTCTGCTCCTGCTCGTCGTTGCCGACGCGGATGGCGGCGCCCCGGCTCCGGCCGATCGCGTCCAGCTCGTCGATGAAGATGATGGCCGGCGCCGCCTGGCGCGCCTTGTTGAACAGGTCGCGCACCCGCGAGGCGCCCACGCCCACGATCATCTCGACGAACTCGGAGGCGGCCACGCTGAAGAACGGCACCTTGGCCTCGCCGGCGACGGCCCGGGCCAGCAGCGTCTTGCCGGTGCCGGGCGGGCCGATCAGCAGGACGCCCTTGGGCACGGTGCCGCCCAGGCGCTGGTACCGCTGGGGATTGCGCAGGAAGTCCACGACCTCCTGCAGCTCCTCCTTGGCCTCGTCGATCCCGGCGACGTCCGCGAACGTGGTGGACGGCCGCTCGGCGTCGTACAGGCGGGCGCGGCTCTGGCCCAGCCCGAACACGCCGCCGCCGGCCGAGGCGGTGGCCCGCCGCGTGAGCCAGAGCAGGCCGATGACGATCAGCAGCGTCGGGCCGAACGAGAACAGCAGCGTCTGCCAGAGCGGCGGCCCGGTGTCCGGCTTGGCCGTGTACGTCACGTTGTGCCCGTCGAGCAGCGTGTCGAGGCCGGGGCTCGCGAACGAGGGCCGCTGGGTCGCGAAGTGCGTCGAGGTGCTGCTCGAGTCGGACATGTCGGCGACGGCCTTGCGGGTCGTGCCGGTGATCGCGTCGCCCTGGCTCGTGATGCCGACGACGTTGCCGTTGGTGACCTGCTGCTTGAACGTGCTGAACGCGATCGTGACCTGCTTGGGCTGCTGGGGCGCGAACAGCACGTTGACGACGAAGTAGTTGACCGCCAGCACGAGCGCGAACGTGATCACGAAGCGCCAGCTGAAGATGGTCTGCCACATGCTCGGCGGCTGCCTCTGCCCGTTGGGCCGGCGCGTGCCCTTCTGCGAGGGGGGATTGCTGGACAAGCTCGATGTGCTCCTTGGCGTCCAGTATGGCCAGCCCGGGGGCCGCCGTCAGCCTGACCTGTCGAGACCTCGACAAGGGTCAGGGCGGCGGCACGAGGTCCGCGGGTGTGTAGCGCCGGCCCACCTCGGGGAGCAGGGTCGGCACGCCGGGCACCAGCAGCGCCTCGGGCCGGCGGGTGTGGACGGGCAGGACGACCGCCGGCGCGACCAGCTCCACCATGCGCCTGACGTCGGCGGGCCGGGAGTGGCCACCGGAGCTCAGCGTGACGAACTCCAGGCCGAGGGCCCGGACCCACGCCTCCATCACCCGGTACGCCGGGTCGTAGGGGCCCAGCGGGGCGCCGTTGCTGTGCACGTAGATCGAGCCGGCCGGCGGCCGAAGGTCGATCAGCGTGGGCAGCGACGCGAACTCGAGCTGGACGCAGTAGCGGCGGGGGTCGTGGAGCACCGCGCCCACGTCCTCCAGCACCAGGGGCCAGTCGGCCATCGCCGCCGCCTGCCGCTCCAGCACCAGCACCCGCCCCCGGGCCGCGCAGGCGGCGCCGAACGCGTGCACCCGCAGCCGGTTCATCGGGTACAGGTTCACCACGACCAGGCCGCGGGCGCCGTCCAGCACGTCGCCGAACGCCCCGGCCACGTCCTCCTCGGCGGCGTCGGGCCCCAGCCGGCCGTCCTCCTCGACCGCCGCCTCGGCGGGCGGCGGCTCCCAGCTGAGCGACACGGCCTCCTGGAGCAGGACGCGCACGCCCCGCGCCACCTCCGCGAACCGCTCGGTGACCTCCGGATGGAACCCGTGCCAGCGGTGGTCGCCGCTGTACGCGAGGCTGAGGTCGGGCGTGCGCACGAGGAAGCCCGTCGCGCCCGGCAGGTCGTGGTCCACCGCCACGAACTCCACCTCGATGTCTCCGACCCGCACCCGGCCGCGGTCCGGCACCGGCGTGCCCGGCGGGTCGCGCCACTCCAGGTAGCCGGCCCGGGCGCACGCCTCGCGGAGCGGCTCCATCCGCTGCGGGTAGTAGAGCGGAACGTCAGGGTGGACCGAGGGCACGAGCGCCACGTGGTCCAGGTGCATGTGGCTGACGAAGAGGCTGGTGCGCCGGTCCCACGCGCCCAGCACGCCGGTGCCGCGCGGGGCCATGCCGACCGCCTGCAGGTCGGGCAGCTCGCGGCCCGGTCGCGGCTGCAGGCCCAGGCTGAACGGCATCGCCCCGGGCGCGTGCTCGATCCCCATCTCGAACATCGCGCGCACGCCGCCGCGGTCGATGACGAACTTGAGGCCGGTGGGGTTGCCCAGGTGGAGGAACGTCAGTCCGGTCGCTTCGTGCATCGAGCCGGCCTAGCGTACCCGCTCGAGGGCCAGGGTTCGAGCCCCAACCCGTTAACCTGGCCCTAACCCGCCGCCCGCCTCGCCGTCGGATACTAAGCGGCTACCCCAGTGGATCCATCGGCCCCGATCGCCACCACCCCCACCGTCGCCGCCCGCGGCGGGGGACGGTCCGCAGTTCGTGCGTCGTTCGGCGGCTACGCGTTCATCGCGCCGGCGTGCCTGGTCCTGCTCGCGTTCCTGCTGGTCCCGGCGGTGTGAGTCTTCGGGCTGTCGCTGTTCCGCTGGGACCTGATCGCCAACAACCCGACGTTCGTCGGCCTGGCCAACTTCGAGCGCCTGCTGCTCCGCGACGACCTGTGGTGGCGGTCGGTCCGCCAGACCGTCTACTACACGGCGGTCGCCGTGCCCGCCGGCATGGCGCTGGGCCTGCTCCTGGCGGTGCTGCTGGACGCGAAGCTGCCCGGCCGCCACCTGCTCCGGGGCGCGGTGTTCGCGCCGTACGTCACGCCGTTCGTGGCCACGATCGTCATCTGGATCTGGATCTTCAACCCCGACTCATGCCGGCCATCATCATCTACGGCATCTGGCAGCACACGGGCCTCAACCTGGTCATCTACCTGGCCGGTCTGGCCAACATCCCGGCCGACCTGCAGGAGGCGGCCCGCGTGGACGGCGCCGGACCCTGGCGCGTCTTCTGGCGGATCACGTGGCCGCTCCTCTCCCCCACCACGTACTTCCTGCTGTTCATCAACCTGATCGGCTCGTTCAAGGTCACGGTGCCGGTGTACGTCTTCACCGACAACACGGGCGGCCCCGACCAGGCCGCCGAGACGATCGGCTTCTACCTGTACCAGCAGGCGTTCGCGTTCTTCCACGCGGGCTACGCGGGCGCCATCTCGGTCGCGTTCTTCCTGCTGATCCTGGCGATCACCGGCATCCAGATGCGGTTCGCCTCACGCCGGGTCTTCTACACGTGACCCGGCGGCTGGCGGGGCTCGGCCTCCGCTACCTGCTGGCGGTGCCGCTGGCCGCCGCGTTCCTGTTCCCCTTCTACTGGATGCTGGTGCTGTCCCTGAACCGGCCCGACGCGATCCTGGAGTTCCCACCCCGGCTGTGGCCGCAGTGGCAGATCCAGAACTACGTCGAGGTGTGGCGGTTCGTGAACTGGCCAGGCCTGTTCGCCAACACCGTGCTGACGACCGCCGGCCGGGTGCTGCTCGTGCTGGTCACGTCCACGCTGGCCGGCTACGCGTTCGCGTCGATGCGGTTCGTGGGCAGGGCGGCCGCGTTCGGGCTCGTGCTGGCCGTCTACATGGTGCCGACCGAGGTCACGCTGGTGCCCAACTACATCACGCTGTCGCACCTGGGCTGGCTGGACTCGTACCAGGCGCAGTTCGTGCCGCTGGCGGCCAGCGTGTTCGGCATCTTCCTCATGCGCCAGTACTTCCTGACGCTGCCGAAGGACCTGTGGGAGGCGGCCCAGCTCGACGGCTGCGGCCACCTGCGCTACCTGTGGTCGATCGCCGCGCCGCTGGCCCGCCCGGCCCTGGTCACGATCGCGCTCCTCCAGTTCATCGAGGGCTGGAACGCGTTCCTGTGGCCGCTCATCGTCACGTCCACCGACCGCGTGCGGCCGCTCCAGGTCGGGCTCGCCGCGTTCAGCTTCACCGACTCGACCCGGCCCGAGCTGCTGGCGGCGGGGGCGTTCATGACGACCCTGCCGATCCTGCGTAGGAGACGGATGCTGACGGCGGCGCTGGCCCTGCTGCTGGGCGCGGCCGCGTGCGGTGGGAGCAGCGGCGGTGGCGGGACGGCGACGGGGACCGCCGGGCAGCTGCCGGCGCTGAACCACCACGTGACGGTGAGCTTCTGGCACGCGATGGCGGGCGGGACGCAGAAGCCGACGCTGGAGGCGATCACGAAGGCGTTCAACGAGAGCCAGCCCAACGTCACGGTGAACCTGCAGGTCTACCCGGACTACGCGACGCTCCTCCAGAAGACGCTGGCCGCCCTCGCCGCCGGCACCCCGCCGGACATGGCCCAGTGCTACGAGAACTGGGCCGCCAAGTTCAACCAGAGCAAGGCGCTGGCCGACCTGACGCCGTACGTGAACGCGAAGGACGGGATGACGGCCGCCGACCTCAAGGACTACTGGCCGATCATGCTCAACGACGGCAAGCTGAGCGGCACGTACTACATGTGGCCCTTCAACAAGTCGGACGCGGTCCTGTTCTACAACGCCGACATGTTCCGGGCGGCGGGCATCGACCACCCGCCGGCCACGTGGGACGAGTTCGCGGCCGACGCGAAGAAGCTGACCATCCCCGGCCAGCGCTGGGGCACGGACTTCAGCCTGGCCGGCGGCTACGAGAACGTCTGGGAGGCGATGAACACGGAGTTCGGCGGCTCGCTGCTGAACAAGGACCAGACGAAGTCCACGTTCAGCGCCGCGCCGGGCCAGCAGGCCATCCAGGTGTTCGCCGACCTGGTCAAGGGCGGATACGCGCACCGGGTGCAGGGCTTCGAGGACGAGAACGACCTCGGCTCCCAGCACATCGGGATGATGGTCAACACGATCGCCGGCTACTCGTTCGTCTCGACGGCGGTCGGCGGCAAGTTCGCGCTCAAGACAGCGCCGGTGCCGGCCGGCCCGAGGGGGTCCGCGGTCGAGATGTACGGCACGAACGCCTGCGTGTTCTCCAAGGCGTCCAGGGACGTGCAGCAGGGCGCGTTCCAGTTCATCAAGTACTTCACGAACGCCGGGAACACCGCGCAGTGGTCCCAGCAGACGGGCTACATGCCGGTCCGCCAGTCGGCGTTCAAGTCGCTGCAGACCTCCTTCTACCCGCAGAACCCGAACCTGAAGGTCGCCGTGGACCAGCTGCCGCACGCGATGTTCGCGCCGTCGGTGTCGGTCTGGGACCAGTGCCAGACCGCGATCCTGACGGAGCTGGGCAACATCGTGGACGGCAGGAAGTCGGCCAAGCAGGGCCTCGACGACGCGGCCAGGAAGGTGGACGACCTGCTGGCGACGGGCTGAGCCGAGTTCAACCGTGTCCACTCTGCCGAAGGCTGTCTCGGACGAGCTACGGTTGAATCCGGCTTGAGCCGAATGTCGGACGGCACGCCGGAGATCGACGCGCTCGCCGCGGCGATCTCCGGCCGCCCGGCCCGATGGGAGCGTTCGCAGGCGGACCGGATCCAGGCCGCGGTCTGCGTGCCGCTCCACCGCGGCGCCCGCGGCCTGGAGGTGTGGGCGATCAAGCGCGCGGAGGGCATGCGCCACCACGCCCGCGAGCTCGCGTTCCCGGGCGGGAAGCGCGACGACGGCGACGAGGATCTGCGCGACACGGCGCTGCGCGAGCTGGAGGAGGAGCTGGGCATCGCCCGCCACCAGGTGCGGGTGCTGGCCGCGATGGCCCGGGTCCCGACGGCGACCAGCCGGTTCACTCTGAACCCGTTCGTGGTGCTGGTGGCGGGCGACGCGGTGGCCGCGCCGCACGCGGGCGAGGTGGCGGTCCTGATCCGGATGCCGCTGGCGGACTTCTTCGGCGGCCGGGTCCCCTACCGGGCGGTCAGGCTCGGCGAGGGCCGGCTCTCCCCCATCTTCGACTTCGACGCGGGCTCGATGTACGGGGCCAGCGCGCACGTCCTGGACGAGGTCCTGCGCGCGTACGCCGGCGTCCACGGCCTGGCGTTCCCCGAGCCGGAGCTGACCGACCGCATCCCCTGGCAGTAGCCGCGCGCCGACAGGCTAGCCCGAAGTTCCTGAGGGCGATCGTATGGGGCCGATCTCGCGACGGCCGTGCAGATGTGGCCGGTACACCCGTGGTCTGTCCGAGCGCGTTTGAAGCACGAAGGCACAAAGAGCACGAAGACGCACGAAGCATCGGCCACCTGCTCACCCCACGAGCCGCGGGCTCCATTCAGCCAAGGCCGGTAGGGGTCGGAAAGCCGGGTCGAGGCCGAGCACCCTTCGTGCGTCTCCGTGGCCTTCGTGGCTTCGTGCCGCAACCTGGTCAGACCAGATCGCGCCACCCCGACTCGCTCCCAACGGCGCCACTGGAGGTCGTTCCGGGCGCTGTAGCCAGACCATGCAGCGCGAATCCGAATTCAACCAAGTTCACCGCAAGCAGGGAACTTCAGGCTAGCCTTCGACGGCCCGGACCTGCTCGAGGTGCTCCTCCAGGTGGCCGATCAGGATGTTCTCCATCACCCAGCGGACGTCCACGTCCCGCTCCGGCCCGTCCGCGCCGCGGAACCGCACCCGCCGGTCCAGGTCGGCGTCGCGCATGTCGGCCAGCAGCGCCTCCAGGCGGGCCGCGCCCTGGTCGATCCGGGCCAGCAGACCGTCCTCGCCGGCCTCGCGGCCCGAGTCGATGCCCATGCGCCGCTGGGCCAGCCCGATCGCGTCGCGGCCCATCTCGGTGCCACCGTCGACCACCGCCCGCAGCTGGACGATCCAGAACGGCAGCATCTCGGCGACGTGGCCCAGGACGTTGCCGCGGTCCCAGCGCTCGCCGGTCCGCTCGTCGGCCGGCCCCGGCTGGCCCCAGCCCTCGTGGGGCAGCGACACGTACCCCCGCCGGACCGCCACGACGCGCCCCTGGAAGTCCTCGATCTCGCCCATGTCCCGTTCTCCTCAGACGGTGCCGAACAGCCGGTCACCGAAGTCGCCCAGCCCTGGCACGATGAAGGCCCGCTCGTCGAGGCCGCTGTCCAGGGCGGCGGTGAAGACATCCACCTGCGGGTGCCGCTCCTCCAGCGCCCGCACGCCCTCGGGCGCCGCCACGACGCAGACCATCCGCGTGCCCACCCCGCCGGCGGCCTCGATGAGGTCCACCGCCTGCACGGCCGACCCGCCGGTGGCCAGCATGGGGTCGAGCAGCAGCGGCACCTTGCCGGCGAGCGGCGGCAGCTTGCGGTAGTAGATGCGGGCGATGGCGGTCTGCTCGTCGCGCTCGAGCCCGATGTAGCCGACGCTGACCTTCGGGAGCAGCTCCAGCACCGGGCCGAGGAGCCCGAGGCCGGCCCGCAGCACCGGGATCGCGACGACCTCGCCCGCGACCCGCGTCGCCGCCGCCTCCGCCAGCGGCGTGCGGACGGTGCCCTCGACGATGGGCAGGTCGCGCGTCGCCTCGTAGAGGAGCAGCGTGATCGCCTGGCGCGCCAGCGACCGGAACTCCTCGGGCGAGGTGCGCTCGTCGCGGAGGCCCGCCAGGCAGTGCTGGACGACCGGGTGCCGGCTAACGTGCAGCGCCACGGTCTCGCTCGATCAGACGCCGGACGGCGTCCACGGCCACGCCGATGAGGCGGTCCATGGCCGACGGGTCCAGGTGGTGGATCTCGCCCGCGCCCAGCTCGTCCACGCAGAGCAGGATGACGCCGGCCCGCCAGCCGCGCAGCGCGCTGACGACCAGCAGCGTGGACGACTCCATGTCGTTGGCGACGACGCCGGCCCGCGTCCACATCTCCAGCTCGGCGCGCAGCTCGGCCGGGCGGGGCAGGCGCTCCGGCAGCAGGTCCGCGTACAGGGCGTCCACGCTCCGGATCACGCCCAGGTGGTGGGGCACGCCGGCGGCGCTGGCCGCCTCCGCGCACGCCGTCACCACCTCGTGCGACGCGATGGCCGGGTACTCCCGGGGCACGTACGCGTCGGGCGTGCCCTCGCTGCGCACCGCGCCCGTGGCGATGACCAGGTCGCCCATCCGGATGCCGGGCTGGCCGCCGCCGCACGTGCCGACGCGCAGGAACGTGTGGATGCCGAGCTCGCCCAGCTCCTCGACCGCGATCGCCATGGATGGCCCGCCGATGCCGCTGGAGCACGTCGAGACCGGCGTGTCGGCGACGCGCCCGGTGAACGTGCGGAACTCCCGCGACCAGGCCCGCTCCTCGGCCGCCTCCAGGTGACGGGCGATCAGCTCCGTGCGGAAGGGATCCCCGGGGACGAGCACGTACTGGCCGACCTCGCTGGCGACCAGTCCGACGTGGTATTTGCGCTGCTCCGCCACGGCGGAGAAGTGT
>VBJR01000038.1 GCA_005880175.1 Chloroflexota bacterium
CACCCCTCGTTGACCTCGCCAGACGCGACCTGGCCACCGACCGCGATCCAGATCGACGCCAGACACCTCGCCGACAGTCGCCATCGACGGCGAGAGGGCCGGGGCTGGCGAGGCCTGACGTGGTCAGGCCGGCGCCAGTCCGGCCCGGACCACGAACTCTTCAACAGCTTCCTAGGCGCCGTCGGTGCGTCCAATCTGTCCTGGAGACCGAGCGGCTCGATCTGTTGGTGACCTCCACGCGCTCGACGAACTACTGGCTCGGGCTGCCGCGTGCTTCCTATGTATGCGTCACGAGGAGCGACGTCGTCGCCGAGTCAGCGGGCGGCGTGAGCCGAATCGCGGTTGCGTCGAGCGCTGGACGGATCGGCGTAGAAAGCGGCCTGGACGCGGCCCGACTGCTTGAGTGGCAGCGGGAGCTTCCAGGGCTGACTGCGGAGGCCTGGCTACCGATCACCGGCGCGCTGCGGCGGATCCGGGCCACCAAGGATAATCTGGAGCAAGTGCTGCTTCGACATGCGAGTGAGGTGACGTGCGGGGCGGTCGCGGAGGCGGTGCGCGCGCTCCGTCCCGGGTGCACCGAGGCAGACGTCTTGAGTTGGTACCAGTGTGGGCTACTCGACCGACACGGCGGTCTCGTGGGAAGAGACGACGTCACCGTGCTCACGGGGTCGCGGACAACCCGGACGTGGGGGGGCGTCACGACACGTGCCGTCCAATTGGGCGAGCCGGTAACGATTGACGTGGGCACGGCCGTGAGAGGCTATTGGAGCGATGTGGCGCGAAGCGTTGTCCTGGTCGACAGCCGCCGGGCGGTGCCGCCGGGCTGGCGTAAGGCATTCGACGCGGTCCGCGCCGCGCTGGGTCGCGTCTGCCACGACTGCCGACCAGGCGCGACGGCAGGGAGCCTGGCAACCGCCTGCGAAGCCGAGTTGGAGCGCCGCGGGTTCGCGGGGAGCATGCCGCACCACCTGGGACACGGAATCGGACTTGAGTCTCATGAACTGCCACTCGTCACGGTGGACTCGGCCACGATCCTGGAACCGGGCATGGTGATCGCGGTCGAACCGGCGGTCGTCATCCCCGACTTGCTGGGTGTCCGCATCGAGGAGACCCTACTCGTCACGGAGGACGGGTGTCGGATCATCAGCCAACCTTCACAGGAGGAGCTGAGCCCCGATGGAGTGGTGGTCGTATGACGATTGTCGGCGAAGACTTCGTCCTGCGTGCGTTCGAAGAGCGTGACGTCGCGGCGCTCCACGCCTACCACAACGATTCCTCGAGCTGGCGCACATATGGCTTCGCGCTGCTTCCCCAGTCGCTGGCGGAGACTGCTCGGCGCATGGAGGCCTCGCGACGGAATCCCAACAGTGCGCTGTGGACAATTGCCGGCGCCACCGGGGACCTAAGCGCGATCGGCTTCAGCTATCTAGAGCAAATCGACTGGCTGACCCGTACGGGCTTCGTGGGCCAGGTGATCTACGACCCGGCCATGCGAGGCAGGGGCCTGGGCACGGCGGTACGGCGAGCCGTCCTCACGTTCGCCTTCGACCAGATGGACCTGCGATGCCTGTACTCGGAAACGATCGGCGACAACGTCGCGAGCCATCGGATGAATGCCAAGGTTGGCGCGTGCGCGATCGGAACGCGTCGCGGCGCCGCGTATCTGGACGGCCGACGGCATGACACTCACGTCTACGCATGTAGACGGAACGACGCGTTGTCTAAGCCGACGCCTGCCGCGGACGTCGTGCCGCTCGTGAGCGGCAAGACGGAAGCGCTGCCGATGTCACCGGCGAGCGCGGACGCGCTCGCCGAGGTTTGGGACGGACTGCGGACGGATTGGTGGCCGTACCTCGCCTGCCTCCGCTGGATGCCGTCGTCCGAGACGGGCCCGGCTCCGCCGGCGCGGCTCGGTCACAGCGACGATCTGCTCTTCCAGGTGGCCTCATCGGGGGGCCGATGGGTCGCCGGCCTGGTCCGGATCGTTGCGCAGGCTCGCGCGGCCACCGCGCTGCTGCTGCCACCGCACGACGTCCCGTGCGCGGAGGTCCACGCGTGCCTCGTTCGGCTGCTGAACATCGCGTTCCTCAACCGGAACCTCTGGCGGGTGGAGCTCCTCGTGCCGGCGTCGAGCCGGTCGCTTGTCTCGGCGGCCGTGGCAGCGGGTATGCACAGGGAGATAACCTTCCCTGCCCGCTACCACGGAACGCACGGCTACGAGGACGTGTTGCTGTTCGCGACCATCTCCACCGATATCTCATAGCGTGATGCTCGTCTCGACGCGGGGACTGAATCGAATGCTGCTAGCCCGTCAGGGCCTGCTGCGGCGCGAGCGAACGGAGCCACTGGCAATGGTCGCGCGCCTTGGTGGGATGAACGGCCAATACGCGACTGGCCCGTATCTGGGCCTCCTCGCGAGAGTCGAGGGCTTCGCGCGGGACCAGCTGACCGAGGCCGTTCGACGAGCGTCACTCGTCAGGGTCACGCTGCATCGCAGCACGATCCACCTGACGACGGCTGCGGACTACGCGAGATGGTACTCGGCCATCCGGCCAGTGCTGATCCGCGCGTTCCGCGGCTACTTTCCTGCCGAGGCGCGCTCCCTACAGCTCGAAGCCGTGGCGAGCGCCGCACGTGGCCTGCTTGCCGAACGGCCCCTGTCGCGGGCCGAGCTGGATCGCGCGCTGACGCCGATGTTCCCGGGCGTGTCGACCGGCAGCCTGGCATTCGCGGCTCGGGCAATCCTGCCGCTGGTGCAGGTGCCGGACGCCGCGCTCTGGGATGCGCGTGGCGAAGTCCGATACGTCTTGGCCGAGCAGGCGAAGGTTCATGTTCTGAGCGACGAGGACGAGGGCCGGCTCGACCTGGCTCGGCGCTACCTAACCGCGTTCGGACCGGCCACCTCCGAGGACTTCCAGGCCTGGTCGGGAGTGACGGGCGCGCGCCAGCTCTTCGACCGCCTGGATCTCGCTACATTCCGCGACGATCAGGGCCGCACCTTGTACGACTTGCCGGGCTGCCCCCAGGTAGACGAGAGCGTGTCCGCGCCCGTGAGGCTGCTTCCCGACTACGACAACCTGATCTTCGGGCACCGCGATCGCAGCCGGGTGCTGCCCGATCGATACCGCAAGACCGTGGTATCAATCGGCCGGCGCATGCCGGGGATCGTCCTGCTGGACGGCATGGTGGCCGGGACCTGGCGAAGGATCGATCGAGGGGAAGCCGTAGACTTCGAGATCGCACTGTTCGAGGAGGCGCCGAAGAGTATCGGCGAGGAGCTGCGATGTGAGGCGGAGGGCCTGCTCGCGCACCTCGCGAACGAAGCCTTGGCGGGGCGCGTTGTAATCGAGCGTGCCAGCGGGTGTTGACCAGCGTGTGCGAGGACCAGCTCCGCCAGCGACTGGTCTTGGCCATGCACGTGGACTCACACCGGCAGCCTGACATCTGGGGCATCTATCGCGACGGCCGCCTGCTCGCGGAGCTACTGGACGCGTTCGCAGCGACGCTCGGCGCGCTGCGGGCGACCCACGTGGCCGGCATCGAATCGAAAGGGTTTGTGCTGGCCGCCGGCCTCGCGTCCCGTCTCGGCACAGGGTTCGTACCGGTACGGAAGGGTCTCCTGGCGAACCGCATGGTCGGACGACTACACGTCGAGGTAGGCCGCGATGGCTACTCTGGCGCCGATTTCGAGCTGTGTGTACAGGAGCACGCGCTGTATGGGGCCCGCGTGGTCCTGGTCGATGACTGGATCCAGACCGGTTCGTCCGCACGGGCGGCCGCGAAGCTTGTACACGCTGCCGGTGGCGTGCTGCTGGGCATGGCAGTCATCTTCCACGACTGCTTGGAGGCCCCACCCGTTGAACCCCTTTTCTCGTTCAGTCATCACTTCGAAGTCGCTTCGCCCAGCCAAGAAGGTCTCGACAGCTTCCATTGGGCCAGCGCCGAAGTCGGACTCGATCGGATGTCCGTTGACCGATGTGTCCTCCACTATCAGGTAGCAGCCGGGCGTAACGAGATCCGCGTAGCACTGTAGCTCTGCCAGCACGTGCTGCGCGCGGTGATCCGAGTCGAGGATCACCATAACCGAATCGGACCCGGCCGCGAGCTCCCGAACGACATCGAGCACGCTGGCGTCCGTCGACGAGCCCGTCAGGTACCGGATGCGTCCGTGGTCCGCACGGCCGGGGGCGGTCGGATCGATGGTGACGATCTGTCCCGAACCGAGCTGATCGAGCACGCTGGCGAGATAGAGCGCGCTGCCGCCGTACCACGTGCCCGTCTCCACAATCAAGCCGGGACGTGTCTCGGTCAGAATCTCCTGGTAGATCCAAAGGTCGAGCGGGCATTTGATCAGCGGTACCCCGAGCCATGTCAGCCGGGTCTCCATTCCCAAAGCGTGGTAGAGCTGATGGAAGGCGCGCACCAGCACCTGTCCGGCGGGGCCCAACTGGGCGACCGGGCTCTTCTGCTCTGTCAGCTGCCGAGCCGCGATAGCAAGCTTGCGGTCCCGAATCGCGATCTCGCGCTGCAGCTGTTCGACCCGCGCTTCGAGCTGCTCGATCCGATCTGATTCGGTCACGCTGAGCCGTCCACGACGAGATGAAGCAGCTGGTCGAGCCTGTCGACACGAGGGCCGTGCCAGTCACGCTCGGGCTCGAGACGAAATCGACCGTCATCGTCCGGATCCGCCAGCAGCACTGGGCGCATGCCGACGCGTTGCGCGCCTGTCAGCTCGCGGCTCCCACCGTCCCCGACGTACCAGCATTCCTGGGGAGGAACCTCCAGGAGGTCGCAGGCGCGGCGGTAAAGGCCCGGAGACGGTTTCCGGCGGCCCATCTCGCACGAGAGCACGCGTGCATCGACGCATGGGGCCAAAGGCATCTCGTCCCAGAGCTCCGCCGTCTCCGACGAGCAGTCGCTTACCACCGCGATGCGGTTTCTGCGATCTCGCAGCCTGCCCAGGACGAAGACCGCATCGGGACGCAGCGTGTGCAACGATCGGGCGTGCTCCAGGCGCATCCTCACCGCGCGATCCAGCGTCGAAGGCTGGACCGGCAGGCCGAGATCGCGATTGATGATCTCAGTCAACACGTCGCGTGTCGACGCCGGATTAGTCAATCTATGCGGAAGGCTGTCGACGAGCGCTCTCGCCAGCTTGTGCGGCGAGGCCCCAATGCATGCCGCAAGCTCGACCAAATGTCGCGGCCGGGAGCTGTTAGCCAGAGGGTCGGTGAGTGTGCCGAACAGGTCGAACACCACAGCTCGCACATAACCATCATAGAGCCACCCGGCTCGGCCGACGTCCCGAGGGCGACCGCGTGGGGATGCTGCACGAGGTGTCTCGTAAGTGGATAGGCCGGGTTCGCGGGTCGCCCGGCGGACATTGCCGCCAGGGCCGGTCGCCTGAGCGTTGCGCCGTGGGGCGGAGCCGTCAGTCGCCGGTTACCGGTGGCGCGCTCACTGCGCCCACCTCCGGTGTAATGCGGAACCTTATGTGGCGGGAGCGGTCCGCCAGCCCATACAGACAGCCCCGGAGTACGGGCTCGACCGACCGTCCAGGATTCGCCACCCACCGTCCCTGCCTTGAGGATATGGGCTGCCTGCGCTTCGACCACGTCGTCGCCAGGCCATTGACACCAGCCGCCTCCGCCGCCGCCCTGGCCACGGCCGGCAGGCACTCGGCACCTCGGTCATGATCGCCACCGAGCGGCCAATCGTCGGGCGTCGAACGGCTCGGTGAACACCACCCGCGGCACCCGGACGCCGAGCGCTGCGCAGTTGGCGATACAGCTTCGCGTCCCGGCTGGATCGTCTTCGCCGAGGGCGGCGACCTCGTCGGCCACTATGGTCTCGGCGATCGCCACAGCGTCGCGATCTGGCTCTGGCCAACGGCGGGCGTGGCGGTCATGCTGTACGTCGAGGTGGCCAGCGCGAGAGCGCGATCACCGGCGTCTTCACAGAGCTGTTCGGCGGCGCGGTCAGGTTCTCCGCCCCAGCGGCGGATGCGGCCTGGCCGCCGGAGCCGGACCGGGTGGTGGGCACGTACGAGTGGCCCGACGCACGGTTCGACGTGTTCCTGCACTCGGGGGTCATCCCGTCCTCTACCCGGTTGTTGTCGACCCTACGGTCGCCGCGCTGCACCATCCGCTGGCCGGGCGTCTCGGCCACGATCGCCCGGGCGCGGCGGGGCAAGTCGTCGATCCGACAGGCGCTCGGCGCGCCCGGGGCCAGGTCGAACCCCGGCATATGCGCCTGCGGGTACAGCACCCCGGCT
>VBJR01000217.1 GCA_005880175.1 Chloroflexota bacterium
GGGCACGTATCGACCTCCCCGGAACGGGACGTTTGACGACAACTGTCCGCCCGCGCAGCGGGCTCAGCTCAGCTCAGCAGCTCAGAGAGCTGCAGGGGTCCAGGGGGTGACCGCTGAAGCGCGTTTCGAAGTGCAAATGTGGGCCCGTCGAGTTGCCCGTCGTTCCCACCAGGCCTATCGGGTCGCCGCGGCGGACCGTGTCGCCTTCGTGGACCGTGAACGCGCTCAGGTGCGCGTACAGGGTCGACCAGCCGTTGCCGTGCATCACCAGCACATAGTTCCCATAGCCCGTCGTGCCCGGGAACACGTGCGCCACGCCCGCCTCCGCCGCGTAGACCGGGGCGCCCGTGTGGTCGGCCAGGTCGATGCCGCTGTGGAACCGGTGCGTCGCGCACTCCGCGCTGTACGGCTCGATCGCCACGTTCGTGCATCCGAACCCCTGCGTGATCGGCGGCCGGCCGGTGAACGTGATCGGCCACGTGAAGCGCCCGTCCCCGCCCCCCATCGCCTGCGCCTGCGTCCCGTCCTGCGCATCGAGGCCCGGCGACCAGCTCGCCAGCCACGCCTGCTGGCCCTCCAGCGCGACCCGCCCGGGCTCCGGCGGGAGCGCCGCCTGCTCCTCCGCGGGCGGCTGGTACGGAGGCGGCGACGGCTGAGCAGGAGGAGCATCCGCCGAAGAAGTGCCGGCGCCCGCGCCGCCGCTGCCGGCGGCGGACGCGGGCTGACCGGACTGTGACGGGTGGAGTGGTTGAGCTGGAAGCGCGTTCACCACCGGGTTGACCACCTGGTTCACCGTGCTCGCCACGGGCGACGGCACGGGCAGGGGCACCGGCGGCAGCGACGGCAGCAGAGACGGCAGCGGCAGCGGGCTCGGCAGCAGGTCCGCGGAGGCAGGTCGAGGCGCGACACCGGGACCCGACGCGACCAGCAGCGAAGCCACCGCGCACCCCCCGGCCACGACCGCGAACAGACGGCGCAGACGACGCACCCGGTGACTCATCGCAGCCACGACCGCGCCGCCGGCGGCAGCAGCACCAGCACCGCCACCGTGGCCAGCGCCAGGTCCCCGGCGCACCACAGCCCGAAGTCGCGCACCATCGGCACCGGGCTCACGGCCAGCGCGGCGAACCCCGCCACCAGCGCCGCCGCCGAGGCCACGATCGCGGGCCCGACCCGCTGCGACGCCACGGCAGCGGCCGACGAAGCGTCCGACCCGCCCGACCGCTCCGACCGGTACCGGCCCAGCCAGAGCACGCCGAACTCCGTCGCGAACGCGATCACGACCCCCGCCAGCAGCACCGTGATCGGCGTCTCCCGGGCGCCGACCACCCACATCAGGCCGGTCGCCCAGCCCGCGGCCACCACGGTCGGCATCACCGCCAGCAGGGCCGGCAGCGGGTGCCGGTACACGGCCAGCAGCACGACCAGCACCAACCCCAGCGCCAGCAGCGTCAGCCGCACCCGGTCGGCCGTCAGCTCGTCCAGCGCCGACGCGGCCACCACGGCCAGCCCCGCCGGGTACGCACGGTACCCGGCGGGCGGCTGCCCGGCCCCGTCCACCTGCCGCACGAGGCCCTGGTCCTGCGTCACCGACGTCAGCCGGGGCACCCCGAACGCGACGCGCGCCAGGTGCTTGTCGGGACTGGCCACGGCCTGCGTGAGGTAGGTCGGCAGGCGGTCGAGGATCAGCTTGGTCGTCGCCGCGTCGGGCGGCTTGCCGTAGTTGAACGTCGTCAGGAACTGGGGCAGGCCGGTGATCGGCGTCAGCTCCTTGCTCCCCGTCGCGCGACCCTCGGCCGCCGCCATCCAGGCGACCACGGCCGGAGACGAGACGTCCGACCCGGTCACCACCAGGTCCAGCTCGCCGATCACGCCCACCGCCTGGCGCACGTGCTCGGCCTGCTGGACGGACTGCGACCCGGGCGGCAGCAGCCGCACCGGGTCCGTCTCGACCTGGATGAACGGGAGCGCCGCCCAGCCGAGCACCCCGACGGCCGCGAGAGGGAGGACTGCGACCGAAGGCAACCGCCCGGCACGGGCGAGACGCTCCCACGAGGGCGCCTGAGGAAGGGGCGTGATCGTCTCGTCCGACACCCGCCCGGAGCGCCGCGCCGCGATCAGCGCGACCACGGGCAGGCCGACGAGCAGGCCCGCGAGCAGCGACATGGCCACGCCGATCGCCATGAAGAACGCGAACTGCTGGACCAGCGGCACCGGCGAGACCGCGAACGCGAGCACGCCTGCCGCGGTCGCCGCCGCCGCCGCCGCCGTCGCCGGCACGATGGCGCGCGCGGCCCGGAGCACTCCGCCCGTCCCCCGCGGCTCCTCGGCCAGCCGGTTGGCGAGCTGGAGCACGTAGTCGGTCGTGAGCCCGAGCACGACCGGCAGCACCGCCAGCGTGGCCGGGGTCAGCGGCAGCCGGAGCAGCGCGGCCGCGCCGGCGGTCCACAGCCCGGCCAGCACCGCCACCGGCACCGCCAGCCAGCGGTGGCGGACCCGCAGCACCAGCGCGCTGATCACCAGCATCGCCAGCACCGTCAGCGGCAGCAGGAGGACCAGCGAGCGCCGGACCGACTCGGCCAGCTCGGCCGCCACGGCCGGCGTGCCGGTGACGGTGAACCGCGTCCCCGCCAGCTCGCCGGCGGTCGTCGGCGCGCTCACCGTCTGGCCGGTGCTGGTCGGCACCTGGCGCGTGGCCGGGCCCGACGTCGCGTGCTGCACCCGGTCCACCACCGCCTCGACGTCCGCCAGCGACGCGTTGCGGTCCATCCGCACCGTGATCAGCGCGTGGCCCGTGTCCGGCAGCACCGCGTTCCAGAACGGCCGCACCTTGCCGTCCGGCTCGAGCAGCAGCTCCTGGTAGAAGCCCGGGTTGTTCAGCGCGGGCGCGCCCAGCGTCGGGTACTGCGCGGCCAGCTGCTGCGCGCACGTCCGCACCGACGCGTCGAACGCGGCCTGGCCCGCCGCCGTCTGGTCGCTGGCGCTCTTGCCCGCCGCCCTGGCGTCGGCGGCCGCCTTCGACTCGGCCTGGTTGCCTTCCGTGCCGCACAGGTCCAGCGCCCGCCGCGTCACCTCGCTTGCGAACGTGTTCACGAGCGTGCCGGGGCCGTACACGTGGCGCACGCCGTGCAGCCGCGAGAGGTCGCCCTCGAGCTGGGCCAGCCCGACCAGCCGGTCCGGCGTCAGCAGCTGCTGACCCTTCGCCGGCTCGGCCATGACCACGACCGGGTCGGCGCCGAAGAAGTCCGCGAACCGGACCTGGTCCGCGTACGCCGGCGAGCTGGTGTCGGCCAGCAGGTTGGCGGACGCGTCGAACGTGACGCGGGTGACGCCGAACCCCGCCGCGATGGAGAGGACCAGCGCGACGGCGAGCGGCACGACGGGACGGGCCAGGAACGTGGACAGCGTCCCGCTCCGGCGCATGAGTCGGGGTCGTTTAGCTGCTGCTTCCAAGGAACAACCTCAGCAGGTCCTGGTCGCTGGTGTGCGACGCAGGTGGCGCCGGCGCCGGCGGGGTAGCCGGCACCGGCATGTTGGAACGGCTCGAGTTCGCGCTGGTCTGAGCGGCGGTCGCGCCGCCGGACGTCCCCTGCCGGGCGCAGCCGGCGTTGAGGCCGACGGTGCACGTGCCGAGGATCGCCTGGATGCGCACGAAGTGCCCGTTCGCGTCGGAGCCGGAGAACGCGCTCTCCGTCTCGACCACCGCCGTCATCAGCGAGGGCACGGCCGGGTTCACGCCGTTCACGAGGCCCGTCGCCTCGCTCAGCACCGCGCGCAGCCTGGTCACGGTCGCGGGCGCCTCGTCCAGCGTCCGGGCCAGGTTGCCGGAGTTGCCGTCCAGCACGACGTCCAGCTCCTGGAGCGTGCTGGCGGTGTGGTCGATGCCGTCGCCGATCGAGCCGTTGACCTGGACCAGGCCGCTCAGCACCTGGTTCGTGTCCCGGATCTGGGCGTCGAGCGGCGCGTTCTGGAGGTCGCGGCTCAGCTGCTCCGACGCGACCACCGTGCCCGCCAGGTCCTGGTCGCGCTGGCGCAGCGTCGCCGTCACCGCGGCCAGGTCGTCGGCCGCGGCGCTCAGCGACTGCAGCGTCGCGTTCACGTCCTGGCCGCGGCCGCTGCTGGCCGCCCCCAGCTCGACGATCAGCGTCTGCAGGCTCTGGCGGACGTCCGGCTGGAGCGCGTTCAGCACCTGGTCGAGGTCCGTCGTCACGTGGACCCGCGAGATCGGGATCGTGGCGCCGTCGGCGAGCTGGCCGTGGCGGCCGCCGTCGAGCTCGACGTAGCGCGGGCCGAGCAGCCCGTGCGGCCGGATCAGCGCCGACGCGTCGGAGTGCAGCAGGTTCGCGTACGTCCGGTCCACGGAGATGTCCACCAGCGCCCGGCCCTGGCGCAGCTCCAGCCCGTCCACCGAGCCGATCCGGATGCCGGCCAGCTCCACGCTCGCGTCCGGGTTCAGCTCGCCGAACGAGCCCGCCTCCAGCGTCACGTGCACGGTCTGCGACCAGGGCAGCGACGGCGGGTGGAACAGCAGGACCAGCAGCGCCACCGCGGCGGCGGCCGCGGCCAGGCCGGTCACCCGGGCGCGGCTCATCAGGGCAAACCCAGGAGCGCGCCCACCGCGCTCGGCAGGGGCGCCGGCAGCTGTCCGGTCACGCCGCCCACCACCGACGTGCAGCCCGGGGAGGCGCTGGGCGACGGCGTGGGGGTAGGCGTGGGCGTCGGGCCCGGCACCGGCACGCACGGCGACGGCGTCGGGCACACGAGCTGCGGGAGCGGCGTCGGCAGCAGCGGGGGCAGGGAAGGCAGTGGCAGCGGCAGCACGGGCTGCCCGCTCGGGCACGGCGTCGGCTTCGGCGTGGGCTTGCCGGAGCCCGGCGCGCCCGTGGCCCCCGCCCCGCCCCCCGGCGACGAGGGCGGCGCGGCCGGCGGCGCGTGCGAGCCGGGCGGCGCCGCGGGCCCGCTCAGCGAGACGCCGCCCAGGCAGCCGGTCCCGGTGGCCGGATCGACTTTCGTGCTGGTCCGCTGGTCCACGCACGTGTCCAGCACGATGTACTGGCGCAGGAAGTTCCCGCCGGCGTCCCGCTGGGCGATCGCGCTGCCGATCTCGGGCAGGAGCTGGTTGAACGCGCCCTTCAGCGAGGCCTGGTTGTTGTGCAGGTACGGGTACGTGGTGGCCAGGTTGTCGTTGAGCCCGACGAGCAGTGGGTCGAGCGTGGTCACCGTGTCGTGCAGGTTGCCCTCGTTGCCGTTCAGCGTCTGGTCCACGTCGTGGCTCGTGGCGGCCAGGTGGACGAGCAGGTCGTCCAGGCTGCGGTCGTTCGCGCTCAGCGTGCCCGCCACGCTGGCCGTGTTCGCGACCAGGTCGCCGAGCTGCTGCCGGCTCACGGCCAGCCGCTGGCTGGTCACCGCGAGGTTGGCCGTGATCGAGCTCAGGTCGCCGGTGTGCGCGTTCAGGGTCCCCAGCCCGCCCTGCGACTCGCCGGCCAGGCCGGAGAGCTGGTCGAGGAGCAGGTTCAGCGTCTCGCCCCGACCCTCGACGCCGCCGCCCAGCTGCTGCACGAGCACCTGCGCCTGGCGCCGCGTCTCCGGGTCGAGCGTGGACAGGAACTGGTCGAAGTCCACCGGCGTGACCGTCTCGGTGCTGGGGATGGTCGCCCCGTCGCCCAGCGGCTTCGTGCCGGCCGCCGGCGACAGCTCCACGTACTTCTGGGCGAGCAGCGTCGAGTAGCGGATGGCCGCGATCGTGCCGGTGTGCAGCGGCGCGTAGCGGTGGTCGATGCGCATGGCCACGATGGCCTGCCGGCCGCTGCCCGTGACGCCGGTGACCTGGCCGATCGGGGTGCCGGCGACCTGGACGCCGGCGCCCTTGATCAGCCCGTTGGCGTCGGTGAACGTGGCGCGCAGCGTGTAGTCGCGGGTCGGAGGCAGGCCCAGGCTGACGTCGCCGGGCAGACCGAAGCTCGTGTCGATGCCGACGGCGAGCAGCACGACCGCGCCGATCACGGCGAGCGTCAGCACGCCGGCCAGGAGCGGGTTGCCGCGGGTGAGCCTCATCCGCTGCACCTCGCTGTGGGCGTCAGCGTTCCGTTCGTCGCCCCGACCAGCTGCGGGTCCACGCGGAGCATGAATCCGTTGCCGTCCGTCGAGCCGGCGGGGTGCGAGTAGTCGGTGGCGCTGCGCATCTCGCCCAGCGTGTTGAACAGGTCGTTGACGCAGGGATCGATCGTGCCGAACGTGGTGGTCGAGCTGGCCTCGAACTCCTGCAGCTGCTGGAGGAGCGCCGGCTGGTCCTTCAGCAGCTGGTTCAGCGACGCCTGGTGGCCGTCCAGCGCGGTGTTCAGGTTGCCCAGCGAGCTGTTGGCCGCGCTGAGCTCGTCCTGCAGGTGCTGCTGGTGGGCGGCCAGCGTGTCCAGCAGGGTGGCGCCGTTCGCGACGTCGCCGCGCAGCGACTTGTCCTCGCCCGAGACCTGGGACGCCACCCGGTCGAACTCGATCGCGAGCGCGTTCAGCTCCTGGTCCTGGTCGTCGAGGGCGCCGGCGGTCTGGGCCAGGTCGGACGAGACCTGGGGCAGGCGCTGCAGCACGTGGTTCACGTCGGGGCCGCGGTTCTGGAGCGCCACCGCGCCCTGCTGGTTCAGCGTCTGGAGCGCCTGCCGGGTCTGCGCGTCGAAGATGTCGGTGACCTGGTCGAGCGTCACCGGCGAGGCCGTGTCCTGGACGGGGATGGTGCCGCCGGACGCGATCGTGCCACCGGCGCCGGAGGGCGTCAGCTCCACGAACATGTTCCCGAGCAGGCCCTTGGGCCGCAGCGTCACGCGGGTGCCGTGGTGCAGCGGCGCGTACCTCTGGTCGAGCTGCATCGTGATCTGGGCGCCGGCCGGGCCGCCGTCGGGGGCCAGCCCGACCGCGCTGACGTGGCCGACCGGGACGCCGCCCATGACCACGTCGTTGCCGGGCACGACCTGGGCGGCGGACACGACGTACGCCGTCACCTCGTACGGCCGGGTGCGCTGGAAGATCGTGACGCCGGTCGCGGTGCCGGCCGCCAGGAGCAGGGTGAGGAACCCGAGCAGCTTCATCACAGCGGCAGCCCCAGGAGCATCTGGACGGCGGAGGGGATCAGACCCTGCGCGGACGCCGGCGCGGGCACGCTGCCCGCGCCGGCGCCGGTTCCGGACGAAGCGGTCCCCCCACCCTGGCTGCTTCCCGCGAGCGGGTTGGGCAGCGAGGTCGGCAGCGCCGGCTGTCGCACGGCCGTGGCCGGGTCGACGATGCCGGTGATGCGGAACGCGTTGCCGTTGGAGTCCGACTGCGAGAACGCCGAGATCCACTCGGCCGCCAGGGTCACGGCGTCGGGCTGGCTGACCGCCAGCTGGTTGTTCGGGTAGTTGACCTGGGCCAGCAGCAGCTCCGGCAGCAGCCGGTCGATCGCCGGGTTCAGCGTCGAGACGAGCTGCCGGCCCGAGGAGATCGTGGCCGGCGCCTGGGCCAGCGACGCGCGGTCGGCCGGCGTCGTGTCGGCGAGGATCTGCTGCAGCGAGGCGAACAGCCTGTCGGCCTGCTGGATCGTCCCGGCGAGCTGCTGGTCGCGGTTGGCCAGCGCCGCCGTCGCCGTGTCGCCGCTGACGATCACGCGGCCGAGCGCGTCCTGCTCGTCCGCGAGCGCGGACAGGATGATCGCCAGGTCGGTGAGGATCCGGCCGATCTGCTGCTGGCGGGCGTCGGCGATCTGGGCCAGCGGGCGGAGGTTGGCGGCCGCCTGCTCGACCTGCGGGATGGCGGCGCTGATGTCGTCCTGGCGGCCGGTCACCGCGATGCCGAGCTGGCGCAGCGACTGCGAGATCGCCGCCCGGGTCTGGGGGTCGAGCTCGTTCAGCACCGTGTCCAGCTCGACGGCCTGGCCGGTCTGCTGGCGGGGCAGCTCGTAGCCGTCGGTCACGTACGCGGCGGTCGAGCCGGTGCGGCGGACCAGCTCCACGTACTTCTCGCCGATCGCGGTCTTGGGCCGCAGCAGCGCCCGGGTGTCCGACCGGAGCCGGACGGTGGGGTCGAGGACCATCGTGACGATCGCCCCGCCCTGGGGGTCGGGCGCGATCGCCGTCACCCGGCCCACGTGCACGCCGGCGACGTCCACGTCGGACTGCGTGACCAGGCCCTCGACGCCGGCGAAACTGGCCTCCAGGCGCCAGCCCTGGCGGAGGCCGGGGACCTCCAGGCCCATGCTGACGGCCAGGAAGCCGAGGCCGCCGACGCAGAGCAGCGCGAAGGCGCCGACCATGGCGAGGTTCGTGGCGGTGCGGCGTCTCATGGGATGCCCAGACCTCCGGTGCTGACCGACCCGCCACTCGCCACCACGTAGATGCGCCACATGCTGTCGCCCTGCGGGTCGGTGCCGCTCATCACCGACGCCAGCCGGTTGAACACGTCCGAGATGGCCGGCGAGTCGGCGTTCAGGTCGCCGAAGATGACCTGGCCGTTGGCCAGGTAGTGGTTCGTGTTGTCGAGCAGCGCCGGCGCCTCCGCGACCGCCTGGTGCAGGCCCTGCGCGTTGCCGTTGGCCAGCGCCTGGTCGAGGATCGTGACGACCCTGTCCTCCTGCACGACCACGCCCTGCAGGTCCGTCTCCCGCGACGCCAGCGTCCGCATGAGCTTGTCCCAGTCGGTGACGAGCTGGCGCAGCTGAGCGTGGTAGGCGGCCAGCGTGTCCAGCACCTTGCGCAGGTCCATCAGCAGCGCGTCCAGGTGGCCCGACTGGCTGGCCACCGCGTGCGCGATCGTCTCCAGCGACTGGGCCACGTCGCGCAGGTCCGCCGCGGACGCGTTGAGGTCCTGGCCGCGGCCCTGGACCGTCTCGCCCAGCTCGTTGATCGCCACGACCAGCCGGTCGCGCGTGCTCGCGTCGAGCACGTCCAGCACCTGGCTGACCTCGACCGGGATCAGCGTGTGCTGGAGGTCGATCCGGCCCCCGTCCGGCATCGGTCCCGACTGCGGGGTGCCCCGGTTCAGCTCGACGTACGTCTCGCCGAGCAGGTTCTTGGTCTTGACCATCGCCCGGGCGTCCTTGAACAGCGGCGCGTACTCGGGGTGCAGCTGCAGCCCCACCTCGGCGCCGCCCTCGACCGGCCCCAGCGACTCCACCCGGCCGACCGGGAACCCGTCGATGGTCACCTCGTCGCCGGACACCAGCTCGGCGCCGTTCGCGAACGTCGCCAGCACCCGGTAGGACGGCCGGAGCAGGAACTCGCCGCCCATCTGGCTGCCCAGCACCGCCAGGGCGACCAGGCACACGGCCAGGTAGCCCAGGCAGACGGGCACGTTGGTGCGACTCCTCACTGCGGCTTCCTCCCGAGCAGGAAGTCGATCGCCGAGTTGCTGCCCAGATTCGGGCAGAGGCTGACCGTCGAGCAGCCGACGATCGGCGTGATGCGGGTCGAGAAGCCGTTCGCGTCGAGGCCGCCGAACACGGACGGGCCCTCGGCGATGGCGGCGTTGAGCTGGCCCAGGTGCGGCATCAGCACGTCGCTGTCCGGGCCCAGGTCGGCCATGATCAGGTCCGCCAGGTGGACGGTGACCGGGAGCTGGTGCGCGACGTCGGCCAGGTTGCCGCCGGTCCCGTTCAGCGCGTTGGCGGTGCGCGTCAGGGCGGCGTTGGTCTCGGCCAGCGCCTGCTGGAGCTGGACCTCCTGGCCGGCCAGGTTCTGGAGCAGCGACTCCAGGTTGGTGATCAGGTCGCCCAGCTGCTGGCGGCGGTCGCTCCGGGCCAGCTCCTGGGTGACGCTGTCCAGGTTCGCGATCGCGTCCTTCAGCTCCGCGTCGCGATTGGCCAGCGTCGCGGAGATGCCGCGCAGGTCCGAGATGTCCTGCCGGCCGGCGACGAGCGCGCCGTTGAGCTCGTCGCCCCGGCCCGCCACGCCGCCGCCCAGCTCGACGACGAGCGTCTGCAGCTTGGCCCGCGTCGGCTCGTCGAACGTGTTGATCACGTCCTGCAGGTCGGTGGACTGCGTCACCTGCGTCGCCGGCAGCGTGGCGCCGGAGGGCAGGGTTTCGCCCGCCTGCCCGGGGTCGAGCGCCAGGTAGCGCTCGCCGAGCAGGCTCTTGGGCCGGATGCTGACGGTGGCGTCGCGGTGCAGCGGGGCGTGCTCCGCGTCCACCGTGACCCTGACGAGCGCGGCGCCCGAGCCCAGCGAGATGCTCTCGACCCGGCCGGCCAGCGCCCCCGCGATCATCAGGTCGCTGCCCGGCGACAGCCCGGCGGCGTCCTGGACCGGCACCGTCACCTCGTACGCGCCCACGCCGGGCAGCAGGCGGGTGATGCCGATGGCGGCGGCGACCACGGCGACGAAGGCCAGGCCCAGCTCGATCCGGCGCAGCGCCCCTCGCATCAGTCCATCGCCAGCGGCCCGGTGACCGCCCCCCTGATGAACTGCCGGGTGAACGGGTGCGTGGACTCGCGCAGCTGCTCTTTCGGGCCCTGCTCGACCACGCGGCCGCCGTGCAGCAGGATCACGTTGTCGGCGACGTCGAACACGGCCTTGGTGTCGTGGCTGATGACCACGGCCGTGGACCCGTACCGGCGCTGGATCTCCCGGATCAGCTCGCACAGCAGCGCCGTGCGGACGGGGTCGAGCCCGGAGTCGGGCTCGTCGAACAGCAGGATGCGCGGCTCCAGGACGAGCGCCCTGGCGAAGCCGGCGCGCTTGCGCATGCCGCCCGACAGCTCGTTGGGCATCTTGCGCTCGGCGCCGGTCAGGCCCACCTCGGCCAGCCGCTGCATCACGATGTCGCGGATCTCGCGCTCCGACTTCCGCGTGTGCTGGCGGAGCGGGAAGGCGACGTTGTCGAACAGGTTCATCGAGCTGAACAGGGCGCCGTCCTGGAACAGCATCCCCATGTGCCGGCGCAGCTCGAGCAGCTCGTCCTCCGAGAGCCTGGGCACGCTCCGGCCCTCGACGATGACGTGGCCGCGGTCCGGCTTGAGCAGGCCGACGAAATGGCGGAGCAGGACGGACTTGCCGGTCCCGGACGGGCCCATGATCACGGTGATCTGGCTCCGGGGCACCTGGCAGTCCACGCCGGCCAGCACGCGGTGGCCGGAGAACGACTTCTCGACGCCGATGCATTCGATGACGACGTCGAGGGAGGCGGGATCGGCGCGATTGGGCATGGGATAGGTGCTGTGCATCACGTGGGTATGGGGAGGTTGGGGTTGGTGCCCCAGAAGGCCTGCGTCAGAACCGCGTTGAGCACCACGGTCAGCACCAGGCTCAGGGCCATCGTCTTGGCGACGGCGCGGCCGATGCCGACGGGGCCGCCTGTCACGTGGTAGCCGTAGTACACGGCCACGCAGATGATCGTGAAGGCGAAGACGACCGCTTTGATCAGCGAGAAGAGCAGGTCCAGCAGGTTCGTGAACCTCCAGAAGTAGCTGAAGTAGACGCCGTCCGAGATGACGCCGACCTGGTAGTGCTGGACGACCCAGCTGGCCAGGAAGCTGCTCGCGAGCGCGAGCACGTACATCAGCGGCATCACCAGCAGGGCCGCGAGCATGCGGGTGGAGACCAGGAAGCGGACCGAGTTCACGCCCATCGTCTCGAGGGCGTCGATCTCCTCGTTGATCCGCATCGTCCCCAGCTCGGCGACGAGGCCGCAGCCGACCTTGGCCCCGACCGCGAATCCGAAGAACAGCGGCGTGATCTCGCGCAGGTCGCAGAGCGCGTTGAAGACGCCGGCCAACGACTCCGCGCCGCCCAGCTGGTGCAGCGAGTAGTACGCCTCGACGGAGCACTCGGAGCCGCTGAAGTACGTGATGACGAGCGCGACTGGCGTCGAGCCGAGCGCGAGGAATGCCGCGTACCACCAGACCTCGCCGGCGTACCGGAGCGCTCGCGGGATGCCGGCCAGCGCCCGGGCCGAGAACGCGATGACCTCGCCCAGGACGTCGAACGGCTGGAGCCCGGGCGCCCAGAACGGGCCGCGATCGGGGGCGACAGGCGCGGTGCTCATCCGAGCGCCTTGACCTTCTGACCGCCCTGGTCAGCGGACACCCGGGACGCCGAAAGCAAGGGCTCTGCCCGAGTGTGTGAGTCCGTCTTCCCTGGTCCGCACGGCCGATCCTCAGACGCGGAGCGATGCGCCGCAGCCCGGGGTCCCCACGAAATCGCGGTGGTGGGGTGCGGATTTCGTGGGGTGGGAGGCGCCCCCAACGTCCCGGACAAGCGGGGGGGTTCCGGAAGGGGGGGCCTGCCCCCTCTCGCATCGTTCATCGCAGCGTCAGCTGGTCGTGGAACAGGGCCAGCACCGTCGGGGTGAACAGGTACTCGAACGCCAGCAGGCCGACGAACGACCAGATGACCGAGGAGTGCACGGCCTTCGCCACCCCCTCCGCCCCGCCCCGGGCCCCGATGCCGCGGCCGATGCAGATCGCCGCGACGATCGCCCCGAAGACGATGCACTTGACCTCGCCGCTGATCACGTCGACGACCGTGCCCTGGGTGAAGAAGCTGGCCAGGAAGCCGCCCGAGTTCACGCCGACCACGACCACCCCGACCAGGTACGAGGCGACCATGGTGAACACGATCATCGGGAAGTTGTAGAGGGCGGTCATCAGCATCAGCGCGAGCGCCCGGGGCACGACGATGAACAGGACGTTGCTGAGGCCCATCACGCTCAGGGCCTCGAGCTCGGAGCGGACCTGGCGGGCGCCGAGGTCGGCCACGATCGCCGTGCCGCTGACGGCGGCGATCATCAGGCCGGTGGCGACGGGCGAGAACTCGCGGATGTTGGACATGACCGTGAACCCGCCCAGCCGGTACTCGGCGCTGGCCGCTCGGAAGAAGTGGCCGGCCTCCAGGGAGACGATCGCGCCGAATCCCATGCCGGTCAGCAGCAGGGGCACGAAGTTGGCGGTGAGGATGAACCGGCACTGCTCCAGGAGCTCGTGCCAGTAGAACGGGCGACGCATCGAGCCGCGGAGCGCGGCCCCGAAGAGGAGTGTCAGCTCGCCCAGATCCGTGACCCAGCGCCAGGTGGCCGCGATCACGACTTCTCTCCCATCACTGTTCGGGAGACGCACGGGCACGCCGGATTGTTCGGTAGGCCCGAGAAAATCGCCGGCTGAGTGGGATGGGTTGACCGGCCCCGGGGGGGCCGGGGCCGGTCTGGAAGGAGGGGAGGATGTTCAGATCGGTGAGGAGCGCCCCGGCCGGCCCGGGGGCCGGCGCCGCCCGTCAGAGGCGCTCACTCACCAGTACAAACGCGCGGCCGCGGAGGATTGATCGGTCGAGGTGGGCAGCGTCCGCCACGGTTCGACTATCATCGAACCGCGATGCCGGCACGGGTTCAACGGCTGACGCCTCCGCTGCTCGATCCTCGGCTGGAGATCCGGGTCAGCGAGGCCGCCGAGTCGATCACGGCGCTGGCGATGGTGACCGGCAGCGACGACGTCAAGTTCGACATCGGCACCGACTGGTTCCACGAGATTCGTACGCAGCTGACCGGAGACCTGGCCCGGGTGATCGCCCTCCTGCAGCCTTCATCGCGCACCTGGAGGCGATGCCGCCGGACGAGCTGTGGCTCCAGCTGCTCGGCTACCACGCCCAGCCCGATCCCTCGCCGGAGCTGCGCGACACCATGCTCGCCGCCGGCCGCGGGCTGGTCGAGCCGCTGGAGCGGTGGTTCGAGCGGGACCCGGCCCGGCCCGGCGGGTGGGTGCACGGGCTCGCCGGCGCGCTCGGCGGGGACGCCGAAGGGGCGCGGCGGCTGGTCCTCGACGTCCTCCGGCGCTGGCACGACCAGGTCTTCGCCGCCCGCTGGGCCGAGATCGCGCCGATCCTGGAGCGCGACGCCGCCGAGAAACGGCGGTTCGCCCGCGACCACTCGCCGGCCGAGGTGGTCGAGGAGGCGACCAACGGCGGCGAGTACGAACCCGAGGCCGGCGTCGGCCGCATCGTGCTGCTGCCCGACTACGTGGGCCGGCCCTGGATGCGGCTGAGCCGGCAGCGGGGCGTGCTCGTGATCGTCCACCCGGTTGCCGCGGAGGCGCTCGCCGCCTCGCCGGAGGAGGCGCGGCGGCAGCGCGTGCTGCGGCTGGCCAGGGCGCTGTCCGACGACACCCGCCTGCGGGCGCTGCGGCTGCTGGCGGGCTCCAGCCTCACGCTGCAGGAGATGGCCGACGAGCTCGGCGTCCGCAAGTCCACCATGCACCACCACGTGGCGGTGCTGCGCTCGGCCGGGCTGCTCCGGCTCCGCTTCGGCGAGAAGCGCTACTCGCTGCGGACCGCGCAGCTGGGGAACCTGCCCGGCCTGCTGGGCGACTACCTGGGCGAGGGGAGGAGGCGACCGTGATCAACGGCGATCTGGACCAGATCCTGGCGGCGCGGAAGGCCGCCGAGTGGCTGCGCGACGCGGAACGGGGTCGACTGGCGGCGGCGGCCCGGCCCCGGCGCTCGATCCGGTTCCGGCTGGGCTCGATCACGGTCCTGATCGAGCACCAGCCTCACCGGCCGTCGGTCAGCCTTCCAGGCTCGCCTCCAGCGTGATCTCGGGCACTCCGGCCAGCGCCTTCGAGACCGGGCAGTTGGCCTTGGCCCCCTCCGCCGCCTCGCGGAACGCGTCCTCGGACAGGCCGGGGACGCGGCCCCGCACCGTCAGGTGGATGGCCGTGATGCCGGCTCCCGGCTGGAACGCGACGCGGGCCGACGTGTCCAGGCGCTCGGGTGCATGGCCCGCGTTGCCCAGGCCGAACGACAGCGCCATCGCGAAGCAGCCCGCGTGGGCGGCCGCGATCAGCTCCTCGGGGCTGGTTCCCGATTCGCGCGACTCCGCGCGCGCCCGCCAGGTCAGCGTCTGCTCGGAAAAGGCCCCGCTGGCGACGCGGACGCTGCCGCTGCCGCCCATCAGTTCGCCGTTCCAGGTCGCGGACGCGCTGCTCTCTACTGCCAAGGCTTCGATCCTCCGGTGTGCGGGCGCAGGGCGAGCGCCCATCGACCGGCAAGGCTACTCGGCGGCGCGGGCCCTCGCCGTCCGCGCCGGGGGCACCTGGCGGAACCGCCGCGGCAGCACCCGGAGCGTTCGGGGCAATGCGCCCCGCACCGCCCCGAAGCCCATCTGCTCCAGCCGGCCCCAGGGCAGCTCGTAGTCCAGCCGCAGGCTGGCCGGCAGCAGGCCGGCCGTGATCGCCTCGAGCGGCCGGAACACGGGCGGCGGCACGCGCTGCACGTTCGGCCTGAGCACGGCCCGGGCGAGCTCGCGGGCGCGAGCGTCCACCATCAGCTCGGGGCCCGTCAGCATCTGCGCCATGTAGGCCTCGAACTCGGACAGGCTGCCGGGGTACCGGGAGTTGGCGAGGCCGAGCAGGCCGCCGATCAGCTTCGCCTCCTGGTAGTACGCATCCTGGTCCACGGCGGAGACCGGGCCGACGAACTCCGTGTACGTCACCAGCGCGCTGTCGATCAGCGTCGCGTGCACCCAGAGCAGCAGGCGCGGGTCGGTGGCGCTGTACCCGTTGCCGCGGATGCGCTGGTGGACGGCGTTGATCTGCTGGGCGGCGCCGAGCGCCTCCGCGCGGGTGCCGAACGTGAGCGCGAGCGTCAGCTCCAGCGTGCGCAGGAGCCGGTCGAGCGGCCGGCGCCGGAAGTCGCTGTGCTCGGCGACGCCGGCGGCCACCCCGGGGTGGGCCAGCTGCATGAGGAGCGCCCGCCCTCCTCCGAGCAGCAGCGCAGGCTCCTGGTTGATCCGCCAGGTGATCGAATCGGGACGAAACAGCGACTGCGGCAACGGGACCCCCGTCCTCCAACATAGTCCGTCCGGCGACATTGCAAGCTGCTACGCAAGAACGCGGGGCGCGGCCCGTGTACCTTCGTGGACATGATCCTGAGCGAGCCGAGGGTCCGCCGCGACGACTTCAGCGCCCGCACGGGCTGGCGCTTCGAGCCCCAGGGCGCCTGCCGGGGCGACCTGTGCGTGCCGCTGCCCGAGCCGCCCGGCGAGTGGCTGGACGCCGCCACGCTGGGCGAGCGGCTGGGCATGCCGCTGGTGAGCGAGGAGGCGGCGGGGGTGTGGTGCCTCGGGCCCGAGTCGATGGGCCGGGTCCTGCAGACCGCCGAGGCGCCGGACCTGCGGCTGCCGGACTGGAAGGGGAAGCCGTTCGCGCTGTCGTCGCTGCGCGGCAGCAAGGTGCTGCTGCTGGCCTGGGCCTCCTGGTGAGGCTGCCGGTTCGACCTGCCCGTGTGGCAGGAGCTGCGTGAGGAGCTCCACCCGAAGGGGCTGGAGGTCGTCACCGTCGCGCTCGACCTGAAGGGGGTCGAGACCGCGGGCCGCTGGATCGAGGCGGCGGCGCCGGCGCACCCGTCGCTGATCGATCAGGCGCACGTGGTGGACGAGCTGCTGGGCGTGGTGAACGTCCCGAACGGCGTGTGGATCGATGAGCGGGGGGTGATCGTGCGGCCGGCGGAGCCGGCGTTCCCGAAGCGGGCAGCGTTCCTGGAGCGGCCGCTGCCGCCGGACCCGGACCCGTACCTGGCCGAGGTGCGGCAGGAGGCGCGGCGGATCCGGACGCAGCCGGACCTGTACACGGCGGCGCTGCGGGACTGGGTCGAGCTGGGCCCGGCTTCGCGCTACGCGCTGACGCCGGAGGAGGTCCTGCGGCGCTCGGGTGAGCGAGGCCGGGACCGGAGCGAGGCGGCCGCCCACTTCGAGCTGGCACAGCACCTGTGGCGCGCGGGCCAGGAGCAGGAGGCGGTGCCGCACTTCCGCGCGGCGAGGCGCCTGCAGCCGGCGAACTGGACGTACAAGCGCCAGGCGTGGGTGCTGGCCAACCGCTTCCAGGCGCCGACCGAGCTGCTCGAGGGCGACTGGCTCTCGGACGTCCGCGAGATCGGCGCGGAGAACTACTACCCGAAGTTGGACATGTAGGTCCTTTTTCTGGGCCTGGGGCTGTGAGGCGCCGGGCCATCGGCTGGGGGCGCCCTGGTGGCCGCGCGGCGTCCGGGGTGTGGGCGTTCGACGAAGGGGGCCTCCGGTGGGCTAGCACTGTGCCACCTCTGGGTAGCAAGTAGCCCGCTAGTGGGTCTGGCCAACTTGCTGCGCGTGAGAGTGGTCATTCAGGCCGAGTGACCACTCTCATCCGCAGCAAGCCGCAAACTGTGCCGCCCCCGGCCGGCAGATATGCCACGACTGGGTCTTGCCGTACACGGGCCACCCTTCGAAGGCCGGCATGGGTGGCGCCGGTACGGCAAGGCCGTGTCGTGAACCACTTACCACCCAGAGGCAGCACAATGCTAGCCCACCGGAGGCCCCCCTCGGTGAACGCCCACACCCCGGACGCCGCGCGGCCCCAGGGCGCCCCAGGGCGATGGCCCAGACCCGGAACAGCCCGCAGGCCCGGGAAGAGAGCGCGCTCAGCGCCGGATGTACGCCACCCCCACCGCGCCGGGGCCGATGTGGGTGCCCAGCACCGCGCCGATCTCCCCCACGTCCACCTCGACGTCCGGGAGGTCCGCCGCCAGGCGGGCCCTGATTCGCTCCGCGTCCTCCGGGGCCTGGGCGTGCATCACCGCCAGGCGCTCGACCGGCAGGTCCTGCCGCAGCCGCTCGATCAGGCGCGGGATCGCCTTCGCCCGCGTTCGCACCCGGTCCAGCGGCACCACCTTCCCGTCGGCCAGGCTCAGGATCGGCTTCACGTCCAGCACCGTCCCCAGCATGGCCTGCGCCCTCCCGATCCGACCGCCCATCTCCAGGTAGCGCAGCGTGTCGAGCAGGGCCAGGATGCGCTGCCGCGGCACCCGCTCCTCGACCCGCCGCACCGCCGCCTCCAGCGAGCTCGACTCCGCGGCCGTCCGGCACAGATAGGCCAGACAGATCGTCAGGCAGCGGCTGTCGATCACGTGGACCGGGAACCCCTCCACCGACGCCGCCCCCACCCGCGCCGCCTCCGCCGTGCCGGACAGCTCGCCGCTGATGTGGATCGACACCACGCCCTCGCACTCGTGGCTGAGCCGCTCGTACACCGTCGCGAAGTCGCCCGGCGCCGGCGCCGACGTCGTCGGCAGCCGGTCCGACTGCCGCAGCCGGTCGAAGAACTGGTCGGTCGTCAGGTCCACCCGGTCCCGGAACGACTCGGTGCCGAACAGCACCCGCAGCGGCACCACCTCGATGCCGAGGCGCTCGCACCAGTCGGCCGGCACGTCGGCGGTCGAGTCGGTGACGACGCGGAAGCCGGACACGCGCTACTCGACCGACAGGATGAAGGGGTAGTGCTCCTGGCCCCCGGACTGGACCTCGACCTCGAGGTCAGGGAAGGTGCCGCGGATGGAATCGGACAGGCGCTCGGCCTGGGAGTCCGTCGCCTGCTGGCCCCGGTAGATCGTGACGAGCTCGTAGTCCGCCGCGCCGATGCCGCTCAGCGCCGCCCCGACGACGGCGTTGTACTCCTTGCCGGCGTGCTCCAGGCGGTCGTTGATCACCGCGATCACGTCGCCCTTGTGCACGTTCAGCCCGTCGGACCGCGTGTCGCGCACCGCGTGCGTGACCTCGATCGTCTGCACGTGCGCCGCCGCCTCCCGCATCGCGGCCGCGTTCTCCTCGAGCGACCGCTCGGGGTGGAACGCCACCACGGCAGCGATGCCCTGCGGCATCGTGTGGGTCGGCAGCACCTCGAGTGACTTCCCGGTCAGGTCCCCGACCTGCGACGCGGCCAGCACCACGTTCTTGTTGTTGGGCAGCAGCAGCACGTGCTGGTAGGGCAGGCGCTCGACCGCCAGCAGCATGTCCTGCGTGCTGGGGTTCATCGTCTGGCCCCCCTCCACGATCTCGTCCACGCCCAGCCCCCGGAAGATCTCCACCAGTCCGGGCCCGGCCACCACCGCCACCAGCCCGACGCCGTTGGACCGCAGCTCCGCCGGCTCGGCCGGCTCCGGGGCCTCCGGCGCGGCGCCCTCGTCGCGGATCCGGCGGTGCTGGATGGACATGTCGCCCACGTTCAGGCGGTCGAGCCGGCCGTACCGGGCCGCGAGCGTGATGACGCGGGACGGGTCGTCGGTGTGGACGTGGACCTTGACCAGCTCCGCGTCGCCGACGACCAGCACCGAGTTGCCGAGCGACTCGATCTCGTCCCGGATGCCCTCCACGTCGAGGTCCTCGCCCTCGATCAGGAACTCGGTGCAGTAGCCCCAGCCCTCCTCGGGCAGGTCCAGCGTGGCCTGCGCCGCGGGCCGGGCCGGGCCCTGCTTCGACAGCTCGTCCTCGACCTCCTCGACCGAGCGGAGCATGCCCTCGAGCATGATCTGGAGCCCGTAGCCGCCGGCGTCCACGACGCCCGCGTCGCGCAGGATCTTGAGCTGGCTCGGCGTGCGCTCGACCGCCGACCGGGCGCCCGCCGCCGGTCCCCTCGGTGGGCTTGCTGACCGCGCGGTACGCGGCGTTGGCCGCCTCCTCGAACGCCTCCGCCAGCTCGACCGGGCTCAGCTGGGCCTTGTCCTGGACCGCGCTGGCGAACCCCCGGAAGATCTGCGACAGGATCACGCCCGAGTTGCCGCGAGCGCCCATCAGGCTGCCGTGCGCGGCGATCCGGGCGATCTTGCTGACCTCGGTCGCCGGCGACTCGCGGATGTCCTCGACCGCCGATTGGAGCGTCAGCAGCATGTTCGTCCCGGTGTCGCCGTCCGGCACCGGAAAGACGTTCAGGCGGTTGATCTCCTCCTGGTGCGCGCCCAGCCACGCCAGGCTGCCCAGCAAAGACTGCTTCAGGAGCTGGCCGTCCACTCTGCCGGAGCCAGCGCCTCTAGAGCTTCCCGTTATCTCCGTGTACCCCCTGCACGAAGACGTTCACCTCGGCGACCGGCACGCCGGTGGACCGCTCCACCTCGAACCGCACGGCGCTCTTGAGGTTGTGCGCCACCTCCGTGATCCTGACCCCGTACTGCACCACGACGTAGATGTCGATCGCCAGCTGGCCATCGACGTCGCGGACGTCCACGCCGCGATGCAGGTTCTCTCTTCTCAGCAGTGTCGCGACGCCGTCGCGCAGGCCACGAGCCGCCATCCCCATGACCCCGTAGCATTCGATCGCGGCGTGGCCGGCGATGGCGCCGACGACCGCCGGGAAGACCTCGATCCGGCCCTTCTCCCGTGCCGAACGAAGCGTTCCGGTTGGCATCGACTCCTTCTCCGCAGCGCTGAGGTTCATGAGCAGGGCCTATGGTACAATCCGGCCTCGTTCCTCAACCGAAAGGGTCAAACATGGCAAAGAGATGCGCAATCTGCGGTAAGAGCCCGCAGTACGGACACAACGTGAGCCACGCCAAGAACCGCACCAACCGGCGGTTCCTGCCGAACCTGCAGATCGGGCGGGTGCGGATCGGGAAGCAGGTGGTGCGGGCCCGGGTCTGCACGCGCTGCCTGCGGACCAACGCGGCGTCCCTCTGACCTGAGCTTCCTGCGGCCGGGCTGCGCGAGAGCGCCCCGGAGGCCCAGCAGCGGGGCATGAAGCGCTGGCTCGTCTTCGCCCTCGTCTGGCAGGCGCTGGTCATCGTGGGCTGCTTCGTGTATGCCTTCGTCATGACGCGCATGCACCCGGCGGGCCTGGCCTGGATCGCGCCGCCGATCGCGGCGCTGCTCGGCACGGCCCTGCCCTACCAGCTCGCCGCCACCCGCCTGCTGCGCGCGGTCCGGCAGTGACCGCGCTCGTCCACCGGGTCCGCGCCGTCAACGAGTCGCGGTCCTCGAACCTGATGCACGACGACGCGTTCGCCCAACGGCTGGGGTTCCGGGGCGGGCTGGTGCCGGGAGCGGCGGTCTACGGCTACATGGCAGTCCTGCCCGAGCGGCGCTGGGGCGCCGCCTGGCGCGCCGGCGGCACGATGTCGGCCCGGTTCGTGAAGCCGTTCTACGACGGCGAGGAGGTCACGGTGTCGGCCGCCGGGGACGGCGACGTGCTGGACCTGGAGGCGCGCAACCCGGAGGGCCAGGTCTGCGCGACGGGCCGGGCGACCGCGGCCGCCGCCGATGCGCCGCCCGACGCCGGCCACTACCCGGCCCCCGAGCTCCCGGCGGAGAGGCGGGCGCCGCTGGACGTGGCCGAGGGCGAGGCGCTGGGGGCCCTGCGGACCGCCCTGCGGCTGGAGCCGGCCTGGCCGGCCCGGCTGGGCAACGAGGTGCTGATGGCCAGCGTCGCGCTGCCGCCGTGGATCCACGTCGAGACGCGCACCCGCCACCTGGCGGAGGTCCGCGACGGCGAGCCGGTCGAGGTCAGGGCGCTGGTCGCCGGCGCCTGGGAGCGCCGCGGCCACCACTTCGTGGACCTGGACGTTCTGGTGCTCGGCGAGTCCGGCCGGCCCGCGGCGCAGCTGCGCCACATCGCGATCGTGACGCTGGCGCCTAGGGAAGCCTGAGCTCCGTCTCCAGCTCCCGCGACAGCGCCGCCACGTCGCGCTCCAGCAGCGACCACACGCGCTCGCGCGCCGACGCCTCCGGCGCGTACCGCTCCGCGTCCACCAGCTTCGCCGCCGCCTCCGGGTGCTCCACCATCTCGGCGAACAGCAGCGTCCACGCGCGCGGCACCACCTCCCGCACCGCGTAGCCGCCGCCCCCCGTCGCCACCCAGCGCCCCTCGCACAGCTCGTGGGCCAGCTCGTGGAACCGGCGGCCGACGTGCGGCCAGATGGCCGTGGACCCGAGCAGGTGGGCCAGCGGGTCCAGGGCGTGCGTGTCGCAGCCGTCCTGCGTGACCAGGACCGTCGGCCGGAACGCCTTCAGCAGCGGCGGGATCGTGGCCTCGAAGGCCGCCAGCCACGGCTCGTCCCACGTGTACGGGGCCACCGGCAGGTTGGCCGACGTGCCCCGGGCCGCCCCCACCCCGCTCTCGTCGGGGAAGCCGGTGCCGGGGAACAGGTACCGGCCGCTCTCGTGCAGGCTGATCGTCAGCACCTCGGGGTCGGCGTAGAACAGCGCCTGCGTGCCGTCGCCGTGGTGCACGTCCACGTCCACGTACGCGACCCGGTGGCCGCGCGAGCGCAGCCACGCGACCGCGACCGCCACGTCGTTGTAGACGCAGAAGCCGGACGCCCGGTCGCGCATCGCGTGGTGCAGGCCGCCCGCCGGGCTGAAGGCGTGCAGCGCCGCGCCCGAGTGGACCGCCTCCGCGGCGACCAGGCTGGCGCCCACGACCTCGGCGCACGCGTCGTGCATGCCGAGCGCGACCGGGTTGTCGGGGGAGCCGAACCCCGCCGACACCGCGTCCCCGCCGATCGGGGCGCCCTCGCTGAGCAGGCGGACCAGCTCCACGTACCGCGGCGAGTGGCACAGCGCGATCTCCTCGTCGGACGCCCGCCGGGGCGCCAGGACCTCGGCGTACGCGTCGAGACCGAGCTCGTGGATCAGGTCGATGGTGAGCTTGACTCGCAGGGGTTGGAGCGGATGATCCTCGCTGAGGCGATACGCCATGAGCTCGTCTCCCCAGACGAGGCTGACAGTGCCGGACACTGGCCATCTACTCTATCGAGCGGAACCGCGGTGATCGAGGCAGACCTGGTCGTGCACGGCATCGGGCAGCTGGTCACCTGCGAGCCGACCCAGGGTGAGGGCCCATTGGGCCTGCTGGAGAACGCGGCGGTCGCAGCCCGGCAGGGACAGATCGTCTGGGTCGGCCCCACCTCCCGGTGGCAGGGGCGTCTGCAGCTCCCCGCCCACGCGACCATCGTGGACGCGCAGGGCTGCTGCGTCCTGCCCGGCTTCGTGGACGCGCACTCCCACCTGCTCTGGGCCGGCTCGCGGGCCGACGAGTACGCGGCCCGGGTCCGCGGCCAGCCCTACTGGGGCGGCGGCATCATGCGCACGGTCCGGATGACGCGGGCGGCGCCGTACGACGAGCTGCTCCGGATCGGGCGGCGCCGGCTCCGGAGCTACCTCCGCCACGGCATCACCGCGCTGGAGGTCAAGTCCGGGTACGGCCTCGACACGGCGACCGAGGAGCGGCTGCTCCGCGCCGGCACCCAGCTCGCCGAGGAGACGCCACAGCGGCTCGTCACCACGTTCTTCGGCGCCAACGTGGTCCCGGACGGCGTGGCGCCCGAGGAGTACCTGCGCGAGGTCGTGGACGTGATGATCCCGCGCTTCCGGCCGCTGGCCGCGTTCTGCGACGCCTGGTGCGACCCCGGCGCGTTCAACGGGGCCCAGTGCCGCCGCATCCTGAACAAGGCGCACGGCCTCGGCTACCAGCTCAAGCTGCACGCCTCCCAGCTCGCGCCCGGCGACGGCCCCCGCCTGGCGGTGGACCTGGGCGCGACGTCGGTCGATCACCTCGACTACCTGCGCGACAGCGACGCCCGGATGCTCGCGGAGTCGTCGGTCGTGTGCGTCGTCTGCCCGGGGACGACCACGAACCTGCGGCTGGCCGGCGAGGGGTCGGCCCGCGCGCTCGCCGCCGCCGGCTGCCAGCTCGCGATCGCGACCGACTACAACCCCGGCACGTGCTGTTCCGAGAACATGTGCCTGATGATCGGGCTGGCCTGCCAGGAGCTGGGCCTCTCGCCCGAGGAGGCCGTGCGGGGGGCGACGCTGGGCGGGGCGCGGGCGCTGCGCCTGCAGCGCCAGTGCGGCTCGGTGCGGCTGGGCAAGCGGTGCGACCTCCTGCTGCTCGACGCCGAGAGCTACCTGGAGCTGCCGTACCGGCTTGGCGTGAACCTGGTGGACAAGACGGTCTGCCAGGGCCGCCTGGCCGGCTAGCGGCGTGGTCTGGGAGGCGGTCCCCAACTTCTCGGACGGCACCGATCCGGCGCTGCTGGACCGGCTCGGGACCGGCCCGGCCGTGCTCGACGCGCACGCCGACGCGGACCACGACCGCTGCGTGGTCACGATGGTCGAGGCGCGGCTCGACCGGCTCGCGGCCGCGGTGTTCCGGCGGGTGGCGCTGGCCGTCGAGCGGATCGACCTCCGCGCCCACTCCGGCGTGCACCCGCGGGTCGGCGCCGCCGACGTGGTGCCGCTGGTGCCGCTGGCCGGCGCGCCGATGGACCGGACGGTGGCCGCCGCCCGCGGCCTCGGCGAGCGCATCTGGCGGGAGCTGCGAGTGCCCGTCTTCTTCTACGCGGAGGCGGCTGACGGCCGCCGGCTGGCCGACATCCGGGCCGGCCGGGTCGCGCCCGACCTGGGGGGCGCCGCCCACCCCACCGCCGGGGCCGTCTGCGTGGGCGCCCGGCGCCCGCTCGTCGCCTACAACGTGGTGTTCGCGGGCCTGCCGCTGGCCGCCGGCCGCCAGGTGGCGGCCGCCATGCGGGAGCTGCCCGGCGTCCAGGCGCTGGCGTTCGTGCTGCCGGGCGGCCGGACGCAGGTCAGCATGAACCTGACCCGGCCGGACGAGACGGCGGTGCCGGACGCGTACGCCCGCGCCTGCGAGCTGGCCGGCTCGCGGGGCGCGCCAGAGCTGGTCGGGCTGTGCCCGGCGGCGTCCGCCGGCCCCGGCTGCGACGGCGGCCTGCTGGAGGCACGGATCGCGGGGCTGGTGGGCCGGAGGGGCGCGGCGGTCGCCAGGGGCGAGCTGGCCCGGCGGCTGGCCGCCGAGGGACGCTTCCTGTGCGACCTGGCGACGGGCCCGGAGACGGTGCTGGAGGGCGCGGAGCGGGCCGCCGCGCTGCGTGGGCTCCTGCGCGGGGCCGGCCTGGCCACGCCGGACCTGGAGGCGCTGCTGTACGCGGCGGTCCAGGGCCTTCGCGGCGCCGTGCCAGCCACGACGCAGGCGCGGTTCAGGGGCCGCGTCCAGGTGCTCGATCGCTGGCTCGCGCGCGGTGACCTATAGTGGATTCGTGCCCCGTACGGTGGAGCTGGACGAGTTCACCGGTAAGGCCAGCATCCTCATCGATGCCGTGGCGGCCGGCGACGAGTCCGTGGTCGTGGTGAGGGGTGGAGCGCCGATCGCCGTGCTCGCCCCCCTCGGCGCCCCGGAGTCCCAGGCCGTCCTGGCCGACCTCCCGCGCTGGGAGGAGTGGGTCCACGAGGTCCGCGAGTCGTTCGCGGAGGCGGCCGGCCGGGCGCTCGCGCCGCAGGTGCCGCTGCCCGACCCGCCGCTCCTGGACAAGACGCTGCTCGGGTTCGACCCGGCCGCCGGCGTGATCGGGTCCGACGCCGGTCGCGAGTACCTGACCCTCCAGCTGGAGCGCCTGAGCATGCCGGTCCGGGACGAGGAGCTGCTCAGCGCCGTGTACGCGGCGGTCCTGCGCCTGTGCGAGGACAAGGAGCAGGTCTACGAACCGGACCTGCGGGTGCTCGCCCAGGAGGTGATCGCGGAGGCGCCCCAGCGGCTGCGGCTCCTCGCCGTCACGGTGACGTCCAGCACCGGGCTGCCCGCCACCGCCGAGGTGACGCTCGAGCTGGGCCAGGGGCCGGCCATGCGCCGCGAGCACGGCGACGGCCCACTGGACGCCGCGTTCAAGGCCATCCAGCGCCTCACGCAGCTGGAGCCGGTCGTCGAGAACTTCTCCGTGGTCGCGGCCACGCCCGGCCGCGACGCCATGGCCGAGGCGGTGATCGGGTTGGTGCTCGACGGCCGCCGGGCGGTCGGCTCGGGCGCGTCCACGAACGCGATCGAGGCCGGCATCCACGCGTACGTGAACGCCCTCAACTTCCTGATCGAGGCGCGCATGCCCGCATGACGCCGGCCCGGCCGGCCGCGATCCTCGCGGCGGTCCTGGTCTGCGCCTGCGCCTGCGCCTCCACCGGCACCTCCACGGCCGGGTCCGTGCCGCCGGCGACCGCCGCCTCCTCCCCGCTCGCCTCGCTGGGGGCCGTGCCCAACTGGCCGACGTACCACGGCGACCTGGCCCGGACCGGCGTCGCGGCGGGCCCCGCGGGCGCGTTCCAGTCGGCGGCCCGGGACTGGGTCAGCGGCGGCCTGGACGGCGACGTGTACGCGTCGCCGATCGTGGCCGCCGGGCTGGTGCTGGTGGCGACCGAGAACGACACGGTGTACGCGTTCGACGCCGTCCGCGGCGACCTGCGCTGGTCGCGCCACCTGGCCACGCCGGTGGACGCGTCCACGCTGCCCTGCGGCGACATCCGGCCGGTCAGCGGCATCACCGGCACGCCCGTGGCGGACGTCGCGCACGGCCTGGTGTACGTGGTCGCGTTCGTCCGGCCCGCGCAGCACGTGCTCTACACGCTCGACCTCGCCGGCAACGTCAAGGACAGCCGGCCGGTGGACCCGCCCGGCGACTCGGCCCAGGTCGAGCAGGAGCGGGGCGCGCTGACGCTGTCCGGGGGCACCGTGTACGTGCCGTACGGCGGGCTGGCCGGGGACTGCGGTCAGTACCACGGCTGGGTGGTCGGGGCCCCGGCCGCGGGCGGCGCGACGATCGCGTACCAGGTGCCCTGCCACCGCGAGTGCGGCCTGTGGGCGCCGGGCGGCCCGACGGTGGACTCCGGCGGCGACCTCTGGGTCGCGAGCGGCAACGGCGACAGCAGCTCGACGTTCGACTACGGCAACGCCGTGCTCCGGCTCTCGCCCGACCTGAAGCTGCGGGACTGGTTCGCGCCGTCCGACTGGGCGTCGCTGAACAGCTCCGACGCCGACCTGGGCTCGATCTCGCCCGTGCTGCTCGGGAACGGCCTGGTCTGGATCTCGGGCAAGGGCGGCACCGGCTACCTGCTGCGCCAGGACCAGCTCGGCCACATCGGCGGCCAGGCGGCGACCGGCGGCGCCTGCTCGAGCTACGCCGGGACCGCGTACGCGGCCCAGACGCTCTACCTCGCGTGCAGCGGCGAGGTGCGGGCGGTCCGCGTCGATCTCGCCGGCCGGGCGTTCACGACGCGCTGGCGGCAGTCGTACAGCGGCCCGGGCGCGCCCATCCTCGCCGGGGGCGCCCTGTGGGTGGTGGAGACGTCCAGCGGCCGCCTGCTGGCGCTGGACCCCGCGGATGGGCACCAGCGGTTCACGTACACGGGCGGCTCGACGGCGCACTTCGCGACGCCGGCCGTGTCGGGCGACCACGTGTACGCCGCGCTGGGCCGCCAGCTGGTCGCGGTGCGGGTCCAGGTGTCGGGCTGACCCGACGCGCCGCCGGCCAGTAGCCTTGGGGCGATGAGCGCGGACCCGCAGTACCTCCGACTCACGTGGACCGACCCCGTCACCGGCCGCCACGGCTTCCTGGTCATCGACCGCCTGGTGCGCGGCCTGGCGGGCGGCGGCACGCGGGTGCGAGCGGGCTGCCACCTGGAGGAGGTGTCGCGCCTGGCGGCCGGCATGTCGCTGAAGAACGGCGTGCTGGGCATCCCGGCCGGCGGCGCGAAGTGCGGGCTCGACAGCGATCCCCGCGACCCGGAGACGGCGCCGCTGCTGACCCGGTTCGTACGCGCGATGCACCCGTTCTGGAACAGCTACGTCGCGACCGGCGAGGACATGGGCGTGCAGCAGTCCACGCTCAACGCGATATTCGCGGACCTCGGCCTGGGCAGCTCGATGCGGGCCGCGCTCCGGATGCGCCCGGACTTCGACGCCGCGCTGGCGGAGATGCGGGACGCCCTCTCGGCGATCCACGACGGCACGCCGCTGGTGGACCTGGTCGGCGGGTACGGAGTCGCCGTGGCCGCGACGGCGGCGATGGAGCGGCTGGGCCTCGAGGCGCGCGGCGCGCGGGTCGTGCTCCAGGGGTTCGGCTCGATGGGCGGGTCGGCGGCCCGCTACCTGGCCCGCCGGGGCGCCGTCGTGATCGGCGTGGCGGACGTGCGCGGCCTGGTGGTCAACCAGGACGGCCTCGACGTCGAGCGGCTGCTCGCGGCGCGGGACGAGTTCGGCGTGATCGACCGGTCGGTGCTGACCGACGACGACACCGAGCTGCCGCGCGACGAGTGGGTGGCGCTGGAGTGCGACGTGCTGGTGCCGGCGGCCGTCGCCGACGCGATCAACCCGGCCAACTGCGAGCGCGTCCGCGCCCGCCTGGTCGTGGAGGCGGCCAACCTGCCCACCTCGACCGCGGCGGACGCCCGGCTGCTGGGTCGCGGCGTGACGGTGGTGCCGGACTTCGTCGCCAACGCGGCGACGAACGGCTGGGCGTGGTGGCTGGCGCTGGGCCAGATCGGGCCGTCGCCCGAGGCCGCGTTCGCCCGCATCGACGAGGCGATCTCCGGCGCGGTCGGCGAGGTGCTGGAGCGGGCCGCCCTGGCGCGCATCGGGCCGCGCGAGGCGGCGCGCCACATCGCCAGGGACCGGCTCGACCGCCTGGCGGCCGAGCACGGTATCGAGGGACCGCTGGCGCTCCCGGTCTAGTCCTCGTCCTCGTCCGTGCGGTCCTGGAGCCGGCGGATCAGGTTGGCCATCTCGATCGCGGTCTCCGCGGCCTCGGCGCCCTTGTTGTTCCTGGGGCCCGAGCGGGCCAGCGCCTGCTCGCGGTCGAACGTGGTCAGCACGCCGAACGCGCAGGGCACGCCGGTGTCGAGGTTGACGTGCTGGACCCCGGCCGACACCTGCTCGCAGACGTACTGGAAGTGGGCCGTCTCGCCGTTGATCACGCAGCCGAGCGCGACCACGGCGTCCACGCTGCCCGACTCGGCCAGCGTGAGGGCCGCCAGCGGGATCTCCACCGCGCCGGGCACCCACACGATCTCCGGGTCCTGGGCCCCGTGCTCCTCCAGCGTCTCCAGGGCGCCGCGCACCAGGCGCTTCGTGATGTCGAGGTTGTACCGGGAGGCGACGACGGCGACGCGCAGGTCGGCTGCGTCGAGATCCTCGTCCCGTGGCTTCTCGCTGCTTCGCTCACCCATATCTGAGCGCGTGATGGTAGCGGAGCGGCTCCCTACAAGTTGTGGCCGAGCTTCTCCTTCTTGGTCTTGAGGTACAGCTCGTTGAACGGGTTGGGCGCGACCTTGATCGGCACCTGCTCGACGACCTCCAGGCCGTAGCCCTCGATGCCGATGAGCTTGCGCGGGTTGTTCGTCATCAGCCGCATCTTGCGGACGCCCAGGTCGTACAGGATCTGGTTGCCGGGCCCGTAGTCGCGGGAGTCGGCGGGCTGGTCCAGCGCCTCGTTGGCCTCGACCGTGTCCATCCCCTGGTCCTGCAGGTTGTACGCCCGCAGCTTGTCGATCAGCCCGATGCCCCGGCCCTCGTGGTTGCCGATGTACAGCACCACGCCGCTGCCCTCCTCGGCGATCCGGTCCATCGCCGCGTGCAGCTGGGGGCCGCAGTCGCAGCGCAGGCTGCCGAACACGTCGCCGGTGAGGCAGCAGGAGTGCGAGCGGACCAGGATCGGCTGGTCGGGGTCGACCTGGCCCAGCACCATCGCCAGGTGGATGTCGTGCGAGATCAGGTCCTCGTACGCGTACGCCGTCCAGGCGCGGTTCCGGATCGGGATGTTGGGGGTGACCACCCGGCAGTCCACCAGCTTCTCGTTCCGGCGCCGGTACGCGATCAGGTCCTTGATCGTGACGATCTTGATGTCGTGCGCGGCCGAGAACTTCTCCAGGTCCGGCATGCGGGCCATGGTCCCGTCGTCGTTCATCACCTCGCAGATGACGGCGGCGGGGTAGAGCCCGGCCAGCCGGGACAGGTCGACCGAGGCCTCGGTCTGGCCGGCGCGCCGGAGCACCCCGCCCTCCACCGCTCGCAGCGGGAACGTGTGGCCGGGCTTGGCGAAGTCGCGCGGCCTGGCATCGGGGTGCACGAGGTGGCGGATCGTCGCCACCCGGTCGTACGCCGAGATGCCGGTCGTGACCAGGTCCCGGGCCTCCACGGAGACGCTGAACGCGGTCCCGTAGCGGCTGGTGTTGTGGTCGACCATCGGCTCGATCTCGAGCTCGTCGAGCCGGCCGGAGACCATCGGGGCGCAGATCAGGCCGCCCGCGTGGCGGGACATGAACGTGATCTGCTCCGGCGTCACCAGCTGGGCGGCGACGCAGAGGTCGCCCTCGTTCTCCCGGTCCTCGTCGTCCACGATGATGATGAACCGGCCGTCCTCGAGGTCGGCGAGCGCCTCGGGGATCGTCGCCAGCGGCATCAGCGGGCCCCCACAGGGGCGGTTCGGCCGATCAAGCGCGCCACGTATCGGGCCACGACATCCACCTCCACGTTCACCAGCGTACCGGGAACGTACTGACCGGCGATCGTGGCCTCCAGCGTGTGCGGGATGAAGGCCACCCGGCAGGATGACGTGGCGTCGTCCACGTCCATGACGGTGAGGCTGATCCCGTCGATGGCGATGGACCCCTTCTCGGCCACGTAGGGCATCAGCTCGTCGGGGATCTCGAAGCGGACCTCACGGCCCATCTCCACGTCCGCGACGGCCAGGACGCGTCCCGTGCCGTCCACGTGGCCCTGGAGCACGTGGCCGTCCAGGCCCTGATCGGCCCGGACCGGCCGCTCCAGGTTCACGCGGCTGCCCGCCTCGACGAGGCCGAGGTTCGTCCGCCGGCGGGTCTCCGGCACGACGTCGGCGAAGAACACCTCGCCCTCGACCTCCACCACCGTGAGGCAGACGCCGTTGACGGCGATGCTGCCTCCCAGCCCGAGGCCCGATGCGAGCTCCGAGCGGACCGCCAGGTGGCCCGTACGCCACTCGACCACCTGACCCACTGCCCCGACGATGCCAGTGAACATCCTCTGGTTCTTACCAGGTTCCGGCAGCTCGCCGCCGGAGCGCCCGCCGGCTCAGTCGGATTCCACCGCGCGAGCGGAAGGACGGGCCTGATCCGCGTGTCGTCGGTGGAATCCGGCTCAGTTGCGCGAGCGGATCTGCTGGAAGCAGTCCTGGCAGTAGACGGGCCGGCCCTGTGTGGGCAGGAACGGCACCTGGGTGGTCTGGCCACACACCGCACACGTCACGTCGTGCATCGTGCGGGCTCTGGTCACGCCACGACCCTCGCGGCGCAACGACCGGCATTCCGGGCACCGGCCGGGCTCGTTGACGAGCCCTTTGGCCTGGTAGAACTCCTGCTCGCCGGCCGTAAAGGTGAACTCGATGCCGCAGTCGCGGCAGGTCAGCGTCTTGTCGACGAAGGTCGTCACCGGTACCTCCTCGGGCACGTATGGTGTAACCCGTACCGGCGCTCTTCTCTCTCGCGCGGTCCCCCGGGCCAGCGCGAAAGTATAAACGACTGAACACCGTCAAGTAAACCTTGGTCAACCGAAATAGGTGATTCGAGAATCCCGCCGCTTGCCGGCGAGTACTTGACTGGATTCCTAGCCACCACCTTCAGCTGAGCTGAAGAGTGGAGGTGCAGACGGACAAGCCCTCGGGCTATTAGTACCGCTCAGCTCAAGCACTCACATGCCTTACACCTGCGGCCTATCGACCTCGTTGTCTACGAGGGCCCTTACCCGGTTAACCCGGTGGGAGACCTCATCTTGGAGTCGGCTTCGCGCTTAGATGCTTTCAGCGCTTATCCGAACCGGACATGGCTACCCGGCAGTGCCACTGGCGTGACAACCGGTACACTAGCGGTCCGTTCAACCCGGTCCTCTCGTACTAGGGTCAACCCTCCTCAAGTCTCCTGCGCCCACGGCGGATAGGGACCGAACTGTCTCACGACGTTCTAAACCCAGCTCGCGTACCGCTTTAATGGGCGAACAGC
>VBJR01000218.1 GCA_005880175.1 Chloroflexota bacterium
GGATCGCATCGACCGGCCATCATATTCGACACTCCCGGGCGCCGTTTACAATCACGGCGGATGAGGATCGCGCTGGCGAGCGTCGCGCTCGAGCCCGGGGGCTGGTTGGCCTGGCTCGTGGTCGGCCTCCTGGCAGGCGCGATCGCCGGGACCCTGGTCCGGGGACGGGGCTACGGCTGCCTGGTCGACATCGTCGTCGGCATCATCGGGGCGTTCATCGGCGGCGTCGTGGTCGGCATCTTCCTGCCCGGCACCGCGGTCGGCTTCATCGGCACCCTCATCGTGGCCGTGCTCGGCGCCGTGCTCCTGCTCGCCGTGCTCCGCCTGCTCACGCCGGGCCGCGCGTGACGGACGGGCTCGCCGGGCGCCGGGTCTTCGACCTCGAGCAGCCGCGCTACGCCGGGGCGCCGATCCACCCCGGCCACGTCCCGCCCGGCTTCTCGTACCTGCTGCACCGGCGCCACGAGGCCCAGAACGCCGCGGCGGACGGCCGCACCGGCTCGGCCGGCATCCTGGTGACCAGCGAGCACGCCGGCACCCACATCGACGCCCTCTCCCACCAGGCCGTGGGCCTGAAGATGTGCGGCGGCGTGGACGCCCAGCGCTCGGCCACCGCGTTCGGCTACACGGAGCTGGGCGTCGAGACGATCCCGCCCATCGTCGCCCGCGGCTGGCTGATCGACCTGGGCACGGTGGAGCTCGACCGCTGGGTCGGCCTCGACGAGGTCCGCTCCGCCGCCGAGGCCCAGGGCGTGCGGCCCGGCGCCGGCGACGTCGTCCTCGTCCGCACCGGCAGCGGCGCCCACTGGGACGACCCCGAGCGCTATCTGCGCGGGGCCGGCATGAGGGGCGAGGTCTCCCGATGGCTGGCCGACGCCCGCGTGCTGGCCGTCGGCGCCGACAACATGGCCTGGGACCGCGCCAGCGGCGACGACCCCGACACGGGCGCCCCGCTGCCCGGCCACTCGATCCTGCTCGTCCACAGCGGCGTCCACATCATCGAGAACGTGCTCCTCGAGGAGCTGGCCGCGGCCGGGGTCCACGAGTTCACGTTCGTCTGCACACCGCTCAAGATCCGCGGCGCGACCGGCTCCCCGGTCCGGCCGCTCGCGCTGGTGTGACGGCGGAGGACCTCCGCTCCCGCTACCCCGTCCTCGAACGCTACGCGTACCTGAACGCCGGCACCACCGGGCCCCTCTCCCGCGCCTCGCACGCCGCGATGGCGGCGTGGGAGGAGCGGGCGCTCCTGACCGGCCGCGCCGCCCGCGCCTACTTCATGGAGGGCGGCGAGGTCCGCCAGCAGGCGCGCGAGCGCCTGGCGGCGCTGATCGGCGTTCCGGCGGACCACGTGGCGATCACCTGCTCCACGACGGACGGCTGCAACCTGGTCGTCACCGGCCTCCGCCTGGGGCCCGACGACGAGGTGGTGACGACCGACGCCGAGCACCCCGGGCTGGAGCAGCCGGTGCTGGCTAGCCACGCGCGCGTGCGCGTCATCTCCATCCTGGGCCGGAGCCCGTCCGAGGTGGTGGAGGCCATCGCCGGCGCCGTCACGCCCCGCACGAAGCTGGTGGCGCTCTCGCACGTGCTCTGGCTGAACGGCCAGGTGCTGCCCATCGCCGAGATCCGGCGCGCGACGGGCGTGCCCCTGCTGGTGGACGGCGCCCAGTCGGTGGGGGCGATCCCGGTCGATGCCGCCGCCGCCGACTTCTACACCGTGTCGGGCCAGAAGTGGCTCTGCGGGCCCCAGCTGACGGGCGCGCTCTACGTCGCCGACCTCGACCGGCTGCGGCCGCAGATGGCCGGCTACGGCGCGTCGCACGGCGAGGGCATCGCGCGCATCGAGGTCATCCACCACGACCCCTCCGCGATGGCCGGGCTGCTGGCCGCCCTGGAGGAGCGGCCGGAGTGGGCGTTCGAGCGCGCCGCGGAGATGGCGCGCCGGTGCCGCCGGGCGATGGCGGAGGCCGGGTTCGAGGTCCACTCCCCCGACGAGGGCACGCTGGTGTCGATCAAGGCCCCCGGCGACCCCGAGGCGACCGTCGCGACGTGCCTGGAGCGGGGGGTGATCGTCCGGTCGCTGCCCAACGGCTGGATCCGCGTCTCGTGCGGCTGGTGGACGTCCGATGAGGAGCTCGTCCGACTCGTCGAGGCCCTGCGGTAACCGCAATGCCGGTGAGTTGGAGTCCGCTGCGAGCCCGAGACGAAGTCGTTGCCTGGGCGATCGGCCGGGCGCGTCTCGAGGCGGGCGTCGTCGAGGCGTGGGAGTTCAATGAAGGGGGCCTCCGGTGGGCTGGCATCGGGCCACCTCTGGATGACAACTATGCCACGAACGGACCTTGCCGTACGGGCGCCACGTCTCGACCGGGCTGAGGGGTGGCAGGCGTACGGCAAGGTACTGTCGTGAACCACTTGCCACCCAAAGGCAGCACAGTGCTAGCCCATTGACCGTCCCCCTCGGCGAGCTCCCACAGCCAGACGACGCGACTCGTCCCCACCAGCCAGGCCCGATCGCCCGACACGGCCTCAGCCCCAGGCCCCGAAGCAAGAGCCATGCCGGCTCTAACTCACCAGCAGTGGCGGTAACCTCCATTCCGCACGGTTTGGGTGGCAGCGCTTGACACGGCCGTGCGCAGGCTTCACAGTGGCACGTTGGCGCGGTCAAGGGTGACGAGACCGTGCCGGGAGCCGTCGATCCGGAGATCGGCGGGTCGAGGAAGATGGGGGGATGTGGCAGGCCTAGCTGCGTTATTTGCTGAGCACTGTTCCGGGGGTGTCGCATGACACCGGCGGCCGGTGCGGCGCGTCGTGCCTCGATGCCTGCCCGCGCGTCCGCGGCACCCGCCGAGAGCTGGCGCGCGGAGCGGGATCTCCAGCACCACCTCCGCTCACTCGAGAACCGGGCCGCCGGGATCCAGACGGACCTCGGCGACCTCCAGCGCTCGATGCCGTACAAGTACCTCTTCGACGGCCGCGACCTGACCGGCCTGACCCGCTCGCGGATCGACGCGGCCATGGGTGCCGTCGAGGACCTCTGGCAGGGCTACGTCGTCCTGAGCGACATGCTGGCCGAGGCCGCTTCCGTCCTCGACGGGGCCCGGGCCTGGGCGAAGCCGGACGCGGTCCGCAACGTCGAGTGGCTGCTGTTCGAGGATTCGCTCGAGCTGGGCGGCCGCCGCCTGACCCCCGACGAGCTCCTGGACGAGCTGACCCACGCGCTCTCGGCCTGCGCCCAGATCGTGGAGGACGCCGACGACGTCTGGCGGCGCACCGTGCCCGCGATCTCGCGCTGCGAGGACGAGATCCACGCCCTGCTCCAGCGCGCCGGCGACCTGCTCGCCGGGCAGCCGGTGGAGGCGCTGGGCCAGCTCGGCGCCCAGACCGCCCACCTGCGCGAGCAGTCCGGCGTGGACCCGCTGGGCGTCGTCGAGGCGTTCGAGCGGGACGTCACGCCCCGCCTGGAGCAGGCGCGCTTGCGATTGACCGACGAGCTGCGGCAGCATCGGGCGGTGAACGGCGACCTGGCCAGGGCGCGCGCCCGGCTCACCGAGCTGCGCGACCTCCACGCCAGGGTGGTGGAGGAGGCAGGATCCGTGTGGTCCAAGATCGCGCATCCCCGCGGGCTGCTCGCCCCGCCCGACCCCGGGTACCTCACCGACCCGCCCATGGGCCTGGAGCCGTGGCTGGCCCGCCTCCAGGCGCTCGGCAGGCTCGGCTCGTACCGCCAGGTCCGGAGGGGCCTCGCCAGCTGGATGCAGGCCGCCGAGGAGGCGCTGGGCCGGGAGCGCGAGGTCCTGGAGGTGAACCGGGAGCCGCTGGGCCGGCGCCAGGAGCTGCGCGGCCTGCTGTCGAGCCTGGAGGCGAAGGCCCGGGCCGTCGGCCTGGCCCGCGATGCCGCGCTCATTGACCTGGGGGGGCGCGCACGAGCGATCCTATACGCGCCCCAGACGGACCTCGACGACGCGACGCTGCTGGTGAAGGGGTACGGTGACCGCCTGCGCGTCCTGCAGAACACGAATCACAAGGAAGTGAGCTACCGATGACAGGACAGATCTCCGCGCGGCCGCCGCAGCTGAATCGGCTCGTGGAGCGCTGTCGAGCCACGCCCAACTGCTCCGGCACGATCCTGGACGGCTACTGCACCGTGTGCGGCAGGGTCGCCGGCGCGGTCCCGGCCGAGGGCCCGACCACGCCGGCCACCGCCGTATCCCCCGACCGCCGCCCGGCCCACGACTCGCGGCCGACCGGCCCCGACTCCTCGCCGTCCGCGCCCGGGACGTCGGCGCCGTCGTCGCCCTCGGCCCCGACCGGCCCGGACTCGTCGCCGAACGGCACCCGCGGCTCGTTCATGGGTTCCCTGTCGAGCGTCACGGCCCTCGGCTCCAAGCCGAGCAGCGGCGAGACCCGGGGTGGGACCACGGCGGGCCGCACGGCGCGCGTCACGACGAGGAGCGACCTCAGCGTCGCCACCCCGGGCCGCCGCGCCCGCAGCCGCATCGGCGCCGCGCTGGTGGACGTGCCGCCGATGCCGGCGGTGGATCCCGCCAGCGCCGTGATGGCCGTCCCGGTCGTGCCCGAGGAGAAGCGGTTCTGCTCCGAATGCGGCTCCGAGATCGGACGCACGCGCGGGGGCAAGGCGGGCCGGGTCAGCGGCTTCTGCAGCAAGTGCCGGCTGCCGTTCTCGTTCGTGCCCGCGCTCAAGCAGGGCGACCTGGTCGCCGACCAGTACCGGGTGGCCGGCTGCCTCGCGTACGGCGGCCTGGGCTGGATCTACCTCGCCGAGGACGAGCGGGTCGCCAACCGCTGGGTCGTGCTCAAGGGCCTGCTCAACACCCGCGACCCGGCGGCGATGGAGGCGGCGCTGGCCGAGCGGCGCTTCCTGGCCCGGGTCGAGCACCCGAACGTGGTCCGCATCTACAACTTCGTACAGCACGCGGGCGCCGGGTACATCGTCATGGAGTACATCGGCGGCCAGACGCTGAAGGACGTGCTCAAGGAGCGCCGCCGGAACGACCTGGGGCCGCTCCCGCTGGAGCTGGCGATCGCGTACATCCTGGCGATCCTGCCGGCCTTCAGCCACCTGCACGGCCTCGCGCTGATCTACAACGACTTCAAGCCCGACAACGTGATGCTGCACGGCGACGACGTGAAGCTGATCGACCTGGGCGCGGTCACCCGCCTGGACGAGGCCGGCGGCGTCGTCTACGGCACCGACGGCTACCAGGCCCCCGAGGTCTCGTCCGCCGGGCCCTCGATCGCATCGGACCTGTACACGATCGGGCGCTGCCTCGCGGTGCTCGCGCTCGACATGCCCGGGTACCAGTCCACGTTCAAGTACCGGATCCCCGGACCGTCGTCCGAGCCGCTGCTCCAGCGCCACGACTCGTTCCACCGGTTCCTGCTCAAGGCGACGGCGACCCGGCCGGACGACCGCTTCCAGACCGCCGACGAGATGGCGGAGCAGCTCCACGGCGTGCTCCGCGAGGTCGTCACGATCAACCAGGGGTCCACCCACCCGGTCGTCAGCAACCTGTTCGGCACCGACCTCCAGGCCCTGCACGCGGACGCCGAGAGCCTGCGCCCGGACTGGCGGGACCTGCCCTCGGTCCGGCTCAACCCGGCCGACCCCGCCGCGACCCTGGTCCTGAACGCGATGGTCCTGGACCCCGAGCGCCAGGTGGGGGCGCTGCGGGAGGCGGTCGAGCAGGGCCACGCCCAGGTCACCGGCGAGGCCGGCCTCGGCCTGGCCCGCGCGCTGATCGAGGTCGGCGACCACGACGACGCGGAGGCGTGCCTGTCCCAGGTGGAGACCGCGAGCCACCGCGACTGGCGCGTGGCGTGGTACCGCGGCCTGTCCTTCCTGGCCCAGCACCGCCCCGGCGAGGCGCAGCAGATCTACGACCGGCTCTACGCCGAGCTCAGCGGCGAGCTGGCGCCCAAGCTGGCGCTCGCCTTCGCGGCCGAGCTGTCCGGCGACCTGGACACGGCGGGCCGGATGTACGACGTCGTCGCCTCGACCGACGCCAGCTTCACGTCCGCCTGCTTCGGCCTGGCCCGGGTGCGCCGCGCGCAGGGCGACCGGGCCGGCGCGGTCGAGGCGTACCACCTGATCCCGCGCACGTCCCGCCTCTATACGGTGGCCCAGCTCTCGCTGGCCCGGATGCTGATCGAGCGCGACGTCTCGGGACTGCCCGTCGTGGAGGACCTGATCCGCAGCTCCATCGTCATCGAGCGGCTGTCGCTGGACACCGGCGACCGGGCCCAGCTGGCGACCGAGCTGCTGGAGGCGGCGCTGGACGCGCTGACCCGCGGCTTCGCCGCCCCCTCCGACGCGCTCCTGCTCGGCAGCCCGTTCCAGGAGGACCCGGTGCGGCTGGCCCTGGAGCGCGCGTACCGTGACCTCGCCCGGCTGGCCACCGGGGACGAGAAGATCCGCCTGGTCGACCTGGCCAACGAGAAGCGCCCGATGACGGCGGCGTGACCTTGGCGAACGTGGCGCTCCACTGCCTCAACCCCGAGTGCGGCGAGCCGGTCCGGGAAGGGGACCGGTTCTGCGAGGTGTGCGGCCAGGAGCTGCTGCCCAGCGTGCAGGTGGTGGACGGCGAGATGGACGGACGGCGGCCGGAGGACGACGACGACCCGACGCGCGGCGTCCGCCGCGGCCGGGACCACGTCGAGATGTGGTTCCCCGGCGTCGCGGGCGTCAGCGACCGCGGCCTGCACCGGCGCCGCAACGAGGACGCGATCGCGGTCGTCCGCCTCGACGACTACGACGCGGCCGTGCTGGTCGTCTGCGACGGGGTCTCCACGTCGCACCAGGCCCACGTCGCCTCGCAGGTGGCGGCGGACACCACGCTCGCCTCGCTCGTCGCGTCCGTCGAGAGCGGGGAGCCGGACCTGGAGGTGGCGATGCGCGACGCGGTCGTGCGCGCCCAGGCGGCCGTCTCGAACATCCCCTACAAGGCCGGCACCAAGGACCCGCCGTCCTCCACGCTGGTCGCCGCGGTCATCAGGGCCGACTGCGCGACGATCGGCTGGGTGGGCGACAGCCGGGCCTACCTGGTCTGCCCCTCCGGCACGTGGCAGCTGAGCCGCGACGACACGTGGGTGGCAGACCAGATCGAGCAGGGCCTCCTCTCCGCCGAAGAGGCGGCCGGCGATCCCAACGGCCACGTGCTCACGCGCTGGCTGGGCGAGGACTGGCGGGACAGCCAGGGCGGCCCGTCCGTGCTCAGCTTCCAGGTCGAGGAGGCCGGCCACGTCGTCCTGTGCTCCGACGGCCTGTGGAACTACCTGCCCACCGAGGCGGAGATGGGCGGGGCCGTCAGCGAACTGGAGGACTCGACGCCGCTGGGCCTGGCGGCGGAGCTCACCGAGTTCGCCCGCCGGTCCGGCGGGCACGACAACATCACGGTCGCCGTCGCAGCCGTTGCCACCGCGCCGCGAAGAGGAGGAGGAGGAAGGGAGCGGTGCTGACGCTCGACCTGCAGGTCTACCAGAATCCATACCTGCCCAGGGGCGCGACCGAGGTCAGCGCCATCATCTCGGTGTCGGCCGGGGCCGGCCAGGGTCACATGACCGACGAGATGATGGAGGTGTTCCTCCTAGACTGCTCGGCGTCGATGACCGACCCGCCGAGCAAGCTGGCCGCCGTCCGCGAGGCGACGTCCAAGGCGATCGACCGGCTGCGGGACGGCACGTACTTCGCGGTGGTCGCCGGCCGCCGGTCGGCGCGCGTCGTGTACCCGCCGCCGCGCTGGGAGGGCGAGGGGCCCGAGCCGGGGACGGTCGCGGCGTCCGAGACCACGCGCCAGGAGGCCAAGGCCGCGGTGGCCCGGCTCTACGCCGAGGGCGGCACCGCGATCTCGCAGTGGCTGGGCACCGCGCGCCACCTGTTCGCCGCCCGGCCCGACGCGATCCACCACGCGCTGCTGCTGACCGACGGCAAGAACGAGAGCGAGGACCCGACGCTGCTCCAGGAGGAGCTGCGGCAGAGCCAGGGCCGGTTCGAGTGCGACTGCCGGGGGGTGGGCACCCGCTGGGACCGCGTCGAGCTCCAGGGCATCTCGGACGCGCTGCTCGGCACGACCGACATCATCCCGTCGCCCGCGCAGATGGGCGCCGAGTTCGAGGCCATCATCGAGCGCCGCATGTCCAAGCAGGTCCGCTCGGTCATGCTGCAGGTGCTCACGCCGGTGGGCGGCCGCGTCCGCTTCCTCAAGCAGGTGGCGCCCGAGATGCAGGACCTGTCCGAGATGGCGTCCTGGATGCAGCCCGGGATGGGCGACGGCGAGTGGCGCCCCGCGCTCCGGCCGGACCCGTCGCGGCCGCTGCTGGCCCACTTCCCGACCGGGGCGTGGAGCTACGGCGAGACCCGCGACTACCACGTGTGCCTGGAGGTGCGGCCCCAGGACGTGGGCGACTCGAACGAGGTGCGCGCGGCGCGCATCAGCCTCGTCGGGGAGGGAGCCGCCCCGACCCAGGCGCCGGTGCGCGCGATCTGGACGGACGACGCCGAGCGCGCGACGCGGATCCATCAGAGCGTCGCGCACTACGGCGGCCAGGCGGAGCTGGCCGGAGCGATCGAAGAGGGGCTCCAGGCCCGCCGCGACGGCGACGTCGACCGGGCGACCGAGCGTCTGGGACGGGCGGTGCAGCTCGCCGCCGCGTCCGGCAACGAGGGCACGAGGCGGCTGCTCGAGGCGGTCGTCGACATCGACGACGCCGACCGGGGCACCGTGCGGCTGAAGACGAGGGTGACGAAGGAAGACGAGATGACGCTGGACACCAGATCGAGGAGAACCGTGAGGCTCCCCCGGTCGCCGGCGGGGAGCTGACGGAACATGAGCTTCATCTGTCCGCGTGGCCATCACTCGGTCAGCGACGACTACTGCAGCGTCTGCGGGGTTCGCAACCCGGGGTCACCCGTGATGGCCGGCGTGCGAAACGCGCGAGAGCACATGACCGGGGAGAGCATGTGCCTGGTCTGCGGTGTCCAGCGTGACGGGACCGACCGCTACTGCGTCAACTGCGGCTACGACTTCGAGATGGGCGAGCCGTTCGTCCCGGAGCCCGAGCCCCAGTCGAACGGGTACGCGCCGGCCCCCGCTCACGCTCCCGCACCGGCCCAGGCCCCGTCCGTCGCCACCCACGCCCCCGCCGTCTCGGCGGGCCCGGCCGCCCCGTCCCTGGTGCTGCTGGCGAGCGTCAACACGATGCGGTTCGACGACCCGGGGTCGCCGCCGCCGCCCGTCGACCTGTCCGAGCGCACGTTCATCCTGGACCGCCACTCGATCGTGATCGGCCGGGAGGGCGGCAGCCTCGACATCCCGATCCACGGCGACCCGTACATCTCACGCCGGCACGCCGAGATCGTGTGGATGGGGTCGGCGTGGGGGATCCGCGACCTGGGTTCCACGAACGGCACCCGGGTCAACGGCGTGCCGCTCGAGGGCAGCGAGGTCAAGCTGCTCGGGCCGGACGACGTGATCGAGCTGGGCTTCTTCTCCCAGCTCATGGTCCGGGGGCTGACTGGAGAGGGCCAGTGACCATCGCCGCCAACCCACCGCTCGGCCGAACGCTCCGCGATCGCGTCGAGGTGGCCCGACGCCGGTCGCGGACGACTCCTGGCCACCTGCAGATGCTGGTGACGATGACCGCGGTCACCGCCGGCGCGCTGTTCGTGATCGGGGCGGGCACGCTCGTCGTGGCCCAGCGCTCGGTCGCGGGCATGCACCGCGCGACGGTGCCGGCGATCCTGGGCGCCCAGCAGATCCACGCCACGCTCGCCGACGCCGACCGCGCCGAGGCGAACGCGTTCCTGTCGGGCGCCACCGAGGCCGCCCAGCCGCACCACCTGTACACGCAGGACATCGCCGCCGCGATGCAGCAGCTGGAGCGGGCGGCCGAGCAGGCCGGCGGCGACCCGGCCGTCGGCGAGCAGATCCGAGCGATCTCGGTCCAGGTCACCGAGTACACGACGCTGGTGGACATCGCTCGCGCCAACAACCAGCAGGGCTTCCCGGTCGGCGCCGCGTACCTGCGGCAGGCGTCCGAGATGATGCACCAGCCGGTGGACGGCATCCTGGCCAGGGTGGACCAGCTCGGCGACCTCGACGCCAAGGACCTGAACGCCGAGAACACCACGCTGATCGTCACCGTCGGCCTGCTGCTCCTGTACGCGGGGGCGGCGCTCGCCGTGTTCGCCCTGCTCGTCCACTCCCAGGGGTTCGTGCGCCAGCGGTTCCGACGCCGGCGGAGCGGCCCGCTCTGGCTCGCCGGCGGCCTGCTGCTGCTGACGGTCAGCTCGATGGGCCTGGCGGGTGCGGTCACCACGTACCAGCTGAACATGGCGGAGGGGCAGGACTACGGCAGGCTGCTGAACCTCTGGCACATCCGCTCGCTCGTGTACGACGCGAACGGGGACGAGAGCCTCGCGCTGATCGCGCGCGGCAACGGCGACGCGTTCGACCGGTCGTTCCAGTCCAACACGGGCCGGCTGATGGACCGGCCGCTGACCGACGTGCTGGTGGACCAGGCGGCGACCGGGAACGTGCAGTTCCAGGGCCTCATCGCCGACGAGCTGAACTCCAGCTCGGGGTCCGAGCGCGAGGCGGCGATGGACATCCTCCGCGCCTACCGGCGCTTCATGGGGGTGGACGCGACGATGCGCGCGCGCTCCCAGCAGGGCGACCACGACAGCGCGTCGCTGCTCGCCCTGGGCGCGAAGGCGGGCCAGCTGGGGAGCGCGTTCTCGGAGCTCGACGCGGCGCTGGGCCGCACGATCGCGTCCGTCCAGGGTCAGTTCGACCTGAACATCGCCCTGGCCGAGTACACGTTGCTGGGCGCCATCGCGTTCCAGCTGCTGGCTCTGGCGATCGTCTGGTCCGTCTACCGCGGCCTGAAGCCGCGCATCGACGAATATCTATGAGCACCCGGCATCCAGTTGCGATCCTGTGTCTCGCTGCCCTCGTCGGCCTGGCCGGCAGCGGCTGCGGCCTGTTCGGCTCGCCGACGACCACCGGCCTCGGCGCCGCCCCCGCGCCCGCGACGTCCGCGGTGCCGCCCGCGCCGGTCGCGAGCGGCAGCCCCGCGCCCTGCACGGACCCGGCGGCCAGCTACCGGCCCCAGGGACCGGTGCCCCGGGCCGGCGACCTGCCCAACGGCTCGTACGTGCAGCAGATCTACAACCGCGGCCGCGTGATCGCCGGGATCGCGCAGGACACCCTGATGTTCGGCTACCTGAACCCGCTCGACAACGAGCTCGAGGGGTTCGACATCGACCTGGTCAAGCAGCTCAGCCAGGCGATCTTCGGCGACGACCTGCACGTGGAGTACCGCGTGATCACGCCGGGCCAGGCGGCGCAGGTGCTGCGTGACGGCACGGTGGACGTCGTCGTGCGCACGCTGCCCATGACGTGCGCCCGCTGGCAGCAGATCGCGTTCTCGTCCGAGTACTACGAGGCCTCGCAGCGCGTGCTGGTTCCCAAGGCCTCGACAGCCAAGAGCATCAACGACCTGGTGGGCAAGAAGGTCTGCTCGGCGGCGGGCACCGCGGCGATGGAGAACGTGGCCGCGGTGAGCGTGAACGTGAAGCAGGCGGACGGCACCACCAAGGCCGTGCGCCCGATCCCGGTCGGGCTGACCGACCAGACGGACTGCCTGGTCCAGCTCGAGCAGGGCAAGGTGGATGCCATCTCGATGGACGACGTGATCCTGAACGGCTTCGCGCAGCAGGATCCCAACGTCTCGGTGATCGGCCCGAAGTTCGCGACACTGCCGTATGGCATCGGGATCAGCCTGGCCCACATCGACTTCGTGCGGTATGTGAACGCGGTGCTGGACGAGCTCCGCACCAACGGCACCTGGGTCAATCTCTACAATCACTGGCTGAGCGAGCTCGGTCCCGCTTCGCCGCCAGTCGCTCGATACCGGGACTAGTTCACAGGGCGGGATCTGGGATACCGGAGGTGGTCGTGGGCCTCCTCCGGCTCGTACAGGGGGGGAACACAGATGAGACCACACAGGTGGTTGGGTGCGTTGGTGGTCGCGTGCTGCCTGCTGGCAGGGTGCGGATCCAGCCCGAACATCGGCCCGACGGGCAAGCAGACACATCTGCTGACAGTCGCCGTCGGGGTCGATCCGGACACGCTCGATCCGATGCGGCAGACGACGACGACGGTCACGAACATCGTCCAGATGGTCGTCGAGTCGCTGGGCCGGGTCGATCAGACCGGCAAGGTGCAGCCGAACCTCGCGACGGCGTGGCAGGAGTCGGCCGACGCGATGACCTGGACGTTCACGCTGCGCACGGGCGTGACGTTCTCGGACCGGGCCCCGTTCGACGCCGCGGCGGTGAAGGCGAACCTGGATCGGGAGATGGACCCGAACAACGTGTGCCCGAGCTGCTCCACGCTGGCGAAGGCGGTCAAGAGCGTGGACGTGATCGATCCCGGCCACGTCCGCCTGACGATGGCCATGCCGCTGGCGGCGGACGTTCTGCTCGGCCTGATCAGCCTGGCCAACTTCGGGATGATGTCGCCGAAGGCGATCCAGAAGGGCACGCCGCAGTACGCGCAGCAGGAGCAGCCGGTCGGCACGGGCCCGTACATGCTGAAGGAGCGGGTGAAGGGCGACCACGTCACGGTGGCCCGCAACCCGACGTACTGGGGCCGGCGGCCGGTGTACGACGAGCAGCTGTTCAAGACGGTCCCCGACACGGCGACGCGCGAGGCGCTGGTGCGCTCGGGGCAGGCGCAGATGGTGCTGCTGCCGCCGATCTCGGACCTGCCGTCGCTGCAGAAGGACCCCACCGTGAAGGTGCTGCTCGCCGCGAGCGACCGGACCATCTACTTCGCGATGGACACGACGGACAAGACGCAGCCGCTGCTCCAGAACGTGCAGGTGCGGCAGGCGCTGAACTACGCGGTCAACCGGGACGCCATCATCAAGAGCACGCTGTTCGGCGCGGCCGAGAGCATGACGGCGCCGATGGCGCCCTCGATCTTCGGCTACTGCCAGGTCCCCAACCCGTACAAGTACGACCCCGACCAGGCCCGGTCGCTGCTCCAGAGGGCGAACGCGTCCGGCCTGACGATCAGCCTGGTCGCGCCGACCGGCCGGTACATGCAGGACTGGCAGGCGGCGCAGAACGTGGCCAACGACCTGCGCGCCGTCGGCGTCAACGTGGTGGGACCGCGCACGCTGGACTGGCCGAGCTACATCGGGACGGTGGTGGTGCCGCCGGTGAAGGCCAGCGTGGACGCGCACCTGCTGGGCTACGCCCCGCAGTACCTGGACGCCAGCACCGCGATGCAGGTCCTCGACCCGGGCCTGATCCCGCCGCGGGGCCTGGCCACCGCGTACTACGACAACCCGACCGTGACCGGGCTCATCCAGAAGGCGCTGGTGGAGCCGAACCGCGACGCCCGGGCGCAGGAGTACTGCGACGCCGAGAAGCAGGTCTGGTGACCGGGATCGGCTCCGTGCCGAACGAGTCGTTCTACACGGTCTACGCCCAGCCGGCGTGATTCTGGCAAGGGGGGGCAGGCCCCCCCTTCCGGAACCCCCCCGCCTGTTAGGGACGTTGGAGGCGCCTTCGGCGCATCCCCTTCGGGTCTGGGCGCGGCGCGGGTGCGCGACGGGAAAAGGGACTCATTCGCTCGGGCGAAGCACGTTGCTTCGCCCGAGCCCCATTTCTTCTGGGCGCTGGCGACGGGGCCGCCGGCGTGACCGGGGCGAGCAGGTGACGCGCCCGGCGTGCTGACGTACGTCGGGCGCCGCCTGCTGGCGGCGATCCCCACGCTCTGGGGCGTCGCGACCGCCGTGTTCATCATGGCCCGCCTGCTGCCGGGCGACCCGGCGCGGGTGATCGCGGGGGTGACGGCATCGCAGGACCAGGTGGACCACCTGCGCCGGCAGCTCGGCCTCGACCAGCCGCTGCCCGTGCAGTACCTCGACTTCCTGGGCGGCCTGGTCCGCCTCGACCTGGGCACGTCCGCTCACTTCGGCGACCCCGTGCTCGCGGAGATCGGGAGCCGGCTGCCGTACACGGCGGAGCTGGCGCTGGCGGCGCTGGCGCTGGCGGTGGTCCTGGGCATTTCGGGTGGGGTCGTGGCGGCGCTGCGCCGCAACACGGTGATCGACGTGGTGATCTCGACCGTGTCGATGCTGGGCATCTCGATGCCGACGTACTGGCTGGGCCTGATGCTGATCGTGCTGTTCGCGATCCAGTTCCGTCTGCTGCCGGCGGCCGGCGCCGACAGCCCGGAGAGCGTGGTGCTGCCCGCGGTGACGCTGGGGCTGCTGTCGGTCGGTCTGATCGCGCGGATGACGCGCTCCTCGCTGCTGGAGGTGCTGGGCCAGGACTACGTGCGGACGGCGCGGGCCAAGGGCGTGTCGCCGGCGCGGGTGGTGGTCGCGCACGGGCTGCGCAACGCGCTGGTGCCGATCCTCACCGCGATCGGGCTGCAGCTCGGATCGCTGATGGGGGGCGCGGTGGTGACGGAGAGCGTGTTCGGCTGGCCCGGCGTGGGCCGGCTCCTGCTCGACTCGATCTTCTCCCGCGACTATCCGATGGTGCAGGGGCTGGTGCTGCTGTTCGCGGTCACATACATCGCCGTCAACCTGCTCGTGGACCTGCTGTACGTGGTCGTGGACCCGCGTGTCCGGTATGGCTGAGCCGCTGTGGCGCCGCCTGCTGCGGCACCGGAGCGCGACGATCGGGCTGACGGTGCTGGCGGTCTTCGCGCTGGCGGCGATCGTGGGGCCGCTGGTGATCCGGTTCGACCCGGTGCGGCAGGACCTGGAGCGGATCCTGCTGCCGCCCTCGCTGGCGCACCCGCTAGGCACGGACAACTACGGGCGCGACGAGCTGGTCGTCCTCGTGTACGGGGCCCGGCTGACGCTGGGCCTGGGGGTGCTGGCGGTCCTGATCGGGGTCGGGGTCGGGGCGCCGCTGGGGGCGGTGTCCGGCTACCTGGGCGGGTGGGTGGACATGCTGGTCCAGCGGCTCGCCGAGATCCTGCTGGCGTTCCCGAGCATCGTGCTGGCGCTGGCCCTGGTCGCGGGCCTCGGCCCGGGCCTGCGCAACGTGATCATCGCGGTGGGCGTGAGCTCGATCCCGGGGTTCATCCGGGTGGTCAGGGCGAGCGCGCTGCAGCTGCGGGAGCTGATGTACGTGGAGGCGGCGCGGGCCCTGGGGGTCTCGTCGGGTCGGATCCTGCTGCGGCACGTGCTGCCCAACGCGGCGGCCCCGCTGATCGTCCAGGCGACGATCCAGATGGGCGTGGCCATCCTGGTGGCGGCGGGCCTGGGCTTCTTCGGCCTGGGCGTCCAGCCCCCCACCCCGGAGTGGGGCGAGCTGCTGGGCGAGGCGCACACGTACATCTTCCGGGACGCCAACCTGGCCACGTTCCCGGGCCTGTGCATCCTGCTGGCGGTGCTGGCGTTCAACCTGACCGGCGACGGCCTCCGCGACGCCCTGGACCCCCGCCTGGGCTAGCGTCAGCCGACGCAGACGGGAGGTACTCGGACGTCCGCCTCGCCCGCGCCACGATCGTCGAGGGTGAAGCGATCGCTTCCGCCGCCCGGCGCGCCGCATCCGCCTTCGTGGGTCCTCCGCCGCCGACGATGTGGACCTCGGGCACGACGTGGTCCCAGCGCTTCGGGAGGCCGGTAGGCGGTGAACCGCAGCCGTTGGCGCGACCCCGGCGAGCTCGTCCCTACTCGCCGACTTCCACTTCGAGCCACCTCAGGCCCGTCGCCGCCATCCGGTACCGCCCGGCCCCGCGTACCACGACCAGCAGGACGCTCTCGCAGGAGCCGCAGCGCAGCACCGCGCCCGGGCCGTCCGGGTAGTCGTACAGCGGCTGGCCGCCGATCTGGGCGACCGCGCCGCAGCTCGCGCAGGAGCCGCTGGCCGCGGTCAGGTCGTGCGCGAACAGCTCGCGCAGCAGTCCGGCGCACGCGTTGCCATCGAGCCTGCGGGTCGTCGTCTCGTCCATCCGCTCATCCTCCTGTCGGGCCGAACCGCTCGGTCTTGATCCGGCCCGGGTCGTGGCCGAGCGCGACGAGCGACCCGGCCACCAGCTCGACGAACGGCGTCGGGCCGCAGACGAACGTCAGCGGCCGCCGCTCCGGCGGCCACGCGACCTCCGCGAGCATCTCGGCGTCCACGCGGCGGCCGTACCCGGTCCAGCCGGGCGGCCGGGCGCGGGTCAGCGTCAGCGTCACCTCCGCGCCGTCGCCGGCCGCCGCCAGCCGGTCCAGCTCCGGCCGGTAGATCACGTCGCCGAGGTCCCGGGCGGAGTACAGCAGCCGGGCCGGCACGGTGCTCGACCGCGCGGCCCGGTGGCGGAGCATCGCCATCAGCGGGCAGACGCCGGAGCCGCCCCCGACCAGCAGGATCGGGTCGGTGCCGCTCGCCTGCCAGACGAAGTACCCGCCGATCGGCCCGCGCAGCTCCAGCTCGTCGCCGGCCCGCAGCTCGTCCGTCAGGTAGGGCGACACCTCGCCGTCCTCCAGCCGCTCCACCGTCAGCGTCAGCCGGCCCTCGTCGTCGGGCGCCGACGAGATGGAGTAGCTGCGCTGGGCCTGGTAGCCATCCTCGGCCGTCAGCCGCACGTCCACGTGCTGGCCGGCCAGGTGGCCCGGCCAGTCCGGCACGGCCAGGACGAGGCTGCGGACGCGGGGCGTCTCGGCGATCACGGCGGCCACCTCGGCCAGCCGCCAGGTCAGTCGCCGCTGTACCGCTGCTCGCGCCATGGATCGCCGTACATGTGGTAGCCGTACGTCTCCCAGAACCCGGGCGCGTCCTCGGCCATCAGCCGCAGCCCCCGGACCCACTTGGCGCTCTTCCAGAAGTACAGGTGGGGGACCAGCAGCCGGGCGGGACCGCCGTGCTGCGGCTCGAGCGGCTGGTCGTCGAAGTCGAACGCGACCCACGCCTTGCCGCCCGTCACGTCCTCCAGCGGCAGGTTGGTCGTGTAGCCGCCGTCGGAGAACGCCATCACGTACTCGGCGGCCGTGTCGATCCCGTCCAGGAGGACGTCGACGGACACGCCCTTCCAGACGGTGTCGAACTTGCTCCACTTGGTGACGCAGTGGATGTCCCTGGTGACGGTCTCCATGGGCAGCGCGTGGAACTCGTCCCACGTCCAGCGCCGCGGCTCGTCCACCTCGCCGGTGATCGAGAACGTCCACTCGGCGGGCGGCGTGTGCGGCGTCGGGCCGGCCGACAGCACCGGGAAGCCCCGTGTCACGTACTGGCCGGGCGGGAGGCGCCCGCCGGCGTCCCTGTCACGCCGGCGGCCCCTGAAGCCGCGGCTCACGAATGTCAACGCTGATCACCTCCAGAGGGACTTCGCCCAGCCCACAGCATGCACCGGCCCAGGCCCGGCGGCCAGTGGGCACGTTCCCGGCGTGGCGGCGTGGGACCCTCAGCCGGCGGCCGGCGCGGAGGCTCCGGCCGCCTCGGCGACCACCGCCGCCATGCCGGCCGCTATCGCGGCGACGGCCCCGGCGCTCGCCGGGCCCAGGTCGTGACGCCTCGCCAGCCAGTCGGGGTCGTTGTACGTCAACCAGACAGCGCCGTCCGCGTCCTCCCAGGCCAGCGCCTTGACGGGCAGGTCGACGCCCGCCGTCTGCCGGTCCTCCATGAGCGGCGTGCCGCCCGTCGGGTTCCCGAAGATCACCAGCAGCGTCGGCCGAAGGTCGAGCCCGGCACGCGCCGCGCCAGCCGCGTGGTCGATCCGCGCGAACACGGTCAGGCCGCGGACGGTGACCGCGGCCACGAGCCGCTCGATCGTCTCCGCCACGGAATGGGCGCTGCGCACGGTGATCAGGCCGTTGTCCTCACTCACATCGCCATCTTGACGGGGGCTGCGGGATCGTCGTCGGGACGGGAAGCACGTACACGGTCACGCGAGGCGACGTCGGCAGCCACCTCTCCGTCCAGGTCACGGTCACCAACGCCGGCGGTTCATCCAGTGCCATCGCCACAGGTGTCGGGCCCGTGCCGACTCCACCGCCGCCCCCGCCGCCATCGCCCTGATCGCGGCCGCTCACATCACGCGCGGGACCTGGAGGACCTCGCCGCCCGAGTGGCCTCCGCCGTACACGCCCAGGTCGTAGTAGCCGTACTCGCTGCGGCAGTCGAAGGTCATCGTGATCGAGCCGTTCGGCGGGAGCGGGCCCGTGGCGCCCTGCGTAGTCTTCGGGTCGCTCGCGGCCACGGCCACGGGCGGGTTCGTCATCCATGCCGCGGTCGCGTTCTTCGAGGTCCAGGTCAGCTTGACCGACACCGTTCCGCTGGCCGTCGGGCACCTCGATGCGACGCCGGTGAACGACAGGATCTCCGGCAGGCCGGTGATGGCAGTCGCGGTAGGGGAGGAACGCGGGGTCGGGGTGGGCGTCCGGGTGACCGGCGTGCCGGCCGGGGTGTGGCCGCCGCCGGCGCCACCCGAGGTGTCCGGCGTCGCGGTTGCGGCGCCCTCGGGCGAGGTCTGGACCGCGGTCGGCCCGGCCTTCGCCGCCGAGGTCGGGAGACCGGGCTGCCCGCAGCCGCCGGCGAGCAGCACGGCGATCACGCCGGACAGAGCCGCTCGAAGAACGAGCGCGTCGCGAGTCATGGTCGGGCGGGATCGTACAGGCAGCCCGGGCTCCTGTCTGTGGGCCGATTCGGCATCGGGTGGCAGCAGCGCCCGGGTCGGCGAAAACCGCAGTTTCGGAGTAGCGACCCCCCGGCCGCGGCGCCTACCCTGCCCCGCCTGGAACCATCCACTCTGATCCGGAGGAGAACCACCATGGCAGACAGCGCGGTCAAGCCCATTCCCGAGGGTTTCCACAGCCTTACGCCCAGCCTCACCGTGCGCGGCGCGGCCGACGCCATCGAGTTCTACAAGCGCGCGTTCGGCGCCCTCGAGATCTCGCGGGCCATCGCCCCCGATGGCCAGCGCCTGTGGCACGCGGACCTGCAGATCGGCGACTCCCGCCTGATGCTGACCGACGAGATGCCCGAGCAGGGCTCCCACGCACCCGGGCCCGAGGGCGCGGTCGGCCTGTCGGTCTGGCTCTACGTCGAGGACGTGGACGCGGTCTACGAGCGCGCGGTCGCGGCCGGCGCGAAGGCGGTGATGCCCGTCAACGACACGTTCTGGGGCGACCGCTTCGGCGGCCTGATGGACCCCTTCGGCCACCACTGGGCCATCGCCACTCGCAAGGAGAACCTCAGCGAGGACGAGGTGCGGCGCCGCGCGGACGCGTTCGTCGCCTCCATGAACGCCGGCCAGGCCGGCTGACGACCACCGCCGATCGGCGCCGCTCACCGTGACGCGACGCCGATCGGTGCGACTTTCCACAGGTCTTCCACAAGAACCGGGTCGTGATCCGTCCTGGTGAATACTGACGGGCGAATTAGTTTGAAGCGCTCGATCTATTTGTTAAAATGGAACTTATGAACGAGGACCTCGTGGAGCGCGGCCTCGACCTGTACCGGACGGCCCTGCGCGCGCTGCACGAGCTCGGGGCGCCCGCCTGGTACGAGGTCGAGCTGAGCGTGGCGCAGCTGAAGGCGCTGTTCACCCTGGTGGACGGCGGACCGATGCCGATCGGCGGCGTGGCCGCCCGGCTGAGCATCGGCCTGCCGGCGGCCAGCTCGCTGGTCGACCGCCTCGTCGACCAGGGCCTGGCCAAGCGGCGCGAGGACCCGCTCGATCGCCGCCGCACGCTGGCCGACCCGACCGCCGACGGCGACGCCCTGGCGCAGCGGCTCCGGCACGGCTCGCGCGAGGCGCTGCGGGCCTGGCTCGAGCTGATGGAGCGCGACGACCTGGGCGCGCTGGTGCACGGGCTGACCGCGATGGTCGCCGTCGCCCGCGCGCCGCTCTCGGGCGACCGGGAGCTGATGAAAAGGAGCAGTGGATGACGCTTCGGTTGATATTGGGCCTGGGCTGGTCGTTCGTGGCCGGGCTCGCGGGTGGCTGGCTCGTCCTCGCGCCGTGGGCGCTGGGCGTGCAGGGCAGCGGCGACTGGACGACGGTGACCAGGACCGAGGTCGCCACCGGCGCCGGCCTGGTCGTGCTGGCGGTGGCCGGCATCGTGGTGGTGGCGGTGCAGTCCGTGCGCACGCTGCGCGAGTCCGGCGTGCTGGCGCCGTCCCGCGCGACCGCCAGGACCGCCGACGGGGTGACGGCGTCGCCCGAGATGGAGAAGGCGCTGATCGCCCTGGCGCAGGCGCTGGCCGACGACCTGGACGCCCAGCGGGAGCCCGCGCCGGCGCGGGCCCCGAGCGAGGCCGTGTGGAGGCAGCCATCATGAGGTCGGAGCTGGGGCGGAGCGTCCCGCTGCTGATCCTGTTCGTCATCGGCCTCGCGGCCGGCGTGTGGATCTTCATCGCGCCCTGGGCGGTCGGCTACCCGACGGGTTCGGGCTGGAGCCCCTCGGTCTGGAGCAGCGTGTGGGCCGGCGCCGTGCTGACCGTGGTCAGCGCCGTCAGCATCGTCGCCCTGCTCGCCCGGGTCCTCTACGTGGCCCAGCGCGCCGACCGCGACGGGAGCTAGCGGGTGGCGCTCCAGGTCGAGCGGCGGCCGGCGGACGCCCCCGGGGCAGAGGCGCCGGCCCGCCGCGGCCTGGACTACAAGTGGATCGCCGCCTCCGTCGTGGTGGTCGGCGCGCTCATGTCGATCCTCAACCAGACCGTCATCAACGTCGCGCTGCCGACGCTGGAGAACGACTTCCACGTCACGCT
>VBJR01000239.1 GCA_005880175.1 Chloroflexota bacterium
CCGGCGGCGACAACCCGCTGTGCTGCAACCCCGGGCACCTGTTCTGGGGGACGCACGCGGAGAACTCGCGGGACATGGTCCGCAAGGGCCGGTATCGCAACCGGCCCCGGCCGACCGTGGACGGGCGCGCCTACGCCCGCTACCTGGAGGAGCGCGCGATGCTGGAGGAGGTCGAGCGACACGGCCTGGAGGCCGCGGCCGAGCTCCGGTCCGACTGGTGCGCCGGCTACGACGCCGGGCAGGCGGGCGAGCGACGCGATGACGAGCCGAGCGCGCACTACCAGTTCGGCTACCGCGCCGGCATCGCGGACCGCGAACGCGGACTCCATCTCTGCCTCGCTGGCGCCGATCGCGACGAGCGCGAGCAGGAGGCGGAGCGGTGAACGCTCAGACCTGGCTGCTCATCTGGGTCTGGCAGGCGGTCATCCTGCCCAGCTGGCTCTCGCTGGTTAGCGCGCCGTGCGTCCTGACCGGCTACGTCCTGCTGGGGCGGATGCGGCGCGAGGGGTGGTGGTTCACCATCGCCTCCCAGGCCGGGCTGCTGGCCATCGGCGCCGTGCACCGGGAGTACGGGCTGGCCGTCGTCCTCGTGCTCATGTGGCAGGCGTTCCGAAACTGGCGGCGCTGGGGCCGGCCGAGCTCGGCCATGGTCAGGCTCTCTCGGGAGCTCGACGGGGCCAGAGCCCGGATCGCCCAGCTGGAGGCGGAGCGGTGAGCGAGGCCAGGCCGGAGCTCCGTCTCGTGCCGCCCGGCACAGCTGATGCGGGCGTGAACGCGACGGTGGAACTGATCGAGGCCGCGCGGCGGTGCCTGATCGACGCCAGGCCACTGCCGGACATCCGGCGGGCGATGGAGATGGCGAGCGTCGCCAAGGATGCGGCGCAGCGGGCGGCGAAGCTGGCCGAGGCGCAGCGTCTGGCCGCCGACGTGGTGGAGGCCGCCAACGATGCCGCGAACGACGCGGCGGCGGTGCGGAACGAGGCGCAGGCCAAGGCCGGCGCGCTGCTCCGGCAGATGGCAGAGGACGGTCGCCGTGCGGGTCGCGGGCGGCCGGAGAAAATGTCGCCGGCCGCGACATTTTCCAGCACCGGCGCGGAGCCCTCCTATGAAGAGGGTGCCGGTCCGGCGGCGACGCTCGCTGACCTGGGCGTGTCCAGGTCCGAGGCATCGCGCTGGAAGCAGGTGGCAGCGATCCCCGAGGACGTCCGGCACGAGTACGTCGAGGAGACGAAGGCGGCCCGGGGCGAGGTCAGTACGGCTGGGCTGCTCAGGTACGCGGGGGACGTCACCGCGAAGTCCGCAGAGGACCAGATCGACCCTTCCTGGGAACCGGAGCTGCTGGAGTGGACGCGCGCCCAGGTCGCCGGGCGGTGGACATGGCGCGCAGGCGACCCGCCGTATTGGCTGATCGAAGAGCCGCCCGAGGGCCGCCGCAACAAGGCCGAGGCGGAGGCGCATCGGCGCTGGCTCGACGACGAGCACCGAGGCCGCGCGGGCGACTGGGAGCTGTGGTACTCGACGCCCACGCAGTGGATGTGCCTCGGCTTCCACCCGTCGCTGGAGGCCGCACAGGCGGCCGGTCAGGAAATCGCCAGCGACCGGGATCGTATGGCGGAGTTGGACAGGGGCCGGGACCGACGCCGGGATCATGCGGCGGCGATGGCTGCGGCCCAAGCCGCCCGAGAGTCGCGATCGGCGACCGTCGGTCGATCGGCGATGTTCAGCGCGAACAAGCAGGCGGCCAGGGACACCCGGCAGCGCCTGGCGGACGAGCTGCACAAGGCGCTGCTCGCGCTGCCGACCTTCCCGCCGGCGGTCGTCGCCCAGCTGGAGGACGACGAGCGCAGGGGCTTCGACCGGACGGCGCGCCGGGTCGCGCGGTGGTTCGGAGACCTGATGGCGGAGCTGCGACGAGGCGCCGTCACGCAGCAGGGAAGCGAGTCGATCGAGATCGAAACCGTCTACGTGTCCGTCCACGACCTCCACTCGCTGTGCGCCGGCCCGACCGCCGTCCGTGCCGATTCGCTGGTGGACGCGGTCGAGGAGGACGAGCGGCCCCAGCTGCTCACCGCCGTCCGTGCCGTGAGTGAGTGGCTGGCCGACCTGGAGGGCGAGCTGATCCGCCAGGGAGCCGGCGACCAGCTGGAGGCCGACGAGGGCGCGGCCGAGGAGGCCGAGCGCTGATGGCCGGTCGCACCACCGTCGAATGGACGGAGCTTCTCTGTACTACTGATAACCGCTCAACGCTGCGTCAGCAGGAGCTCCATGAGCGGGAGCGAGCGTCCGCGGATCGAACCGGACTGGCTCAGCCCGATGCGAATCGCCCCCATCCTTCGGTAGAAGGGCTCTGCTCCGGGATCGGCGTCAATGCGGATCCGCTGGACGCCGAGGCTGCTGGCGAGAGCAGCTGCGTGATCGAAGAGTGCGCGCCCGACGCCGGCACCGATGTGGGGACGATCGACCCAGAGGTTGGTCAGCTCGCCTTCCGGTGGATCTGCGGCGAGAGCGTAGAAGCCGAGGAGTTCACCGTCTCGTTCGGCAACCACGACGTGCTCGGCCTTGAGCTGAGCCGGTGTGACGGTCAGCTCAGATCGGCAGGCCTCCAGGAAGCCCTGGTCGTAGCCCCAATGAGCCTTCGAGCGCAGGGCGAGGTCGCTCAGCGCCCCGAGCTCGTCCATCCGGGCACGGCGGAGTTGGATCGAGCTCATTCGGTCAGGGTATCGCCCGCGGCGCTCCCCCTTGGGGTTGCCAGAGCACGGTCCGGAGCGGAGGTGGCCGGCGTGCCCTTCTTCCTCAAGCAGCTCGGCGGTCACCCGGACAAGCGGGGCCGCGACCGAGCTGTGCTCGACGGCTTCGCGTGGCGTTTCATGCCGGTCCCGAGGACCGGCCGTGCAACGAACCGGGCCGCGGACGCGTACGTCCCCGCGCCGCTGCCCGTGTCCATCAGGGACGAGGTGCCGGGTCGGGGCGGCCACCCCGGCCCGGCGAAGGAGGTCCCGGAATGAACCCCACATCAAGTGTGGGTCACGGGCAGCCCGAGGCGCCGCGGCGGACCCGCGTGACGGTCTTCCTCGACGCGGTCGAGCGCGCTTCGACCTGGGAGCTGTTCGACGCAGGCTCGCTGCCGGCGATCCCGGCCTGGGTCCAGCTGGCGGCCGGAGCCGGGTTCGTGGCGGCCGGCGTCCTGAGCCTGGTCGGCACCCTGCGAGGTGGCCTGTGATGGGCGAGCAGCGCATCGACGAGCAGGCCACCGCCTACGCGGCTCGCGGCTGGCAGGTGTTCCCGCTCTGGTGGCCGGCTGCCGGCGGACGTTGCGCCTGCGGCGCGGCCGACTGCGACAGCCCCGGCAAGCACCCGATCGGCCAGCTCGCCCCCCACGGCTTCATGGACGCCACGACGGACGTGGCGACCGTCGCGCGCTGGTGGGCCGCATACCCGGAGGCCAACGTCGGCATCCGCACCGGAGCCGAGAGCGGGATCGTGGTGCTCGACATCGACGGCGAGGCTGGCCGCGAAGCCGCCCGACGCCTGGTCGAGGAGCACGAGCGCTTCGACCCGTGCTGGGTCCGGACGGGCTCCGGCTGGCACGCCTACATGGCCCACCCGGGCAGCGCGGTGCCGAACTCCGCGAAGCGTCTGGCCGACGGCCTGGACGTGCGCGGCGACGGCGGCTACGTGGTGGCGCCGCCCAGCCTGCACGCCAGCGGGAGCCGCTACCGCTGGATCGACAGGCTCAACGAGGAGGTCCCGGCCCCGCTGGACCGGGAGCTGCCCGCGATGCCGGGCTGGCTGGTCGAGCTGGCGACGCCGGCCCCGGCCCCGCGAGCGCCTGTGGAGCCGATCCGAGTGCGACAGGACGGCGGCTTCGCCTACGCCGCCGCCGCCATCGAACGCGAGGCGGACGACGTCGCGCGAGCGCCGGTCGGCGAGCGGAACGACCGCCTCAACCGCGCCGCCTTCAAGGCCGGCCAGCTGATCGGCGCCGGCCTGGTGGACGAGGCGACGGTCACGGCCGCGCTGACCACGGCCAGCCAAATGGCTGGCCTGAACGAGCGCGAGACCGGGGCTACCATCCGCAGCGGCCTGCGCGCCGGCATCTCCCAGCCGCGCCGCGTACAGCTGCGCGAAGTCGACCAGTGCCCGGCGCCCTGCAACACGGCGACCACGCCCGACGTGGAGGCGGAGGCATGCTGAAGCACCCCGAGCTCATCCTCGTCGCGGCGGCGCTGCTGCCCGTGCTCCTGGTGGTCCGGAAAGTCCGTGTGACCGGGCCCTACAGCCTGACGCGGATCGCCCACTGGCGGACGCGCCGGCGCCCGGTGGTCGTGTGGCGCGACGGCCCCTTCCTGGGCTGGACCAGGAGCATCCTCGGCCTCACCCGGTGGGCGTTCGGCAGCCGGGAAGACACCGTGGCCATCGTCGGCCCGCCGCGGATCTCGGGCAAGACGGCCGGCATCGTGATCCCGCAGGCCGCCATGTGGGACGGCGCCCTGGTGACGACCAGCACCAAGCCGGACGTGCTGCACTTCACGGCCCCCAGGCGCCAGGAACTGGCCGAGCGGCACGGCGGCCGGATCTACGTGTACGCGCCCACGGCGGCCGGTCCGGTCGAGGGCATCGAGCCCATGCGGTGGTCGCCGCTCGCCGGCTGCGAGGACCCGCTGATCGCCGCCGCCCGCGTCGACGCGCTGGTCCAGGTCGCCAACGTCGGCAAGAACGTCGAGAACGCCGACCACTGGCGGTCGGGAGCGGCGCGCATCCTGCGCGCCTACTTCCTGGCCGCAGCCCACCACCCGACCCACGCGGGCGACTTCGCCCTGGTGACGCGATGGATCAGCCTCCAGGAGTTCAACGAGCCGCTCACGATCCTCACCAATCTGCGCGTCGAGGGCGCCCAGGACTGGGCGGCCGACCTGCTGGGGATCGCCCAGCGGACGAACGACAAGGAGCGGTCGAGCTTCTTCGCCGCCGCGTCGACGTCGCTGAAGGTGACCGCCATCCCCCGCGTGCTGCGCTCGTGCAGCGCGACCGACATCGACCCGGAGGAGTTCATCAGGACCCGCTCGACGCTCTACGTCATCTCGCCGAGCGAGCTGCAGACCCAGCTGGCGCCGCTCTGCGCCGCGCTGGTCGAGTCCATCGTCTACGCCGCCTACCGGCTCCACGACGCGTACGGCAGGCCCCGGACGTCGGCGGTGGCTGCGACCGTCAGGTTCGCCTCGAACCTGTGGCGGCTGGTGACCGGACAGCAGCCGCTGCCCGCCGCCGACGCTGAGTGGCCCGCGAGGCTGCTGCTGCAGCTGGACGAGCTGACCAACATCGCCCCCGTCCCGAGCCTGGAGAGCATCGTCAGCCAGGGCGCCGGCCGGGGCGTGCTCATCTGCTGGATCGTGCAGTCGCTGGCCCAGCTGCGCAACCGCTACGGCGACGCCACAGCGGACGCGATCTGGAGCGCCAGCACGTGCAAGGTGGTGTTCGGCGGG
>VBJR01000219.1:0-7702 GCA_005880175.1 Chloroflexota bacterium
TCACTAGTATACCGACCGCTAGTTTCTAACACTCTAGTTGACTAGACACTAGTTTCTCAGCTACTATGACCCTCATCATGAAGTTGCACTCCGACTCCACCGCCCCGACCGTCGTCCAGGACGCGGTGCGGATCGCGGCCCACAGCCGCTCGATCCGCCACCTGGGTCACTGGACCACCGCCCGCCGCTTCGACGTGCGGGCCTCGCGCGGCAGCGTGGTCCTCGACCTGCGGTCGTCCCGCATCGAGCCGGGCGACATCGAGGTCACCATCGACGCCGACCACGCGATGGTGAAGCTGCTGGTGCCCGAGGACGCCGTGGTCGACCACGGCGACGTCCGGCGCGTCGGCCGCTGCGGCTTCGTCGACTGGAGCGGCGCGACCGGACCGGAGGGTCGCGTGATCCGGGTCACCGGCGAGCTGCGCCGCTCGGAGCTGCGCGTCAACCGCGGCGGCATCGCGATCGTGTGGGCGATGGCCACCCGCGAGTACCTCGCCGACCTGGAGCGGGCGTTCCGCGACAACCACGTCACCTCGCTGGCGGACGTTCAGGCGGCCTACCGCGAGGGCCGCTGGACCACGATCGACGACCCGGGGCGCTCCGCGTGAGCGCCCCCACACGATCAGAGGGACAACCGAGATGAGCACCCAAATGAGCACGGAACTGAATCGGAGGCGTCACCTGCTGCCGGAGATGGAGGGCATCACCGCCCGGTGGTACGCCCGCCAGCGGGGCACGCCGAGCCAGCTCGCGCTGTACCGCGAGCAGGCGGCCCAGCTGACGGCGGGGCTGCCGGACGGCGCCGCGATCCTCGAGGTGGCGCCCGGGCCCGGCTACTTCGCGGTCGAGGTGGCCAGGCTGGCGCGGTTCCAGGTGAGCGGGCTGGACATCAGCCACACGATGGTGGAGATCGCCGGCGAGAACGCGACCGCTGCCGGCGTCGCCATCGACCTCCACCACGGGGACGCCACCGCGATGCCCTTCGCCGAGGGCTCCTTCGACCTGGTCGTCTGCCAGGCGGCGTTCAAGAACTTCCGCCGGCCGGTGAGCGCGCTGGACGAGATGCACCGGGTGCTCCGTCCGGGCGGCGTGGCCGTGATCCAGGACCTGCGCAAGGAGGCCACCGCGGCCGAGATCGACCAGGAGATCCGCGGGCAGGGGCTCCGCGGCGTGAACGGGTTCATCACCCGGCGCGTCCTGGCCGGGCTCCGGAACCGCGCGTACTCGACCGCGCAGTTCGAGCGGCTGGTCGCCGAGAGCCGGTTCGCCTCGTGCACCATCCACCGGGACGGGATCGGGCTCGAGGTCCGGATGCGGAAGGGAGCGACCGGCTCCTGAGATCGACGCCGGAGGCGGGTCGACGCCGCCTCCGGCTCGATCGCTACACGCCGCCGGGCAGGTGCCGTTCCATGAAGAGCAGGTCGTCGCGGGCGTACCCGAGGGCCTGGTAGAAGCCCGTCACGTCCGCGTTCGACGGTTCGATCAGCAGGTTCACCTTCCGGCAGCCGGCCCGCGCGAGGCGGTGCTCCAGCAGCCGGACCAGCCGCCGGGCGAAGCCCCGCCCACGCTGGTCCGGCGCGGTGGCCAACCGCTGGAGCCAGCCGCGGCGGCCGTCGTACGTCCCCCACGCGCTGGCCACCACCCGCTCCTCGGACGCGACGACCAGGACCAGCCCGTCGTCGCGGTCCAGGCAGGACGCCAGCTCGGCCGGGACCACCGCGGCGTCGAACTTCAGACCGCACTCCCGCCACAGCTCGGACAGCGCGCCGGCGTCGGACAGCCGGGCCCGGCGCACGAGCAGCGGCGGGTCGTCGACCCATCCGGCCCGCCGCAGCCTCGCCGCCGCCAGCAGCCGGTCGAGCGCCGCCACCACGCCGGCGAACGACGGGCCGCCGGCACTCGGGTAGCGGAGGCCGGGCAGGTCGCCCGCCACGTCCAGGTCGACGTGAACGTAGAGCGGCCCGGGCCCCGCGGTGGCGGCCGTCAGATCCGCCACGCCCCGCCGTTCGATCCGGCCGGCCGCCAGCAGCGCCTCCTCGCCCGGATCCAGGTCCCGGGCACCGGCCAGGACGACCCGCTCCTCCGGCACCGGGCGCAGGCCGAGCCGGCCGGCCAGCCCGCCGGGGTCGGCGTGGCCGGTGATCGTGGCCAGCGGCATGCCGCCCGCGTACCCGGATGGGCTGGTCTCGGGCGTGTTCAGGTCGCCGTGCGCGTCCAGCCAGACGATGCCCGGGTCGACGCCCGCGCGCTGGAGCCCGGCCAGGACGGCGAGCGCGGTCGTGCAGTCGGCCGACAGCACCACGGGCGGAGCCCCACCGCCCGTCGCGCCGGCCACCCTGCTGGCCAGCGGTTCGAACAGGTGGTACAGCCGGCCGGCGAGGGCGTCACCGGTGGGCACGACGGGCGCGGCCGGGCCGGCGAGGGCCGCGATCGGATCGTCCAGGTGGAACGGATGCCGGATCAGGGCCACCGGCCCATTCTGCCAGCGCCGGCCGCCGCATCCGAGCACGGCCCCGGCGCCCTCTGAGCCAAGATGACGCGATGCAGATCGACGGAGCCGCCGGGTCACCCGGCCGAATCCGGCGGGCCGCCGGCCTCATCGCGCTGGTCCTGCTGACCACCGGGTGCGTGAAGGCCGACGTGCGCCTGACCGTGCGGCCGGACGACCAGATCGACGGCACGATCGTCATGGCCATCGACCGCGGCTTCGCCCCGCCCGGCGGCCAGGCGCCGGACGCCCTCCTCGACCAGGTCACGCAGCGGGTCTTCCATGGCACGGCCACGGGCTCGCGGCAGCAGCCCTACGCCGACTCGCGGTACGTCGGCCGGCGGGTGACGATCGAGGGCACGAGCCTGCTCGACTTCGACCGCGGCACGAGCGACGGCGGGCTGAAGATCGTCCACCAGGGCAGCCAGTTCCGGCTCTCGGGCACGGTGGACACCGCGAGCCTGGCCGCGGCGGCGGGCGCTTCGCAGACGAGCTCGGACCGCATCTCGCGGACGTTCGACGTGCTGATCCGGGTCACGTTCCCGGGCCCGGTCAGGCAGAGCAACGGCACGATCTCCGGCGACAGCGTCACGTGGCGTCCGAAGCTGGGCCAGCAGCTCGCGCTGTCCGCGGTCGCCGACGACAGTCCCCGCCCGCCCGGCTGGCTCGTCCCCACCCTGCTGCTCGCCGCGGCGGCGGCGCTGGGCGGTGTGATCGTGTGGCGCGTCCGTGCCGGGCGGAGCGGCGCTGCGTCGTCGCCTTCGTAGTCGGGCCAGGTCCTTGACCCCGGTCGCCCTGACCTGGAGCGGCGTCACCGCAAGGCGGATGGCCCGCCACGCGCTGGCCGAACCGGCGGCCGGTCTCCGGCCTGCCGACATCGCCGGCGCGCTGTGCGGGGCGCACGCCCAGGTCATCAGCGCCGCGGAGCTGTCGATCGGGCGCCGTATCGCCGGGACCACGCGCGCCGACGTGCGGCGCGCGCTCTGGGAGGAACGGACACTCGTCAAGACGTTCGGTCCGCGCGGCACGATCCACCTGCTGCCCACCGCCGACCTGCCGATGTGGACGGGCGCGCTCTCGGCCCTGCCGTCGTCGGTGCCCGCTCATCCGGAGGGGGTCCGCTTCACCCCTGACCAGGCTGACCAGGTCATCGCCGCCATCGGCGATGCCCTGTCCGATGCCGAGCTGACCGTCGACGAGCTGACCGAGGCGATCGTGGACCGCGTCGGCCCGTGGGCCGCCGAGCGGACCATGGAGGCGTTCCAGGACCGCTGGCCGCGCTGGCGTCAGCTCACGAGCACCGCCGCGCACCGCGGGATGCTCTGCTTCGCGCCGGACCGGGGCCGCAAGGTGACGTACACCAACCCCCATCGCTGGCTGCCCGGCTTCCGGCTCGACGACCCCGACCGGGCCCTGCGCGGGCTCGTCAGGCGCTATCTCCACGCCTATGGTCCGGCCACTCCCCCGCACCTCGCGAGGTGGCTCGGCATCTCACCGCGGCCCGCCGCGGCGCTGTTCGACCACATGGCCGGCGAGCTGCAGCCCGTCCAGCTGGAGGGTGAGCCGCAGTGGACGCTGGCCGGCGACACCGAGACGCCCGACCAACCGGACCGGGGGGTCCGGCTGCTGCCCTACTTCGACGCGTACGTGGTCGCGGGTCAGCCTCGGGAGCGGCTGTACCCGGGCGCGGCGGCCGGCCGCGCGCTGACCCCGGCGGGCCAGGCCGGCAACTACCCGGTGCTGCTCATCGATGGCGTGGTCGGCGGGGTGTGGCACCAGCGCCGCTCCGGCCGGACCGTCGCGATCACCGTCGAGCCGCTGCGCGAGCTGACCACGGCGCAGCGCCGCCAGCTCGACGACGAGGTCGAGCTGAGCGGCGCGGTCCTGGAGGCCGCGCCGACCCTGACGGTCGGCACCGTCAGGGTCGGCGCCCACGCGTGAGCCGAGATGTCGAGAACGCCAGCGCGGCTCCGTCCATGGGTGACCGCGCCACACTGGGCGCAGGAAGCAACCAAGGAGCGCACGCCATGCCCAGGTTCCTGCTGATCGTCAACCACGACGACGGCGTCATCGACACCCCCATGGACGAGTGGAAGCCCGACGAGATCGGCTGGCCGGCGCCACGATCCTCGCCGATCCGCGGCGGGCCCGGATCGTGCGCTGCGACGGCGGCTCGCCCGCGGTCGTGACCGACGGCCCGTTCCCGGAGTCCAAGGAGGTGGTGGCCGGCTTCCAGGTGGTGGACGTCGAGTCCGAGGCGCGGGCCATCGAGATCGCGGCCCTGGTCTCCGCCGTGCCGGGTCCGGGGGGCGTTCCGCTCCAGCTGCCGATCGAGGTGCGGCAGGTGATGAACGGGTCCACCGCCGAGCCGTGACTCGCGGTCCGAGCACCGAGGACCTGCTGCGCGACCTGGCGCCGCAGGTCCTCACCATCCTCGTCCGGAGGTTCGGCGACTTCGCCGCGTGCGAGGACGCCGTCCAGGAGGCGCTGCTCGCCGCGGCCCGTACCTGGCCAGAGGCCGGCATGCCGGCCAACCCACGCGCCTGGCTGGTGCGAGCGGCGGCCCGCCGCTTCACGGATGGCGTCCGCAGCGAGCTGGCGCGTCGGCGCCGGGAGGAGTGGGTCGCCCGCGAGCCCGCCACCGCGGGCGCGCCCGCCCACGACGACACGCTGGTGCTCCTGTTCATGTGCTGCCACCCGGCGCTGTCGCCGGCCTCCGCGGTCGCGCTGACCCTGCGGGCGGTGGGCGGCCTGACCACCGCCGAGATCGCCGGCGCCTACCTGGTCCCGGAGGCGACGATGGCCCAGCGCATCAGCCGGGCCAAGCAGCGCATCCAGGCGTCCGGCGCGCGCCTCCACGTGCCCGCGCCCGACACGGAGGAGTGGGCGGCGTCACTGCGCTCCGTCCTCCACGTCCTGTACCTGATCTTCAATGAGGGCTACGCCGCCACCGCGGGCCCCGCGCTGCAGCGCGTCGAGCTGTCCGGGGAGGCGATCCGGCTGGCCAGGGCGCTGCACCGCGTGCTGCCGGACGACGCCGAGGTCACCGGGCTGCTCGCGCTGATGCTGCTGACGGACGCACGCCGGCCGGCGCGCACCGACCCGGACGGCGAGCTGGTGCCGCTCGGCGAGCAGGACCGGGCACGGTGGGATCGGCGGCTGATCGGCGAGGGCGCCGCCCTCCTCGCCGCCACCTTCGGCCATGGCGCGCCGCCCGGCGAGTACCGGCTGCAGGCCGCCATCGCGGCCCTGCACGACCGGGCACCGAGCGCGGACGCCACCGACTGGCCCCAGATCCTGGCGCTGTACGACATGCTCGAACGGCTGGCCGCCAACCCGGTGGTCACGCTCAACCGCGCCGTCGCCACGGCGATGGTGCACGGCCCGGCCGCCGGCCTCGGCCTGCTCGACGGCCTCGATGCCGCCAGCGGCCCGCTGGCCGGCCACTACCGGCTGCACGCCGCGCGCGCCCACCTCCACGAGATGGCGGGCGACGTGGAGCCCGCGCTCGCGCACTACCGGGCCGCCGCGGCTGGCACGACCAGCCTCCCCGAGCGCCGCCACCTGACCGCGAAGGCAGCCCGCCTGCGCCAGGGCGGGTCCGGTCATTCTGACGGTGCTTCGTAGAGGGCGCCGGACGTGTACTTGAAGCCGGTGTCGCAGCACGCGGTCGCGACGATGCGGCCAGGTCCAAGCCTGGACGCGAGGGCGGCGGCTCCAGCGACGTTGAAGCCGGATGACGTGCCGGCGAAGACGCCCTCCACCCGTGCCAGCGCTCTGGCCATCGCGCATGCCTCGCTCTCCTCGACAACCAGGACCTCGTCGAGCAGGTCGCGATCGATGAGAGCCGGCACGAAGCCATACCCCAGCCCCTCGATTTGGTGTGCGCCCGGCTGTCGGCCGGACAGCACCGCCGACGACGATGGCTCCAGCCGCCCATCAGGAGCGCACCGGTGCCGAAGCCGGAGCAGAAGGCATCGATGGGCGCCGGGACCTGCTCGATCAGCTCGCGAGCGATCGCCATCCCCGCCAGAACCGGGTCGTCCCGGTGGTGCATGTCCAGGTAGAAGCAGCCGTCCCGACGCCCGAGCTCTTCGGCGCGCTCCATCATCCGGGGGATCAGCTGCTCGTCGACCGCCCCACCGCGACTGGGGATGACCTCCACCTCGGCGCCCAGGGCGACCATGGACCGCAGCTTCTCCGCGGAGTAGGCGTCCGAACAGACCACTCGGCACCGATAGCCTTTGAGCGCGCAGACGACTGCCAGTGCCGCGCCGGTGCTGCCCCCCGTGTAGTCGACCAGGGTCATCCCCGGCGCTATCTCGCCGCGCTCCTCGGCCGCCTCGACCAGGGCGAGGGCGACCCGGTCCTTGTGAGAGCCGGTCGGACCGAAATACTCGAGCTTGGCGACGATCCGCGCCCCACCCGGGGGTCGGATCCGGTCCAGGAACACCGCCGGGGTCTCACCGATGGCGCCGAGCGCCGATCCGGCCGCGGGCCTCATGCACGGCGCACGTTGGGCCCACGACTCCAGGGTGGCCGCGATCCGATGCAGCTCCACCTCGCCCTTTGTAACCCCGAGCACGAGATCGACCGCCGCGTCCTGGTGGGGGAGCAGCAGGCGCCACCCGTTGAGCTCGTAGAAGACGACCATGGCGGCGAACGCGAGTCGCTTGTTGCCGTCGATGAGCGTGTGGTTGCACACCAGCGACTCCATGAGCGCCGCCGACTTCAGGTGAATGGTCGGATACAGGTCATCGCCGAACATCGTCGCCTGCGGCCGGTACGCGGAGGCATCGAGGAGTCCGGCATCGCGGACCATCCGCGTCGTCCCGAACATCCGCTCGACCATGGCGAAGAGGTCCTCGAGCGTGAGGTAGGTCACCGTGCCGGAGCTACAGGTCCTTCAGCCGTTCGAGGGTGTAGGCGTGCTCGCTCATGACCTGGTCGGTCAGCGCCAGCACCCGCTCGCGCCGCTCCGCATCCTCGATGCGGCTGAGCACGGCCAGGCGGGCCACCTCGTTCATGGAGCGGTGCTCGCGCGCCGCCTGCGCGCGCAGCCGCTCCATCTCCTCGTCGCTGAGTCGCAGGTTCAGCGCTGCCACACTATCAATGATACCCTGGATGGCCCCGTCATGGGGCCATCCAGGGGCGATGACCTCCACCTTGTTTCCGTCCGGGAAGGTTCGTTGGTGTAGAACGTCTGCGTTGTCT
>VBJR01000219.1:7716-51891 GCA_005880175.1 Chloroflexota bacterium
TGCCGGCGTCATTGATCGCCATGAACCATGGCCCGGGCCCTCGTCGCGCTACGATGCGCTCGATGTCCGGCCAACGATTCACGAGTCGTACGAGAGCGCCCCAAACGCTCAGATCCTTCTTGCCTGCCACCCAGAAGGCCCGTACACCGTGCTCGCGAAAGGCCAACAACTCCGCAGGTTTTGTCCTGATGCGACGATCGCGCACGAGAACAACCCAATCGTTGGCCGCTGCCTTGGGTATCCAATCGGTATCGAGGATGCCGAGAGGAAACTCCGTGGCGATCATCGGATGTCCGACATGGATGCAATCACGGCGGGCGACCGCAATTGCCTTGCCGACGCCGAGCAGGCTCTCGTCGAAGTAGAAGCGGAGATTTCTCCGATCGGGCGGCATCCGCTACCGGACCTATGCGGCCGTTGGATTCTGCGACTTGATGCGTTCCCGCTCATAGCGTAGCGCCGCTTCGACATCATCACGTTCGAGCTCATAGAGGTCGGCGATCGATTCGACGCTGTCGCCCGCATCGAACAGCTCGGCGATCACTGCTGTGGGTACACTGCGAACCACAGGCTCCCCGAACTGCCGCAGTGGATCAACCACTACCGTATGGTTGCCAGTGAGAGGGTGAATCCTGTGGACGATCGGATCGTCATCGGACCCGTACTCGACCGATTGAAGGAAGTGATTGGCGGCGTCCGACAGCATGAGCTGCCCGCTGCGCACGACGACCATGACCAGCGCTCGTTCCAGCCCGACCGCCTCCTGCACCTTGAGGACGAGCTCTTTGCCATCGACGAATGGTCTTGCGTGGGCCAGCGGATATTTGCCGAACTCCTTGCGCAGTTCCATGATGGCGGGGCGCATCCTCACCATTGGAACGCCCTTGGTGCGATACTCCGCCAGGAACCGTGCCTCCACGAACTCGCCCCACGTCACGATTTCGTCGCCAGTGGGTTCGAGCCGTATGACCGGATCGTACAGCCGACCTCGCCGTTGGTATCCGTCGATCCACCGCTTCGCCGTCCGCGGAGGAAGGGCGAGCAGCCTGTCGACTTGTGGCATGCTGTAGAGAGGTCTCTCCAGCAAATCGATGACAGCGTTCATGGACTCGCTCATGATGACGCATGGAGGCAGGATGTGACAGGGTGGCGCGTGCATGCGCCGTCCCTACGAGACTAGCACCGCCGTCAGCTGCACACCTGCCCCGTCAGGCCGGCGCGATGACCTCCACCTCGTTTCCGTCCGGGTCGTCCACGTAGAACGTCCGCACGCCCCTCAAGACCGGGTGCACCCCGCCCCGCACCTCCAGGCCCGCCTCCCCGCAGCGCCGCTGCAGGTCCTCGTACCGGTCCGCCGCGACGTTGAACGCCAGGTGGTGCAGCGGGCGCAGGGGTTTCTCGGCCGGGAAGGCGCCCGCCGGGTCCGGGTGTGGCACCAGCACGATCATCTCCGGGACCGGGCCCTCACCCGGGCCGGCGCGCAGGAAGCGGTTGGGCAGCTCCGGCGGCGAGATCACGGTCAGGCCGAACAGGTCCCGGTAGAACGCCAGCGACCGGTCCGTGTCCCGGACCCACAGGGTGATCTCGGCCAGATGCACGACCGGTCCGCTCACGCCGCGGCCGCCTCCATCATCGTGCGCAGGTTCACATCCGGCGCCTGCGGCGGCACCGAGCAGCCCGGCGCCAGCAGCAGGCCCCGGCCGCCGTCCGTCTCCGCCATCGCGTCGCGGACCTGGCCCACGATCGCGTCCGGGGGCCCGCCGACCAGCACCTTGCGCTGCTCCAGGCCACCCATCACCGCCTTGCCGCTGACCCGGCGCGCCTCGCCCAGCGACGGGTTGCCCTGGTTGTGGATCGAGTAGCTCACCGCCTGCACCGGCAGCTTCCGGCCCACCTCCATGTTCACGTGCGACCCGCACAGGTGCAGCACGTTGAACCAGGCCCCGGCCGGCAGCGCCTCCAGGACCCTGAGGTCGAGCGGCAGGACCAGCTCGTCGTACACGGCGACCGGCATGGAGTCGGGCGTCGCGAAGCCCGAGATGGCGTAGAAGATCCCCGCCGCGCCCGCCTCCACCGACATGCGCGAGAAGTCGACCAGCGCGTCGGCGATGCGGTTCAGCGCGGGCAGCACGATCTCCGGGTTGGAACGCATCTCGCGCACCAGCCGCCGGTTCTCGCGGCCGACCAGGTAGGACGCGACCGACAGCGGCGAGAACACCGTCTGCAGCACCGGCACCCGGTCGCCGAGGCCCTGGACCACCACGCCCAGCGTGCGCGCCTGCTCGTCCAGCACGTCCTGGTCCACGAGCCGCATGTCCTTCCAGTCGTCGAGCGTCTTCACCGGCGGCTCGTCGATCACCGGCGCGCGCAGCGCGTGGCCGGCCGGCCGGTACCGCGCGCCGAACGCCTCGGCGAAGAACGTCGCGCGCGGCTGGAACTTGACGAAGTCCCACCCGAACCGGGTGGCGCGGTCGATCGTCGCCTGGGCGAGCTTCTCGGGCGTCCACTCGTCGCGGTAGCGGTGCCCCCAGGCACCGGCGGGCGGCCGGTCCACATCGCCCCCGGCCAGGGCGGCTTCAACTCGGGCGCGGGAGTCCACCCGTCGAGTCTAAGCTCCCGTCGATCCGGGGACGCTGCCAGCGGCCACGTGGAACAGGCCGGCCGCCGCCGCCGTACGCAACCGGGCTCAGGTCGGTGTCACGATGTCCGACGGTTCCGACCGCGCCTGCCCCGCGGCGTTGCGGGCCGTCACGACGATCGTGTAGGGACCACCGGCCACCAGGCCCATGACCTCCGCCGTCAGGTGCTGTCCCGGGACGGTCGTCGCGGCACGGCCCGGGAACGACACGGCCTCCAGGAAGAGGATCCGTGCGGGAAACCGATCGTCCGTGCACGTTACGGCGATGGGCACCGCCGCCTGCCGGGCGCACGTCGCCAGCGCGGCGCGCAGGCCGCCCCTGGCGAGCGATGGCGGCGGATGACTCGACACTGCGGCACGTATGGCGACCAGCGCGTCCGCGAGATCGAGCCGGGCTTCGCCGAGGAGCTGGCGCAGCTCGTTGGAATCGTGCACGAGGGACTCGGCCAGCGCGATCCTTGCCCCCAGCGCCGGGAGGCTCTGCCGTGCGCCATCGTGAAGGTCCCGCATCAGGCGTAGCCGCTCCTCGGCAATGCCCTGACGTCTCGTGTCGCGACGTCGCGCGCGCATCGTCATATCCGCACCGACGTGCCGTCGAACCTGGTGAGCGAGAAGTAGAAGGGCTCGTTGTAGGTTGCCTTCTGCTCCTCGAGGATGCCCAGAGCGACTGCCTCGCCCAGCTCCACCGACTCCGTGTAGTCGCTTCGCCAGTGGATGCCTGCGCCACTCCGGGCGATCGCGATGTTGGCGGCCAGCTTGTTCAGCTCGCCGCCCACGGTCAGCGAATCCCTGTCGACCCCGGCATACCTCACGCGGTCGCGGCCGGCCGCACCAGCGACCTGGGGACCGGCAACGGGAGCTGACTCGTCGAACCACGCCTTGAGGATCGTGACGCACGCGCCGGCTACGGCGGCGTGGCCAGCGCCGTAGGCGGGATGGGTCGGCGAGCCCTCCGGGAACGCCTGCGGCAGGAGGTAGCTGCCATACCTGCCGTGCACCTCGTCGAGCGCCTTGGAGTTCAGGATCTCGGCGTCGATGGGATATGTGGCGCGTCGCGACAGGTGGTTGTCCACCAGCCCGCCGAACGCCTCCGGCCGCAGCCGCCGGTGCACGAACCACTTCTGGTACCAGACGGCCTTGAGGGCGCGCGTCGCCACCTCGGCCACGAGCGACAGCACGTGCGGGCCGCCGAAGGTCCCGCATCCGTCCTGCGTCGCGGACGTCGCGTAGGGATTGCCGGGATCGAGCGGAGCCCGCATGCCGACGAGGATCAGGCAGGCGTTGAGGTAGGCCTCGTACAGGGCGTCGCGGTGGACGTAGCTCGCCAGGTCGCGCAGATTGCGGGGGTAGCGGCGTTCGCCATCGAGCTCGGGTGACTCGGCTGGCACGGCGCCGTTCTGGACCCGCAGCCACGCGTCGAACGACGTCAGGTAGTCGCGGTCGGCCACGACTGTCGCCTGCCGCTGGCAGATCAGCAGCGTCCCGTACGGCACGTCGCGCAGGAGGAACTGTGAGACGTACGGTCCCGCCGCGTCCTGCTCCGTGAAGCCGCGGAACAGTGTGGCCGGCGTCACCTTGCTCCCGGTCTGCGGGCCGCGGAAGTCGGTGAGCCGGTTGAGGTCCCGGACGGCCCTGTCCACGCGCGCGTTGGTCTCGTAGTCGGAGAAGTGGACGTCGCGCAGCAGTGCCATCCAGTAGAGCTCCGCGGCCTCTCCGGAGTTCTCGGCCGAGTCGATGCGGGGCGCCGGCGGAATGGCGAGGGCCTGCGCGTCGGGGCCCTCGAGGTCGAACGCCAGGCCCGCCTGCGGGTTGGTCAGCCGGCGACCTCCCGCCGTGCCCAGCGGGATCCGCTCGAAATCCGACGGGAGACCGGACGAGAGGGCGCGTCGGAGGCCGGCGTAGGCGGCAGGATCGACGTGGCCGAGCGCGTCGTGTGGCAGCGCTTTGCTGTAGTTGGCGATGTGGCCAGCGAGCTGCTCCTCCTCGCCGTTGGTCTCCTGCAGGGCACGGTCGCGCAGGGACGCGATGCCGGCAGCCCCGTCGCGCACCTGCCGTGCTCGAATCCGACGAATCGACATGTCGCGTACTCCTTGTCTGTCATCCCGCGCCTGCCGGCGAAGTGCGTCGAGCTGTCGCGAACGAGGCCGCCGGTGGACTCGACGCTAGTGGCGAGGCGCTGCCGCGGGCATCGGGTGATTCCCCGACCCGCCGCGTCTGGGTGAAATCCCACAGACGCGAATGACAAGGGTGCGTGACATCCACGATGTGTGGCCGACTCCGGCGTGGCTACGCTGCCCGGCGGTGCGACGGCGCCGGCCGTCGGCGATTCAAGTTCTGGAGGTGATGACCATGGCTTTGACGGAGGCGCAGGCTCGCGCGTTGATCGGTGTGGACGGGCTCGGAGGCACGCTGGATCTCCTGTACCCGATCGCGGAGGCGAAGGAGGCCGAGCCGGGGATCGACGTCCGTGACGCCGAGATCTGCTACCGCAGGTTCCTGTACGTCTGCTGGTTCGGCTACCAGAGGGACGGGAGTGTCAAGCAGTCCGTGATCTGCGGGTGCGCGGACGCCGTGTGGCACCAGCACATCCTCGTGACGCGCCAGTACCGGGCGGACTGCGAGACCATCTTCGGACCGGGCGTCTACCTCAACCACGAGCCGGGGGACTTCGTGTACCAGGGCGTTGCGGTGGATCCGACGCAGACACAGGCGGCCGCTCTGCAGCTCTACCGAGATGCTGGCGTCTCGCCCTGCCCGCAGCTTCGCCACAAGTGCGCGTGGTGCATCACGCCATAGCGTCTCGATCGACGCAGACGGTGACCGTACGGCGCGCCGGGCGCGCCGTACGGCGCCGCGTCAACCCGAGCCTGGGACCAGCGTCCGCTTCATGAGCGCCACCGCGATCTCCGTTCGGTTGTTGCACGTCCACTTGTCGCAGATGTCGCTGATGTGCCTCTCGACCGTGCGGTCCTTGATGTGAAGGCGGGCCCCGATCTCCTTGTTCGTCATGCCCTTGGCCACCAGCTCGGCCACCTCGAGCTGACGAGCGGTGAGCACGTCCGAGGCCGGTTCACTCCGATCCTGCACGACCTCGGGCACCGGCGCCGGATCGCCCAGGGCGTGCGCGATCAGCGCTACGACGTCCATCGTGCAGCCCTCCTCGAACGTACGGCGCGTGTCCGGAGCCGTCGCCAGCGGCTGCAGGAGCACGACGTTCGGCTTTCGCATCGGGGCCCTGGCTGGCGGCCGTGCGCCCATCCGCCGCAGCAGGCCGGCTGCTCCGCCATACAGCCGCGCGGCTCGCGGTCGGTTCCCCTGCCGGAGCGCGACGACCGCCAGCGACTCCACGATCGGCACCGTATGTCGAGGGAGGGCGAACTCGCGCACCCCCGAGAGGCTGCGGATCAGCACGGCCTCCGCGTCGTCGATCCGATCCTGTCGAAGACGCACACGGCCGAGGATGAGCAGGGCGATCGCCTCCTGGTCGACCTGATCGTTCCGGGCGAACAGGTCGATCGCACGTCGAAGCGTCGTGTCCGCCTCGTCCAGGCGCCCCTCGACCAGCGCGACCTGCCCGAGCTGGAACAGACAGGCGGCGGCAAGGGGCCCGTCGGCCCAGCCAGCGCTGAGTCGGTGGGCATGCTCTGCGCACCTCCTGGCAGCGGCGGGACAGTTCGCGTCGAAGCTTGCCTGCGCCATGCGCACGAGGGACCAGGCGACGCCCGGCGAATCGTGGATCCGTCTGGCGACGTGAAAGGCCTGGCGGGCCATCCGAGCCGCCATGTCAGTGTCACCGCGGGCCCACGACAGCCGGGACAGGCCGTTGAGCGCCTGCACGACCGCCGGCGATCGAGGCAGTCCCGAGCGAACGATGACGTCCAGACGGTTCAAGCCCTCACCGAGCAGGCCGCGGAGATGCCAGTACGGCACGAGCGCAAGGGCCACCCGCAGCCGGTCGTCCGGGTCTGCCTGGTCGAGGGTCAGAACAGCACGCAGGTTGTCGAGCTCGACATCGAGCACCTGCAGCCAGCGCGGTCCGTCGCGGGTGGTCAGGTGGGACCCGGCGGCGGTGGCCAGGTCGGCGAAGTGGCGCACGAACCGCCGCAGCGTGGCGTCCACGTGCCCCGTCTCCTCCAGCTGGTTCATCGCGTACCGCCGGATCACGCCCAGCATGCGGTACCTCGTGGGGCCTCCAGGGGCGGCCTGCATGGTCACGAACGATCGGTCGATCAGCTGCCTGAGCGCGGCCCGCGAGACGCCGGTGCCCTGCGCGCAGACCGCGTCCATCGCGTCCAGGTTCCATCCTGAAGGGAAGACGCTGAGCTCGGCGACCAGCTCCTGGCACTCGTGGTCGAGGCTCCGATAGCTGGAGTCGATGGCGGCCCGCAGGCTCGAGTGCCGCGGGTCGCCTCCGCGATCTCCGTCCTCCAGGTCGTGAGGGTGGCGGCGCAGGTGTAGAAGGAGCTCGCCTGGAGACAGCGTGCCGGTCCAGGCCGCGGCGAGCTCCAGCGCGAGTGGAAGGCCGTCCAGGTAGCGGACGAGCCCGATGACGTCTCCGGCACCGGACCGCTCGACGGCGAAGGCCTCGTCGCGCCGTCTGGCGCGCTCCACGAACAGCGCCACCGAGTCCATCGCTTCGAGCTGCGCGGCCGAGTAGTCGCGGTCCGCCTCGGGGAGATCGAGCGCCGGTACACGCCATTCGCGCTCGGCATCGATCCGGACCGGCCGCTTGCTGGTCGCGACCACCTTGAGGTCAGGGCACTCGTGCACCAACCGCTGGACGACGGTCGCCAGCTGATCGACCACTCCTTCGCAGTTGTCCACGACCAGCAGGCACCGACACCCGTGGAGCGCCGCACACAGCCGCGTCAGAGGGTCGCTCCCATCGCTCGCGGCGACTCCGAGCACGCGGGCGAACGTGTCGGCGAGGGGGACCGACTGAGACGGGCTCGTCAGCTCGACGAACCAGGCGCCGTCGCGAAAGTCGTGCTGGATGGTTTCCGCCAGGCGCAGCGCCAGCCGCGTCTTGCCGATGCCGACGGGCCCCAGCAGCGTGACGAGCCGGTGACGCCGGACCAGCCCGATGAGTTCGGCGATCTCCCGCTGCCGGCCCACGAACGACTTGTGCTGGACCGGCAGGTTTCCGCGCTCCATGCCGCGTGTCCCTCCTGACGACCACCAGGGAGACACGAATTATGACACGTCTGCGTACTGGCGATTTGACACGCCCCGGTACGCGTACGCCGGCTGACGCCGGCGCTCAGCTCAGCCGGATTCCACCGCGCGAGCGGTAGGACCGGCCTGATCCGCGTGTCGTCGTGGGAATCCGGCTCAGCAGCCGATCCAGCCGACGAGCTGGTCCAGGCGCGTCCGGTCGAAGCCGCGCACGATCCGGTGCTGGTCGAGCACGAGCAGCGGAGTGACCTCGCCGTCCAGGTCCTCCCACTCCCGCCGCGCGCCCGGATCACCGTTGTCGATGTGCCGGACCCGGCAGCCGATGCTGAGCCCCCGCAGGTAATCCCGCATCACCTCGGAGTCGCTGTCGTCGGTTCTGCAGTAAATGATCGCGTCCATCCCAATCCACTTTAGGACGCTTCGATGGATCGCGGTCCATGTATCGGAACAATCTATGGTTCCATAGCCACGCCAGGCCGGCGGTATGATCCGGCCGAATGGACATCGTCGCCGAGGCCGCCCGCCTGCGCGCCGAGGCGGAGGCCAGGCCGCTCCGGCTGCCGGTCAACCGCCGGATCGACGAGCGCCATCACCTCGTGACCGACGACGGGCTCGGCGTCTGGTTCACGGTCCAGCTGTCCCCCCGCCGGCGCATCCTGGAGGCCGTGTTCGAGCGAGAGGACGCGCGGCCCACCGACGCGGAGTGCCGGGCCTGGCTGCGCGAGCTCGTGCCGGACCGCGAGCCCGCCGAGGCCCCCGGTCTGCCCGACGCCCGCGCCCGCCGCTTCGAGGTCTTCGAGCCGGTCCCCGGCCTCCGGTACGGAGCGGCCGCACCCTGATGCCGCTGCCGCGCTCCGTCCTGGCGGACCTGCGGCGCATCGTCGGCGACCACCACGTGGTCCACGACGCCAACGACCTGCGCATCTTCGAGCGCGACGGCTCCATCGCCGGCGCGGTCCCCGACGCGGTCGTGCTGCCCGCCAACCGCGACGAGGTGGTCCAGGTCGTCCGGCTGGCCGCGCGCCTCGGCATCCCGGTCGTGCCCCGCGGCGCCGGCACCGGCCTCTCCGGCGGCGCCATCACGCTCCGCGGCGGCATCGCGCTCCAGCTCAGCCGGATGCGCCGGATCGTGGAGATCGACACCCGGGGCCGGACGGCCGTCGTCGAGCCCGGCGTCGTCAACGCCGACCTCCAGCAGGCGGCCGGCCGGCTCGGCCTCTTCTACGCCCCCGACCCCTCGTCCCAGAAGGCGTGCACGATCGGCGGCAACGCGGCCGAGAACTCCGGCGGCCCTCACTGCCTGTACTACGGCGTCACGACGAACCACGTGATCGGGCTGGAGGTCGTGTTCGCCGACGGCAGCGTCGAGTGGCTGGGCGGCGACGCCCCCGATCGCGTCGGCCTCGACCTGCTCGGCGTGCTGGTCGGCTCCGAGGGCACGCTGGGCACGATCACCCGGATCAAGGTCCGGCTCGTGCCCCTGCCCGAGTCGGTCGTGACGCTGATGGCCGCGTTTCCCACGATCGAGGCCGCCAGCCACGCCGTCTCGGACGTGATCGGCCACGGCATCGTCCCGGCCGCGCTGGAGATGATGGACCAGGTCACGATCGGGGCAGTCGAAGCCCACTACCGGGCCGGCTACCCGACCGACGCCGGCGCCGTGCTGCTGGTCGAGGTGGACGGGCTCCAGGAGAGCTGCGGCGAGCTGTCCGAGGCGGTCGAGCGCGTCCTCCGCGCCAACGAGGCGACGAACCTGCGGACCGCGGCCGACGCCGCCGAGCGCGAGCTGCTCTGGGCCGGCCGCAAGGGCGCGATCGGCGCGCTGGGCCGGATCAAGCCCAACTACTACCTGCACGACGGCGTCGTGCCGCGCACCCGGCTGCCCGACGTGCTCCGGCGCGTCACCGAGATCGGCGAGCACTACCGGCTGCCGGTCGCCAACGTGTTCCACGCGGGCGACGGCAACCTGCACCCGAACATCCTGTTCGACCTCCGCGAGGCCGGGATCATGGATCGGGTCGGCGGCGCCGGCGAGGAGATGCTGCGCGCGGTCGTCGAGCTGGGCGGCACGCTGAGCGGCGAGCACGGCATCGGCGTCGAGAAGAACGCCTTCATGCCGTGGATCTACGCGCCGGACGACCTGGAGGCCATGCTCCGCGTGAAGCACGTGTTCGACCCGGCCGGCATGCTCAACCCGGGCAAGATCTTCCCCGACCCGGAGCGCGACCCCCGGCTGGTCGTCCGCGCCGGCTTCTGCGCCGAAGCCAAGTGGTGGTAGACGGGCTGGAGCCCGGCCGCGTCGCCCGGCCCGAGAACGCCGAGCAGGTGGCCGAGGAGCTGCGCGACGCGGCGGCCAGCGGCCGCGCCGTCGTCCCGGTCGGAGGCGGCCGGGCGCTCGGCCTCGGCGACCCGCCCGAGCGGTTCGACGTGGCGCTGGAGACGCGGGCCCTGGACCGGGTCCTGGAGCTGAGCCAGGCCGACATGACGGTCAGCGTCGAGGCCGGCATGACGCTGGAGGCGCTGAACGCGACGCTGGCGCAGGTCGGCCAGTTCCTCCCCATCGACCCGTTCAACGCGCCCGGCCACACGGTCGGCGGCGTGCTGGCCGCCGGGCTGAGCGGCCCGCTGCGCCTGCGCTACGGCTCGCCCCGGGACTTCGTGATCGGCCTCCGCGTGGCTTTGCCCGACGGCCGGCTGGTCAGCAGCGGCGGCCGCGTGGTCAAGAACGTCAGCGGCTACGACATGAACAAGCTGCACCAGGGCGCCCTGGGCTCGCTGGGCGTGATCGTCGCCGCGTCGTTCAAGGTGTTCCCGCGGCCGCTGCACGAGGTCTCGGTGGAGACCCGCTCGGAGGACCCGTGGCGGGAGGCGGCCCGCGCCCTGGCGCTGCCGCAGGCGCCGGTGGCGCTGGAGCTGGCGAGCGACGGCCGGCTGCTCGCCCGCCTGGCCGGGACCACCTCCGGCGTGCGCCGCCTGGTCGCCGAGCTGGGCTGGACCGAGGCCGGTCCGGACGCGTGGGAGGAGCACGCGCGCCAGTCGGGGGCGGCGTGGGCGCGCGTCTCGGTCCCACCCGTGCGGCTGCGCGAGGTCGTGGACGGACTCCCGGCCGGGGCGCGCTGGTGCCGCCGAGCGGGCCGGTGGGTCGCTGGTGCTGCTGGCCGCGCCGGTCGAGCTCAAGCGGGCGGTCGGCGCGTGGGGCACGCCGCCGGCGGCCGCCGCCTGGATGACGCGCCTGCGGGACGCGTTCGACCCGAAACGGACCGTCTCGCCGGGCCGCTACGTCGTCTGAGGCCGGCGCCCCCACGCGGCGACGATCAGGAACGAGCAGTCCACGATCGACGGGTCGGCGAGCGTCGCGGCGATCTCGTCCAGCTCCGCGGCGGTGAGCGCCGGCGGCGAGCAGGCCCGGCCCGGCGAGACGCACGGCCAGCGCCAGGGATCCGGCGAGGGCGGCGCCGCCGCGCATCACGGGCATCGAGACCTCCGCCGACGTCTCGACCAGGCCGGCCCGCTCCAGCGGCAGCGGGAACGTCCGCGCCCACCGCAGGTCGCTCCCCACCCGGCCCGTCGCCACCGACAGGAACGCCCCCTCGACGCGCCGCAGCGCCGGCGCCATCGCGAGCTCCGGGACGAACGTGGCGTCCTCGACGACCAGCCAGCCGCCGGGCGCCAGCCAGGAGGCGAGGCGCCCGAGGGCCTGGTCGCGGCCCTGGACGTGCTCCAGCACGAGCCGGGCGTGGATCAGGTCGAACTCGCCGCCGGGCGGCGGGTCCACCGCGACGTCGTGGCGCAGGACGCGGACGCCCAGCTCGGCCGTGCTCGCGAGGTGCTGCGGGAACAGCTCGGTCGCGGTGACACCGCTCGGACCGGCGCGCCGCCCCAGCCAGCGCGCGATCGAGCCGGCGCCCGCGCCGACCTCCAGGCAGCGCCAGCCCGCCGCCACGCCCGTGCGCTCCAGGTGCGCGACGGTCAGGGGGTCGTAGGCCCGCTCGAGGAGGGCCAGCCTGGCCTGCTCCTCCGACGTGCCCGCGGCCTCCCACTGCGCCCAGCTCCGCGGCTCGTCGGACAAGGTCAGCCCGCCGCGGGCCGCCGGCCCCACGCCACGATCGCCTGGAACGAGTAGTCGACCAGCGACGGGTCGGCGCACAGGTGGTAGACCTCGTCCAGCTCCGCGGCGGTGATCGTGCCCCCGGCGAGCAGCGCCCCGGCGCCGAGCCGGACGCCCAGCGCGATCGCGGCGGCCAGCGGCGTGCCCCCCCGCAGCGCCGGCATCGACAGCTCGGCCGACGTCCCGGTCAGGCCGGCCCGCTCCAGCGGCAGCGGGAACGTGCGCGCCCAGTCCACGTCCGAGCCCATCATCCCGGCCGCCATCCGCACCCACGCCTCCTCGAGCTTGCGCAGCGCCGGCCGGGCCGCGATCTGAGGCACGTACGAGGCGTCCTCCAGCACCAGCCAGCCGCCGGGCGCCAGCCAGGAGGCGAGGCGCTCGACCACCTCGTCGCGAGTCCGGATGTGCTCCAGCACGAGCCGGGCGTGGATCAGGTCGAACTCGTCGCCCGGGGCCTCGTCCGCCGCCACGTCGTGGCGCAGCACGCGGACACCGAGGTCGGCCAGGCCGCTCAGGTAGTCGGGGTACAGCTCGGTCGCGGTGACGTTGGCCGCTCCGGCCCGGTGGGCCAGCCAGCCGGCGATCGAGCCGGCGCCGGCCCCCACCTCCAGGCAGCGCCAGCCCTCGGCGACACCGGTGCGCTCCAGGTGGCCGATGGTGAGCTTGTCGTACGCCTGCTCCATCAGCAGCAGGCGCCGGTGCTCGTCGGTCGTGCCCGCCACGGGCCACCGCTCCCAGCCAGGCGTCGACTCGGCCCGCTCGGACATCCTCGTCCCTCCCCCAATTGAGTAGGCTCCTGACAGCAGCGACCAATCCTGCCACATCGGGCCTGGTAGGCTCGCTTCGACGGTGTTGGACATCCGCGATCCGTCCACGTTCAACGGCCCCGACGCGCCGTCCGACGACGACCTGTCCACCTGTGTCCACTGCGGCCTCTGCCTGAACGCCTGCCCGACGTTTCGCGTCACCGGTCTGGAGACGGAGTCGCCGCGCGGCCGCATCTACCTGATGACCCAGTGGAAGCGGGGCGAGCTGCCGTTCACCGAGGAGCTGGCCCGCCACGTGGACCTGTGCCTGGGCTGCCGCACGTGCGAGGCGGTCTGCCCCTCGGGCGTGCCGTACGGCCGCATCATCGAGCACGGCCGGGCCGAGGTCGAGCGGCTGCGCCGGCCCAACCCGCGCAGCGTCCTCGTCCGGCAGGCGCTGCGCCGCCTGCTCGGGCACCCGGGACGGCTGCGCGCGGCCGGCGCGGCGACGCGCGTGGCCCAGCGGCTGCGGCTGACCGGGCTGGTCCCCCAGTCCCGGACGCTGCCCCGCCTGACCGGCGCCTACACGCCGCCGGCCGGCGAGGTGGCGTCCGCGATCGGGGAGCGGCGGTACCGCGTCGCGTTCCTGCTCGGCTGCGTGATGCCGATCTTCTACCGCTCCGCCCACGAGGCGTCGGTCCGGCTGCTCCAGCTCGCCGGCTGCGAGGTCTGGTTCGCGCCCGGCCAGCGCTGCTGCGGTGCGCTGTTCGCCCACAACGGCGACCTGGCCGGCGCCCGCGAGCTGGTCGAGCACAACCAGCGGACGTTCGGGATGGAGGGGTTCGACTACCTGGTGGTCAACTCGGCCGGCTGCGGCGCCCACCTCAAGGACTCGTCGCCGACGCTCGGCTCCCGCGTGCGGGACCTGACCGAGCTGCTGGCCGAGATCGGGCTGCCGGAGCCCCGGCGCGAGCAGCGGCTGCGCGTCACGTACCAGGACGCGTGCCACCTGGTGCACGCCCAGCGCATCCGCGCCCAGCCCCGGCAGCTGATCCGGTCGCTGCCCGGCGTCGAGCTGGTCGAGATGGCGCACCCGGACATCTGCTGCGGCTCGGCCGGCATCTACAACGCGATCCAGCCCGAGATGTCGCGGCGGATCCTGGACGAGAAGATGGACGACCTGCTCGGGGCGGACCCCCAGATGGTCGTGACCGCGAACCCGGGCTGCCAGATGCAGCTGCGTACTGACGGTTCGTTCTGGGAGGAAACGGGATGTCGCTGGCGATGACGCGCGAGGAGCGCGAGGTGTTCCTGGCGGACCTGCACGTGGGCGTGGTGAGCGTGCCCGGCGAGGACGGGCGGGCGCCGCTGGCCGTGCCGATCTGGTACCGGTACGAGCCGGGCGGGCTGCTGAGCTTCTTCACGGGCGGGGAGAGCCGCAAGGCACGCGCCCTGCGGGAGACGGGCCGGTGCACCGTCTGCGTGCAGGACGAGGCGCCGCCGTACAAGTACACGACGGTGGAGGGGCCGGTGGTGGCGATCGACCCGGTGGACGAAGAGGAGCGCCGCCAGATGGCCGCGCGGTACCTGGGCGCGGAGACCGCCGACGCCTACATCGCGGCGACCGCGGAGCAGGCGCGGCAGGAGGTGACGGTCCGGATGCGCCCCGAGCACTGGCTCTCCGCGGACTACAGCAAGCTCGGCGGCTGACGCCCCGCTACTCCGGCCGGACGTCCCACCAGACGTCCACGCCGCCCGAGCGGACCGGGGGCCGGCCCAGCACCGACGTGAAGTACCGCACCATCCGGTCGTGGCCGGTGTCGGGCCCGACGACGACGGTGTCCACCCCGAGCCGGGCCAGCTCGCGCAGCGTCTCGGTCCGGTCGGCGGCGGTGTCCGGCACGGGGACGCCGCCCTCCAGCGCCTCGAACGTGGTCCGGAGATGCGACGGCGGCGGACCCAGGCTGGGCCCGGGGACGAACGCCTCGCCCTCGGGCATCCGGAACCGGTAGCCGGCGGCGGCCTGCCAGAGCATCGCCACCGACGAGAGGTGGTCCGCGTACGGCCCGATCAGCACCATGTCGCGGGTGGACAGCCGGGCCGCCTCGCCGCCCGGCTGGAAGAACGCCGGCACCCGCGCCGGCGTCGAGGCGTACGGCCAGCGCGGCACCAGCGGCAGCAGGGCGACCGCGACCGCCGCGAGGGCGAGGCCGCGGCGGCGGCCGGCGCCGGCCACCAGGTCCGCCAGCGCCAGCCCGACCGCCAGGTACGCGAACAGCATCAGGCGGGACGGCACGGCGCTCTCGAGCAGGGGCACGCTGCCGGCCAGCGCGCCCGGGAGCGGCACGGGCAGGACGCGGCCGCCGGCGTGGAGGTGCGGCCCGAGCGAGAGCACCGCGGCCGCCGCCCCGACCAGCGCCGCCCAGCGGACCAGCGGCCGGCGCCGGCCCAGCCAGCAGGCCGCGGCCAGCAGCAGGAGCAGGGGCACGCCCAGGTACGCGTCGGTCTCCGAGATGTTGCCGGTGAACCCCTTCGTGAGCGCCGAGGTCGGCCCGCCGCTCAGCGCCAGCACGTCGGACGGGACCACGAAGCCGAGCAGGTCGTTCACGTACACGTCGGGCGGCTGCAGCACGCCCGAGACGCGCTGCGGCCCGAGGAACTGGAGCCAGAGTGGGTACGCCGCCAGGGCGGCGAACACGGCGAGCGCGGCGGCGAGGCCCGCCAGCACGCGGGGGCCGCGAGCCGCCACCTCCCCCGGGTGCAGCGCGGCCAGCACGAGGACGCCCAGGCCGCCGGCCAGCGCCGTGTACGCCAGGATCTCCTCGCCCGTCAGGAACTGCACGGCGGCGGCCACGCCGAGCAGGGCGCCGGCCAGGAGCGGGCTCCACCGCCGCCGTACCACCAGCTCGTGCAGGAGGATCAGCGCCAGCGGCGGGAGCACGGCGAGCGACACGTGGGGATGGCGCAGCGACTGGGCCACCATGTACGGGCTGAACCCGTAGACCAGGCCGGCCAGCGCCGCCGGCCCCTCGCCCGGCACCAGCCGCCGGGCGGCCAGGAAGGCGCACCAGGCCGAGAGCGCCACCGCGCCGCTGACCAGGACGTTGTAGGAGACGACCGGCCCGAGCGCCGCCGTGACCGGCCACAGGACGACCGCCGGGGCGACGACCGCGGTGTTCCACAGCAGGTTGACGCCGCCCGGCGCCTGCAGCACATCGGCGAACAGCGGGTTCCGCAGCGCCCCGAGCCGGTGCGGCGTCCAGCCCAGGTACCAGATGAACAGGTGCGGGTCGTCGCCGGCGCCGATCCACGCCGTGGCCGGGTGGACCCACGTCGAGGCGAACAGCAGCACCGCCAGCGCGGCGTAGGCGACCAGCGCGGCGGCCGGGGTCCACGGGCGGGCCCGCACCTCGATCCCCTCCACCGGCTACGCGGCGGCCGCGGCGGCCCTCGCCGAGCTGGCGATGAGGAAGCGGACGATCGCGACCACCAGCGCCGCGTTGCGGAGCGCGATCAGGACGAACAGGAAGCCCGGGTAGGGCGCGAGGTGGCCGGGCGGGCCCGGGTGCAGCGCCAGGTAGCCGAACGGGAACTCCGCCACCGTGAGCACGCAGACGGCCAGCCATACCGGGTCGAACCGGCGCAGCAGGATCGCGAGGAACGGCAGCACCCAGATCAGGTACTGGGGGCTCAGCACCCGGCCGGTGGCGATGACGACCAGCAGGCAGCCGGCGAACGCGGCGGTGAGCTCCAGCCGCCCGGCGGCCTGGCGGAGGTAGACCCAGACCAGGCCGGCGACCAGGGCCAGGTCGGCCAGCAGGCTGATGGGCGTGGACAGCTGCCCGACCAGGTTCGTCGAGCCGAACGACTTGTCCGGGCCGGTCGGGAAGCCGAGCAGGCCGCTCAGCCAGAGCAGGGTCGCCGGCACCGACTCGAGCTGGATCGGCCGGCCCGCGTTGTACGAGAACGGCCCCAGCCAGCCGGCCGGGTTGACCAGGAACGCGACCGCGAACCCCGCCGCCGTCAGCAGGCAGAACAGCCCGACGCCGGCGACCACGGCCCGCGGCGGCCGGGTCCGCAGGGGCACGCCACCGAGAGCGCGCCACTGCTCCATCGCGACGAGGGGGACGAACAGCGCCGGGTAGAGCTTCAGCAGCACGCCCACCGCGAGCAGCGCGTACGCCGGGCCGAAGCGCCGGCGCCGCGCCGCCCACAGGGCGAGCACGGTCACGAAGGCGGGCACCAGGTCGTAGCGGCCCAGCACCGTGCCCCAGCCGGCGATCGCGATCGTGACCGCGAACACCTCCGCGACCCGCGGCGACTCCCGGCGGGCCAGGACGATCACGAACACTCCGCCGGGAGGGAGCGGTACGGCGGGTCGCCCGCCCAGAAGTCCCACGCGTAGCGGTCGTACAGGCTCTGGTCGCCGTGCATGTTCGGCCCGTGCATGTACACGACGAGGGAGGTCAGCAGCGCCGCGACCACCAGCGTCAGTACGATCCAGGTGCGCCGAGGGAGCCCGAGTGCGAGAGGCACGCCAGGGATGATGCCAGGCGCGCCCGGTTCGGGTTTCGTTTGGGAGGTTCCCCTGGCGGTCAGACCGGAGCTCCTGGTCGACATCCTCGACCTGGAGCGGATCGAGGTGGACATCTTCCGGGGCAGCAGTCCGGAGGAGGGCCCGCAGCGCGTGTTCGGCGGGCAGGTGGCCGGCCAGGCGCTGGTGGCGGCCGGCCGCACCGTGCCGGCCGAGCGGGCCGTGCACTCGCTGCACGCGTACTTCATCCGGCCCGGAGACCCCGAGGTGCCCATCGTCTACACGGTGGACCGCACGCGCGACGGGCGTTCGTTCAGCACCCGCCGGGTGACGGCGATCCAGCACGGCCACGCCATCTTCACGCTGTCGGCGTCGTTCCACCGGCCCGAGACCGGCCTGGAGCACCAGGTGCCGATGCCGGACGCGCCGGACCCCGACGGCCTGCCCGAGCGGTCCACGCGGCTGCGCCCGGTCGAGATCCGGTACGCGGGCGAGCCGCCGTGGGCGCGCGCGAGCGGCGACCGGGAGCCACGGAGCATGGTCTGGATGCGGGCGCGCGGGCCGCTGCCCGACGACCCGCTGGTCCACGTCTGCGCGGTGGCGTACGCCAGCGACATGTCCCTGCTCGACTCGGTGCTGCTGGCGCACGGGCTGACGTGGGACGCGGAGGGCCTGTCGGCCGCCAGCCTGGACCACGCGATGTGGTTCCACGGCCCGTTCCGGGCGGACGAGTGGCTGCTGTACGCGCAGGAGTCGCCGGCGGCGTCGGGGGCGCGGGGCCTGGCCCAGGGCCGGATCTTCCGCCGCGATGGCCGCCTGATCGCGTCGGTGGTGCAGGAGGGTCTGGTCCGCTGGACTCCGGGGCGCTGAATCCGGCACGCTGAGTGGCTCATGCGTCGAGGGAGGATCGAGCGTCTCGCCGACCGTGCCGGCCTGGGCGAGGTCGCTGCGGTGCACGGGCCGCGGATGGGGCCGCTGGTGGGGTTCGTGGCCGGCGTCGCCGTGTCACTGGCCGCGACCGCGCTCTGGCTGAGCTTCGGCGCGCCGCGGGACACCGGCCCCGGCCGGATCATCTGGCCGCTGGTCGGCCTGTCGCTCGCGGCCGTGTGCCTGGGCCTGGCGATCGCCACCGTCCTCGACCGGGGCCGCCGGATCGCGGTCTGCCGCGGGGGACTGCTGCACGTGCGGCGGTCGCGGGTCGAGGCGGTGCCGTGGAGCGAGGTGCGGCACCTGCGCCGGCGGGCCCGGACGGTCTACGAGCTGGACGCCGACGACGGCCCGAGCATCACGTGGAACGAGGAGCTGCGCGGCCACCGCGAGCTGTTCGACGAGATCGAGCGCCGGGTGACGCCGCTGCTGCTGGAGTGGGTGCGCGAGCGTCTGACGGCCGGCGACCACGTGGCGTTCGACGGCCTGGTGGTCACGGCGGCGGGGCTGACGGCGGAGGGGAGCCGCGACCCGCTGCCGTGGGACCAGGTCGAGTCGGTCACGTTCAGCCGGCTCGGTGAGGCGCAGGTGCTGCGGCAGGGCCACCCGGAGCCGTGGTTCGCCGGGCTGGTCCCGGACCAGGCCGTCTTCCGGACGCTGATGCACGACCTGCTGGCCCGCCCCGCGGAGCGGTAGGCCGGCGTCAGGCGCAGTGACGCCGCTGGTACCCGAGGAGTGGCTATCCAGGTATTCTCTACGTCCCCATGGACGACCTGACACAGCTCCTCCGCGCTCTTCGGAAGCGCGGATGGTCGGTCGAGCACGGCAAGCGCCATTGGATCTGCCGGGCACCGTCAGGAACCGGGGCTGTTACGCTCTCGTCGACCCCCAGCGGATCTCGCTGAGTGTACGCTGCCCTGAGAGCTATCTGGGAGCTCGATCCCGGATTCGTGTTCCGAGGCCGAACAGGTCGGCAAAGGTGATGGAGATGACCTTCCTGGTAGGGGTCGAGACGGCACCTCTGGCAATGGTGGAGGCGGGCGAGTTGCCCTCCGTCAGCGAGGCATTGCTCGACGCTCTCGCTGCGAGCCGTTGGGCGCAGGATCCGGTGACGACCTTCAGGGACAACGACGGCGTGGTGGGTGCCCGCTTCTTCATCGAGGCCCAAAGCCTGTCGGAGGTGAACTGGTCCTCGCTGGTCTCCAACTTCCTCCGCTGCGTCGTCCTGGCGGTGAACGATGTGGTGCCAGGTGATCGCCTGCCCGTGGGCACGACGTTCGAGTCGGGACCGGGCGAGATCAGAGCCGAGCCCGAGACGATGCTGGCCCGGGTCCAGGTCGAGCAGGCGCCGGCGGCCTGACGGGCCGCCAGGCCGGCGTCAGGCGCAGCCGGTGAGCCGCGGCGGGGCCGCCGCCACCGTCACCGTGTACGCGCCGCCCAGCGGGCGCACGTGCAGCACCCGGCCGCCGGCCGCGTCCACATCCGCGCCAGTCAGCTCGGCCGCGCCGCCGGCCGATGCCTCGCCCCGGACCTCCGGCGGCACCACCACCAGCGTCTCAGCCGCGCCGGCCGGGGCCGTCGCGGCCAGGTGGAACGCGCCCGTCGCCGGGTCGTAGCCGTAGGACAGGCCGCTCCCCGCCGCGGCCGAGGGGTACACCCTGGCCAGCAGCCGCTCCCGGCCCGCCCGCAGGCAGCCGTTGGGCGGCTGCGGCCCGGTGTCGCGGGCGGCCGCCGGCTGGTCGTACGCGCAGCGCTGGTTCGGGCCGACCCCCGCGTACACGCCCCACGGCGCGCCCGGCGAGCAGTTCTCCTTCCAGATCCAGAACGTGCCCCCGACCCGGTGCCGCTCCTGCTCCAGCAGCTGGTTCGTCAGCAGGAGGCCGTCCTCGGACACCTCGTCGCCGAACTCGCCGACGAACAGCGCGGCCCCCATCGCCCGCGCCTCCAGCTCGGCCGCCGCGTATGACTGGTCGTAGCCGCCGAACGGGTACGGCGCGCGGTCGGGCGGCTGGCCCAGCAGCGCGTCCACGGTGTACTTGTGCGTGTACGCGTGGATCGACAGGACCACGTTCGGGTACGAGCTGACCGGCAGCGGCACGCGCGTCGGCAGGTCCACGATCTGCCGCCACAGCCCGGCGTCCAGGAAGACCAGGTGACGCCGGTCGTGGACGCCCAGGTCGGCGTGACCGCAGACCGGCAGCGCGGACGCGAACGCCGGGCAGGCCGCCCCGTCCGACGCCCCCGTGATCGCGTCGATGACCCGCCGGTAGAACGGGTACAGCCACAGGTCGTCGAACGGCGGCGGCACGGCCCAGCCCGGCCACGGCTCGTTGTACAGGCTGTACCCGGCCACGGTGCTGTCGTCCCGGAAGCGCCGGGCCAGGGCGGCGACGGCCTCGATGTAGTGGTCCTGCAGGTGGTCGCGGTTCAGCCAGAAGCTGGTCGCGGCCTCGAACACGGCCGGGTCCACCTCGCGCTGGCCGAGGTAGTTCTCGAACGGCAGCCCGTCGCTGAACGTCGCCCACGCCGGTGCCCCGCTGTAGTCGCGCCGCGCCGGCCCCGTGCCGCCCGGCAGCGACGCCGAGGACGCCGGGATGAACCGTGAGTACGCGTTCTGGTGCATGTCGAGGATCACGTACAGCCCGGCCTGGCGGGCCCAGCCGACCACCTGCGCGATGCGGTCCAGGTACTTCTGGTCGACGACGCCAGGCCGTGGCTCCAGCAGGCTCCACGAGAGCGGCAGGCGGAGCACGTCGAAGCCGAGCGCGCGCATCTGGTCCAGGTCCTGGCGGCACAGCGGAGGCACGCGGATGGTGGTCGAGTTGGCCGGGCAGCCGTCCACGTACGCGGCGGGGCCGATCGGGTAGTAGGGCGGCGGCGTGTCGAGGGCGGTGTCGGGGCCTGACCAGTAGTCGAGCAGGCCCGCCGCCGTCGCGCCCCGCAGGACCACGCGGCGACCCTCCGCGTCGGCGATGTACGGGAGGCCGCCCCCGTCGCGCTGCACGTGGAGCCAGCCCGGCGGGGTGGCGCCGGCGAGCCCCATCCGGGCCCCGGCCAGCAGCGCGACGCCGGTGGCCGACGGGTAGCCCGCGACGACGGCCAGGGCCAGCGCCACGACGAACAGCAGCCGGCCCAGCCAGCGCACTACGTGCGGCCGCTGATGCGCACCCGCCCGCTGGCCACACCGGGCAGCGTGAGGTCCACCTCCAGCTGGTGGTCGCCCGGCTCGAGCGCCTCGGGCAGCTCCACCAGCAGCTCGAGCTCGCGGCCGACCGGCAGGTCGAGCCGCTTCGGCAGCGGCAGGCGCCCGGTCTCCGTCTGCACCAGCACGCGCGTGCCCTCCACGTGGCGGCCGTCCAGCCGCACGTCCTCGACCCGCGTCAGGACCGCCGGCCGCGTCAGGTTGCAGAGCGTGAAGCGGACGCCCTCGCGGTCGCCGCGCAGGCTGTCGCGCCGCACGACCCGCTCCGCCAGGTAGTCCGGCAGCATCGGGCGCCGCCGGCTCGTGGTCAGGCCCTCCGCCACCCGGAACCCGAACGCCGAGCGCACCGGCGGCTGGCCCGGCGGCCGCAGCTCGGCCTCCAGCACTCAGGCTGGTGACCTGCACCGCCGGCTCCGCCGCGGTCGGCAGGCTGAGGCTGGTGGAGCCGGAGTACGACTTGCGCCGCATCGCGTCGCGCAGCCAGCCCAGGCCGGCGGTCCGCTCCAGCGGCCGCTCCCGCCACACGGTCCAGCGCACCTCGGCCATCCCGGACAGGCGCGGCTCGTCGTTGACGACCACCAGCCGGATCGTCACCGGCTCGCCCGGCCGCCAGCCGGCGCCGCAGGGCTGGAGCGGGGTGAACCCGACCGGGTCGATGATCACCCGGGTGGGCGCGAACGCCTCGCGCACCACCTCCAGCGCCGAGCGCGGCACGCGGGCGCTGTCCACCAGGCCGAAGCCGATGCCCGCGAACGGGTCGGCGAGCTGGTACACCAGCGCGCCCCAGCAGGGCTCGAACTTGCGCTTCCGGAGCTGGTCGATCGCGTAGCCCAGGAGCTGCGCCTGGTACTCCTGTCCGGCCGCCACGAACTCCTCCAGGCTGGCGTGGTCCTCCGGCAGGCCGGCGCCGTGCTCGGCCCAGGCCGGGAGCTGGAAGCCCGCGAACAGCCACTGCGGGTCGTCCGAGGCGAGCGGCCAGCGGACGCCAAGCTCCTCCCACGCGGCCGACCCGACCGTGGGCGCGGCCTGGGCGCCGAACTCGCTGACGAAGCCGGGCAGCGCGTCCGCGTACCGCGTCCAGTCGCCGTGGCGCCAGCCCAGCCAGAGGTGCTGGTCGTGCTCGCCCGAGGCGGCCAGCGCCGTCCGGGTGGGGTCCTGCGCCTCGATCATCGCCTTGATCTCGTGGTCGATCGTGTACTTCTGGCGGACGGCGTGCACGTCGGCCAGCTCGGCGTTGGCGGCGACCCAGGGCGGGTCGTCGTGGGCGATCCAGAGCAGGAGCGACGGCCGGTTCTGGAGCAGCTCCACCATCTCCGGCACCTGGTTGCGGACCGCCGTCTCGAAGAAGCGGCCCTCCTCGGCGGTCGCGTGGTAGGCGTAGGAGAGCGTCAGCGGGAAGTCCGCGATGACGAGCATGCCCTCCTCGTCCGCCAGCCGGTAGAACTGGTCCGGCAGCACGTGGCCGTGGACGCGCAGGGCGTCCAGGTTGCACTCGCGAGCCAGGCGCAGGTCGGAGCGGAACGTGGCTTCGGTGAGCTGGTCCAGGCGCAGGCCGGGCGTGTAGTTGGCGCCCCGCACGAACATGGGCTGGCCGTTGACCGCGACGTGCCAGCCCTCGTGGCTGGCGTTCACCGTCACGTCGCGGAAGCCGAACTGGTCCTCGACCCGGACCGACTCCCGGCCGCCGAGCGAGGTGCCGATCACGCAGCGGTAGAGCACGGGGTCGCCGGCCCGCCACGGGTTCCAGCGGCGGGCGTTGGGCACGCTCAGCGTCATGTGGTTGGTCTGCTCGGTGCCGCCGGGGATCTGGAAGCGGCGGCTGATCCGCAGCGGCCGCAGCTCGGGGCCCGTCACCTCGACCTGGAGGTCTCCGCGCATCTCGCGGCCGTCCAGGTTGCGGAGCCGCACCTCGACGTCGAGCCGGCCGGCGTCGCCCGCGTCCAGGTTGGGCCGCAGCCGAACCCAGTCCAGCGACACGGCGCCCATGTACTCGAGCTCGACCGGCATCCAGAGGCCGACCGGCACCTCCCAGTGGTACGGCTCGGGCAGGCTGAACCAGGCCGATCCCGGGTAGGGCCGGCTGTCGCCGTCGTTGAAGATGCCCATGACGTGGCGCTTGCGCGAGAGGTCGGTCTCGATCGGCGACTCGCAGCAGATGACCAGCAGGTTCTGCTCGCGCAGGTGCGAGGTGACGTCGAAGCCGAACGGCGCGAAGTAGCCGTAGTGGGAGCCGAGCATGCGGCCGTTCAGCCAGACGTGCGTGGCCAGGAACGCGCCGCCGATGCGGAGCAGGACCCGGCCGTCGTGGTCCGGCCGCGGGAAGCGGGTCCGGTACCAGATCGCGGAGCGGCCCTCGACCGCCGCCTGCTGGTGCGGCACCGCGACCGGGCGCCAGCCCTGGCCACGGCCCGACGGCAGCCCCTCCCCCTCGCCCTCGCCGAGGGGGAGCCACAGGCACTCCCACTGGCCGAGCGCCCGGATCCCCCCGGCCCCCTGGCGCAGCGGCAGGCTGAGGCAGTCGTTCATCGCACGTACGCACCGTCGGCGGTGCGGCAGAAGCGCACGGCCACGTCCTCCAGCGCCCGGGCGAAGCCCGCCTCCGTGCCGGCGTCCAGCAGCGCCAGGATGCTGCCGCCGAACCCCGCGCCCATGATCCGGGCGCCCAGGCAGCCGGGCACGGCCCACGCCCGCTCGACCAGCGCGTCCACGGCCGGCGTCGAGACCTCGAAGTCGTCGCGCAGGCTGCGGTGGGACGCCTTGAGCAGCTCGCCCAGGCGGTCCCGCTCGCCGGCCTCCAGCGCCGCGGCGAACGCGCGCACGCGCTCCAGCTCGGACTCGACGTGGCGGAGGCGCTTCGGCATCCCCCGCTCGGCCTCCCGCCGGCGCTGGTTGTACGGCGTGTCGGCCAGCGAGCGGTGGACCCCCGAGTCGATCACCGCGATCACCAGGTCGTCCGGGAACGGGACCGGCCGGTGCTCGAGCGTCCCGCAGTCGAGCAGCAGCGCGTGGCCGCGGCGGCCGAGCGCGGACGCGAACTGGTCCATCACGCCGACCTGGACGCCCGTCGCCCGCTGCTCCGCGCGCTGGCAGGCCAGCGCCGCCGAGGCCCCGTCGAGGTCGGGCCGGAGCCCCGCCGCCACGGCGACCAGCAGCGCGGCGGAGGAGCTCAGGCCGGCGCCAGGGGGCACGTCCGAGGTCGCCCGCATGGCCTGGGCCGGCGCCCCCAGCTCGTGGCCGATGGCGTGCGCGTAGGGCAGGCCGTCCGGCACCTCGCTGACCAGCGACCACCGCTCGGCCGGCGCGCCCGTCACCGTCGTGAACCGGTCCACGGCCGCGGGCAGCACCAGGCCGCCCAGGTAGTCCACGTGCTCGCCGATCAGGTTGACCCGGCCGGGCGCGCGGCCCGTCCAGGCGCCGTCGTCGCTGCGGCCAGCCATCACCCGATTCGCCCCGGACAATGACGGAGCCGCCGGAAGCACGCGCTCCGCGCTGTGTCTGAGTCGGTCTTCCCGGCGCCGCCGGACGCTGGCTTCAGACCCGGAGGGATGCGCCGCAGGCGCCCCAGGCGTCCCTGATGGCGGGGGGGTTCCGGAAGGGGGGGCCTGCCCCCCTTGGCTCTAGTCACCGAGGGCCGCCCGCACCGCCTCCTCGGCGGAGATCGCGACCGGCACCCCCTCGAGCGCGTTCGCCAGGACGGCGTTGCGGGCCTCGCCCAGCCCGGTGGCGATGGCGATGGTGAGGTGGGCATTGCCGCTCGCCCGGTCGGCGCCCGGGAGGATGCCGACGACCGTGCCGCCGGCGCCGGAGGCGCCTTCAGCCGCCGCCTCCATGACCCCACCGAGGCCGCCGCAGAGCACCACGGCGCCGGCCTCGGCGAGCCGCCGGCCCACCTCCCTGGCCAGCTCGCGCTGCTCGGGGTCCGGGTCCGAAGCGCCGCACACGGCGACGTACCGAGAGCGCTTCACCGGACCGGAGTCTAGAGCCAAGGAGAAGTGCCCTGCAGGCCCTATACTTATCGCGAAGTCCACAGCCCGTGAGGCAAAGGAGGTGAGGCGCAAGTTGGATCACCCTAGTCGTGGAGCCAACCGCCTTGATTGCCTGCCGGGAGTGTCGGAGGGTTCCCTCTAGACGCTGCCGAAATCCCTAGTCCGGCTCCCGGAGTCGGAGGCGGGAGGCTCTACGAGACCGTCCGTTTACGGAAGCAGAAGGGCCCGGCGCGAGCCGGGCCCTTCGCTTTTCACCGGTCGCGTCCGGCCAGCGAGTACGCTGGGGCCTCGAATGATCGACGACCTGGCTTCGCACGTGAACGCCCTGCCGACCGGCTGGGTGCGGGAGATGGGGATCACGATCCTGGCGGCCACTCCGGACGAGGTGAGCTGCGAGTGGGAGGTCACCGAGAAGCACCACCAGGGCTACGGGATCGTCCACGGCGGGGTCCACTGCGGCGTGATCGAGACGCTGGCGTCGCTGGGCGCGGCGATCGTGGCCCGGCCCCGCGGCCAGCGGGTCGTGGGCCTGGAGAACAGCACGTCGTTCATCCGCGCGGTCCGGTCGGGCCGCCTGCTGGCCGTGGCCCGGCCGGTGACGCGGGGCCGGACGACGCAGGTCTGGGAGGCGTCGATCCGCGACGAGGAGGGCCGCCTGGTCGCCGAGGGCCGGGTCCGCCTGCTCTGCCTGGACGAGGGCCGCGAGCTCTAGCAAGCTGCCGCACATCGGGGCAGCCCCCTGAAGACCGGCGCGATGAAGGCCCGTCAGGGGCAACCGACCGGCCGCGTCTCCGCCATGAGGAGGGTGAACCGGGTCATGTGATGGTCGCAGGTGTGCCGCTGCCGTCCCGGATACGTCCGGGGAGGGGTTGAAGTGTCGGAACTTCAACGTCTCCCGACCTCTTGAGGCGTGCAAGTATCGACACTTCAACCCTTCCCTCCTCGGGGGCTGCGGCGGAATCGCGCCGCGCTGCCCCCGGCGCGATGGCCGACGCCCGGTCCTCGATCATGGCCGGCGCCGTTCTCCATCGGCAGGGATGCGCCCCTGGCGCACCCCCCAGCCCACCGCGGCGCCGGTGTACGCGCCCAGCAGGGCCGGGACCAGGGCGACGATCGACTCGTACAGCGGCGCATGCCCCAGCACCTCCGGCCGGTACGACACCGCGTCCGCCCACACGCCCGACAGCGGCACCGCCGCGAACAGCGCCAGCGCGAACAGCCAGGCGCGGCCGGGCCGGTGGGCGCCGAACCCGAAGCCGAACAGCAGCAGCGCGGCGGCCACCGGCTGCACGTCGTCCGTCGTGTGGAGGTTCAGCCAGCCGACCACGAACGCGGCGACCGCGAGCAGCCCGAGGCGCAGGAGCGGCCCGCGCCGCGCCTCCCGCGCGTGGGCGTCCAGCGCGCCCCGCACGACGTCCAACACCGTGCCCGGGCCTGGCGGCGTGCCCCGCAGGACGAGCGCGAACTCGTCGCCGTAGCGCTCGCGCCAGCGCCGGGGGTAGAGGCGGACCAGCGACCTCATGCCTGCGCCAGCCGGCTGCGGCCGGCCGCCGTGACCCGCTCCAGCATCCCCAGGTGGCCCCGCAGCGCCTCGGCGCCCGGCGGCGTGAGCCGGTACGGACGCCGCCGGTCCTCCGACGGCACCAGCTCGATCAACCCGCGCTCCTCCAGCCGGGCGATCGCCCCGTACAGCGTGCCCGGGCCGAGCCGCACGCCACTCAGCTTCTCGACGTCCGCCGCGATCGCGTAGCCGTGCTTGGGGCGGTCCGCGATGCTGACCATCACCAGCACGGCCGGCTCCGCGAACCGCCCCAGGCCGCCGATGCCCTCGTTCTGCTTCACACCGGCCACCCCGCGATCCCGTGGAACGGGCTGCCCTCGCCGCCGATCTCGAACGTGCCCGGCCCCAGCTGACCGGCGCCCTCCGTGACCACGAAGCGGCTCCCGCGCACCGGCGACGGCACGCGGAACGTCAGTGGCACGTCCGTGTGCTCCCCGGGCTGCAGCAGCGTCCGCAGGCCGCTGGCGTCCAACGGAGCGACCTGACCGCCGCCCGGCACCTCCACGTACGCGCGGGCCAGGTTCGCGCGCATCGGCCGGCCGCGGCCCCGGTTCTCCACCCGCACGTCCACGAGCAGGTCGCCGGCCGCGTCGGGACGCGCCGCCACCATCGAGGCGCACCAGTCGTCGAAGCACTTGGTGTCGCCGGGCCGCAGCTCGCGGGTGCCGCTCACCAGGCCCGCGCCCACGAGCACGCTTCCGTACACGACGGCCAGGGCGCCGGCGGCGCCGCCGAGCACCGCCGCGGAGCGCCAGCGGCGGCGGACGAGCTGCACGGCGATCGACACGAGGAGGGCGACCAGGCCGGCGGCCGACAGGAGCATGAGCAGGTCCGCCAGAGCGGAGACCGTCTGGATCGTCACACGATATATCGTATCACGTACTAAACGGCGATCGCCGGCGGCGGCGCAGCGGCCAGCAGCTCCCCGAAGAAGGGGGTGAGGAGGCGGTCGGCCGGGTCGTACCGACCCCGCACGACTTCAAATCGTGCGATCCGCTCCCCGAACGCCCGGTCCACGTGCGCCCGGGTCAGCAGGCTCGTCTGGTCGAGCAGCGGCACGCCGCCGAGCTCCGCGCCCAGGTCGTTGTACGCGCGCAGGAAGTCGTCCCAGCCCGCGCCGCCCGTCGAGACCGGGTCGATCGTGACGACCGGCCCGTCGAAGGACTGCGAGAGCAGCGAGCCCTGGTCGGCCTCGAGCCGGCGGCCGGCGGCGAGGAGGTCCGGGCGGTAGCCGTGCTCCCGCTGGTGCTGCCGCGCGAACTCGACATACCGGCGCACGCACAGGGCGTACCGCTCCTCCGGGAATGCCCACGTGCTGAACGTGCTCGCGGCCCCGCCGGCCGCCTGCTGCGCCGCGGCCGCCGTGCGCTCGCCCCGGACGGCGGTGGTCGCGGCCCGGACGGTCAGCCGGCTGGCCACGTCGGTGAGGACGTGCCGCGCGGGGCCGGCGGGGGCCACGCGGCGCACCAGGTGGCCGGCGCCCGGCGCCCAGCGGCCCCAGATCGCGTTCCGGAGCGGCCACGGCCCGTCCCCGACCTCGTGGCCGGCGAGGTCCTCCTGGTACGCGCGCCGCTCGACCAGCAAGGCGTCGGTGAACGGGTCGAGGTACAGCGTGATGGACTCGCCCCGCTCCCGCGGCGCGAGCAGCGCGCGTTCGAGGTCCGCCAGCCGGTGCCGCTCGTGGCGCACCCGCATCGGGACCTGCGGCCGGACCCGGAACGTGGCCTCGTACACGGTCCCCAGGAGGCCGTGGCTGGAGCGCGCCAGCCGCAGCAGCTCGGGGTCGGACTCCGTGATCTCGACCGGGTCGCCCGCCGGCGTGATCAGCTTGATCGACGTCGCGTACGAGGCGGTCTGACCCGACTCGCCCGGCATCGACGAGTCCCTGGCCCCGGTGCACGCCGCGGCGCCGATCGTCAGGTCGCCCAGCTCCGGGTTGACGTGGAGCTGGAGGCCGCGCCCGCGCAGCTCGCGCGCCACGTCGCGGGAGCGCGCGCCCGCCTGCGCCGTGACGTGGTCGGCGCCGATCTCCAGGACGCGGTCCATCCGCCGCATCTCGATCAGCGTGCCGCCGGCGGCGGCGCCGCACGCCGTGGCCGCGTGGTTGGAACCGGCGGCGCGGACCGGGTTGGGATAGCGCTCCCTGTCGCGCAGGATCGCCGCGATCTCCTCGGCCGTCTCCGCCTCCACGATCACCGCGGGCCGCGACCCGGCGTCGCCGAACCAGTTGCCGACCTCGACCCCGCCCATGCCTGCCGACCTCCCCCGCATGAATGTCGCGAGCCGGGTCAGGCCGTGCCCGACTGGCCCGGGAGCAGCTGCTGCTCCGTGATCCAGGCCTTGGTGTCGTCGCGGGCGCGCCGCATGACCTGGGCGATGACGTCCGGCGTGAAGTCGAAGCCCTTGACCGGCAGCTCGACCACCGGCGGATGGATGTGGTGGATGATGCCCGCCCGGCCCATCCGGAGCTGCACGTAGTCCTGCTCCAGCCGGGAGGCGGCGTGCATCGCGATCGAAAACGCCTTGGTCATGTTGTCGAGCAGGTTCGTCGGCGCATGGAGGAGCTCGCCGTCGTAGCCGATCGCGCACGCGTAGATCGTCCCGCAGCCCGCCAGGGCCAGCTCCGAGAGCGGCTGGTTGTCCGCCACGCCGCCGTCCACGAGCAGGCGGCCGCCGATCGCCTTGGGCGGGAACACGCCGGGGATCGCGGATGATGCCACCAGCGCGTCGGCCACGTCCGCGTCGCCCGGGAAGCGGTAGCTCTCGCCCGTCAGGCGGTCGGTCGCCTTCACGATCAGCTCCGGCCGGCCGTCGCGCCCGAAGTAGTCGAACGTCAGCCGGTCCCGCCCCGCCAGGTCGTGGAACGCGTCCGCCAGCAGTCCCCGGATGGACTCGTTGCTGCCCAGGGCGAGCAGGTGCGTCCGATCGACGATGGCGTGCCCGAGCACCTGCAGCACGGTCAGGCCCAGCGAGCGGTTGCTGACCTGCTGCGTGCCGAGCGCGGCCGCGCTGATGCCGGCGCCGCCGACCGGGTCGATCGCGTGCGCGGCGGCGGCGATGGCGCCGGCCGACACGCCGACGATCACGTCCGGCCGGATGCCCAGGTCCACGAACGCCTGGGCCACCCCGAGCTCGACGATCAGCAGGGGGCCGCCGCCCGAGTACGAGATGCCGACCCGCCGCCGATCCGCCGCGAGCTCCCGGTCGTGGAGGATCGGCTCTGGCATGGCGCTACCGCGCTCCGCCCGCGCCGTGCCAGAGCTCGTCGTGGCGAGCCTGGGTGCCGCTGTAGCCGTGCTCGAACAGGGAGTCGTAGTAGCCGAGGTCGGTGTGGTGCGCCTGCACCCAGATCCCGGGCACGAACATCGCGTCGACGTGGGCCGGGAACCGCCCGTACGTGTCCCAGATGTAGTTGCAGATGTCGCGTGTGCACTCGATGACCTCGGGCGAATAGTGCGGGACCTCCTCCAGGAACACCTCGCCCTTCCCGGGATGGAACACCTTCTTGAGGTCCGACGTCTCGCTGTACACGCCCGACTTCCCGTACTTGTGCTCGACCAGCGCGTCCACCGCCGCGGACATGCTCGGGTAGTACGGCGGGCAGTACCCCTCCAGTAGGCCGTCGAGGCCCACCGGGTTGGGGCGCCACGCGGGCAGCGGCGTGATCGGCTTCAGGAGCTTGCGCAGCAGGCCGGCGCGCGGCTCCTCGTACCGGAACCCCAGGCCCTTGCCGAACCGGGAGTACGTCGGGTCCGGGTCGCCGAGCAGGAGGGGACCGGGGAACGCGGCGTGCACCCAGCCGCCGAGCCCCATCGTCTGGATGGTCAGCAGCAGGTTCTGGACCAGCAGCTCCGCCTCGACGTGGATCCGGAACGTGCCCAGGAACCCGAGGGGCAGGGGCAGGCTCCTGTCGAGGAATCCCGACTTGACCCACTTCTTGACCCCCGCGACCCGGTAGAAGTTCCAGTCGTCGATGGGCGTGGGCCGGGGGCCGTCGCGGTGGGACAGGACGAACATCAGCCCGTTGATGTACTGCCGGGTCAGGTCCACCACGAGGGAAGTCCAGCCGGTGGTCCAGCACCTTGACCTTGCACGACTCGGCGAGCGCGATCAGGGCCTCCGGCGTCAGCCCGTCCCGCCAGCGGTCCGGGTCGGGGTCCCCGGGCTCCCGCAGGAAGTACGTGCCCGAGTCGTTGATCATGAAGAAGTGCGTCGACTGGGCGTTGTCGGGGCTGCTGGCCGACCGCCCCGTCACCTCCAGCATCGGGGTGCCGGCGAGCTTCCTGCCGTCCGTTGTCGCGTATGGCAGGTCGGGCATCGTGACCCCGGTGATGCCGGTGACCGCGATGAGGACGGCCTCCTCGAGCGGGGTCAGCGGCTCCGGCTTCCCGGCCGAGGTGTAGCTCAGCTCGCCGGCGGGGATGGGACCGAGGCCCCTGCTGATCCGCCGCGACCGGCGATTGAGCAGCGCCGAGAAGAACGGGTAGTCGAGGGCCTCCTCGAGACCGCGCGCCCCGTCCGTCACGTCCAGTGCCCCTGCCCGGCGTCGCGGCCCCCGCGGAGGGCCTGGCTGGCCTCGTACACCCAGCGCCGCGCCCGGTTCATGCTGCCGAGCGGCCGCAGGCCCTCCACGCAGTTCCAGGGCGTGAAGTCGAGGCCGTCCACGTGCTCCGCCGCCCGCCGGCTCTCGTCCGTCGTCAGGTCCTGCCGCGGGATGACCAGCGTGGCGATCGTCTCCTGGGGACCGCTCGACTGCCACTGGACGGTGCCGTCCTCGATCGGGGTCGAGCGCTCGTCCACGAACCGCTGCACGCGGAAGCCGAACCGGACCGGACCCCGCCCGAGCCGGTCCACCAGCTCGTCGCGGAGGTAGTCGTCGCCGGTCGCGCCGCCGGCGGGCGGGGCGGCGTCGAGCGGTTCCAGCACGTACTTCAGCGCGCAGGTGCCGAACGCGATGGGGCAGCGGCTCCAGAACCGCTCCGTGGCCAGGCTGCTCACGTGGCGCGAGGTCCCGGCGTTGAGCACGCGGAGCACGCGCACCATCTCGAACGGCCCCAGCCCGACCAGCAGGTGCCAGAGGGTGCCGGCGAAGGACGAGCTCGCGAACGCCCGGGCGACGACCATGAACTGGATCGGGTCGCGCGCATGCGACGCCGGCGCGTTGGTGCCGAGGAAATCCTGCATGGTGGACTCGCCCGCGTGCACCCGGATCGCCAGCCCTCGCAGGTCCCGCGCGGAGTCCGGCTCGACGAGCCCGTTGCAGTTCGAGAAGCGGACGGTCGCCGGGTACGTCGCGCCGGGCTCGAGCAGGCTGTTGCGCAGGTCGGCCGGGACGTCCTCGGCGACCTGGAACTCCGCGTTCGTGATGCCCGCCAGGATCTTGGCGTGCTGGCCGCGGCGGATGACCGGCGCGTGCTGGCGCGCCTGCACCAGCGACTGGATCTCGTTCATCGCGGCGGCGAAGCCCCGGATGAGCTCGTCCTCGCGGGCCTGGCTCCCGCCCAGGTAGACCTCGCGCCAGCCCTGGCCGGGCACCGTCTGCGCGCTCACTGTCCGGGGCTCCCCGGCGACCGCTTCCACGGACCGAACGCGTTCTTGATCGAGCCCATCGCCTGGCGGAGCTCGGGGTGGTGGCGAAGGACGATCGTGCCCATGTTGTTGAACTCGACCCACTCGATCCCGACCTGCGTGTAGATCTTCGGCGAGAAGTCGGTCGACAGGAAGCGGTCGCTGCTCAGCCGGCGCGGCGCGGTCAGGACGAAGAGGTGGAAGGCCGTGTTGCTGAAGGCGAAGCCCGGCGGTCGCGGCTCGGCGTACATGCCGACCAGCAGGTCCACCCGCTCGATGTCGCCCTTGTAGATGCGCCGGATCTCTTCGGCCCAGACCGGGTTGTCGGTGAGCGACTCGAAGTCCTTCGCCGGGGCCAAGTGCAGGAGGCGCCGCATCTCGTTGTAGCGAGGGACGCCCAGCTCGCGGCAGCGCAGGAGGTCCACCGAGGCGAGGTCCATGATCTTCCCGTCCGGCCGCTCGAAGTTCTGCAGGTGCCGCGGGTAGTTGTGCAGCGTGACCAGCCCGGCGTTCATCGTGCCGAACGTGTAGATGATGTCCGTCATCCGCAGCTGCCTCAGGACGGGGATGGCCGCGGGGCCCGAGATCTCCTGCAGCGTCGCCTGCTGCAGGGGCTGGTCGCCGGCGACGGACCGGAACTCGTAGTCGTCCGGGATCATCTGGTGCATCCGGTAGATCGCGACGAACTCCTCGGTGATCGCGAAGGGGACGCCGTAGTGCTCCGTGGCCGCGCCGAAGGAGCCGCTGATCACCCTGCTGCCGCTGATGCGCCCGAAGTGGTTGTGGATCCACTTGCCGGCCGCGCCCCAGAAGTCGGCGTGCAGCGCGGCCCGCGTGGTGGGGTGGTTGATGACCTTCGGCGACCAGTCCACCGTGTGGATCTTGTTGATGAGGGCGGCGTTGATCAGCCGGGCCCGGGTGAACACCCGCTCGTCCGACCACGACGGGTACTCGGCGCGCAGCTTGTCGCAGATCGCGTTGTGCTCGCGGGCGAACAGCACCTGCATCATCCCCAGGCCGAGCCAGAAGCCAGGGACCAGCGTCGGGTTGTGGTCGGGGTCGGTCGGGAACGGCAGCAGGCCGTCGGCGTCGATGCGCAGCTTGCCGTCCTCGCCGGTGCGCAGGAACGCCTGCTCCTCCTTCGTGGTCCCGTAGACCTGCTTGCCGTCCCACCAGTGCGCGTGCACGTTGACGTACGTCGGCGGCAGGTCGTCGCGGCCCTCCGGCCGCGTCGGGTCGGGCGGCGTGCGCATGATCAGCATCGGGCGCTGCGGCCACGGGTCGTCGTCCTCGAGCTCGACCTCGAACGGGTGGTCCTTGGGGCTCGTGCCGTGACTGAACCCGCCGCGGATCATGAACTGCAGCCACGCCGCCGTCAGGGCGTTCGCGGACGTCGCGGGCTGGAACGCGTGCTTGGTCATCAGCGCGCGGCTGACCTCGCGCGGGTTCGGGTCCATCAGGGTCGTCGCGGACTCGTACTTGCGGTCGATGGGGACGTTGCGGCCGAACCGCGAGCCGGCCATCCCCATCGACGGCAGCGTCAGGTCGTTGTACGTGCCGTCGATCGTGCGGGTGTCGAGATCGGCGGGGTCGGACGGCCCGACAGGCGGCCGGTTGACCGCGGGCAGCTGCTCCGGGTCGTACAGGTTGCGTTCGCGCAGGACGACGCGTACGCCGAAGATCACGAGGAGGCCGAGCGGCGGGGGCAGGCGCTCCCAGCCGAGCCTGCGGTCGATCGCCATCATGGCGCTGCCCAGCGCGCGCCCGATCGCGGAGCTGCGTCGCTTCGGCACGCTCGTGCTCAATACGGTCCTCCCTCCGGTTGTCGTGCGGGACGAGGGTTCAGGCGATGTCACGCCGGTCCGGCGTGCCAGTCGCGGTCGTGCGCTCGGTGCGCCTCGGTCAGCCCGTCGCGGAAGAACTCGTCGTAGTACTCCTCTTCGACGTGGTGCGCCTGGAGCCACACGCCCGGGACGTGGAGCGCCTCGCAGTGCGCCGGGAACCGCCCATGGGTCTCGTAGATGTACGTGCAGACGTCTCGGGTGCACGCGATGACGTCGTCGGCGTAGGAGCTGGCCTCCTCGAGGTACTTCGCGCCGAACTCCCCCTTGTAGATGCGCGCGAACAGGGCCTCGTCGCGGTAGATGCCGTTCGGCCCGAACTTGTCGGCGATGACCACGTCCACCGCCTCGTTCATGTCCCTGTAGTAGGGCGGGCACATCGCCTTGATCAGGTACTCGCCGTCGTGCCGGAGCCCGACGGCGTTCGCCCGCAGCGTCGCGAACATCGGCAGCGGCACCTGCCAGCGCCAGATGTCGCCCAGCCGCCACTTCGGCGTGGCGAACTCGAAGTCGAGCATCGGGCCGTACTGGCCGCGGAACTTGGGGTCGCCGAGCAGGACCGGAGGCGACATCGACCCGTGGACCCACGCGCCGAGGCCCATGGCGTCGGCCGCGAGCACGAGATTCTGCAGGATGAGATCGGCCTCGATCTGCGTGCGCATCGCCCAGATGATCCCGAGCGGCAGCTTGAGGTCCTTGTTGAGGAACCCGTTCCTGACCCAGCGCTTGACGCCGGCCATCCGGTAGAAGTTGCGGTCGTCCACGATCGTCGGCCGCGCCCCCTCGGGCTGGGTCAGGATGTACATCATCCCGTTGATGTACTGGCGGGACAGGTCCACGACCGGGAACAGGATCGTCGTCCCGGGCAGGTTCGACAGGAACCGGTTGGAGTCGAGGTAGGCCGGGAAGTCGCGGTTGCCGTCGGGCACGTCGATCCGGTGGTCGAGGATCCGCACCTTGGACTGGTTGGCCCGGGCGATCAGCACGTCCGGGTCGAACGGCGACTGCCCGGCGTCCGGCGGCGGCAGCTTGCGCAGGTAGTACGTCCCGCTGTCGTTGATCAGCAGGAAGTGCGTCCCCTGGGCGTTGTCCGGGCTGCCGGCGGTCCGCCCGGCCATGTTCAGGTTGGGCTTGGCCATGATCGGCTTGCCGTCGCGCGGGTCGGCGAACGGGCGGTCCGGCATCGTCAGTCCGGTGCAGCCGGTGAGCGAGATCAGGATCGCCTCCTCCAGCTCGGACAGCGGCGCGCGCTGGTGGGGCGACGTGTAGCTCATCGTGCCGGCCGTGATCGAGGTGCCGCGGCTGACCCGGTGGGTGCGGCGCCGCCAGATCGACTCCAGCAGCGGGCGGGTCGACAGCGCCGCCAGGCCCGCGTGCTCGTGCGTGGCCCGCGAGCTCATCGGCTCACACCGCGTCCCAGGGCGCGAACGGGTTGCGGCCCGCCTGGAGCGACGGCCGCAGGTCGGGGAAGTGGCGCAGGAGCACCGAGGCGAACCCGTTCTCCTCGATCCAGCGCAGGCCCTCGGGCGTGTAGACCTCGGACTTGAAGTCGGTCGTGAAGAAGCGGTCGCTGTTCAGGCGGCGCGACGCCATCAGGATGAAGATGCGGAACGCGGTGTCGCTGAACCCGAACCCGGGCGGCGGCGTCTCGGCGTAGAGACCGACCATCAGGTCCACCCGCTCCAGGTCGCCGCCGTACACGCTCTGGATCTGCTCGTTCCACTCGGGCTTGTCCGAGAGCTGGTCGAACCGCTTCAGCGGCGGCTTGTGCAGCAGACGGCGGAACTCGTTGTAGCGGGGCACGCCGCGCTCGCGCGAGCGCAGGATGTCGATGGCCGCCAGGTCGTTGAGCGAGCCGTCGTCCTCGTTCAGCCGCTGCATCGCGCGCGGGAAGTTGTGCAGCGTGATGGCGCCCGGGTTCGTCACGCCGAACGCGTACAGGGCGTCCGCCATGCCGACCTGCTCGAGCGCCGGCCGGACGCCCCGGAAGATGACCTGCGGCAGCTCGTACGTCACGGGCTGGCGCTTGCCGCTCAGCGACGGGAACGGGAACTCGTCGCGGAGCAGCGGGTGCATCCGGTACACGGAGACGAACTCCTCGGTGATCGAGTACGGCACGCCGAAGTGATCTGGATCGGAGCCGACGATGCCGCCGAGCAGGTCGCCGCGTCCGATCCGGCCGACCGCCTCGTGCAGGCGCTGGCCCTCCAGGCCCCACCAGTTCGCGCGCAGGGCGACCCGGATCGTGGGGTGGGCCAGGATCGCGGGCGTCCACTCGACGGTGTGGATCTTGGCCATCAGCGCGGCGTTGACCAGGCGGGCCCGGTCGAACAGCTCCTGGTCCGACCAGTCCGGGTACTCCTCGCGCAGGCGGTCCGCGATCGCGTTGTGCTCCAGCGTGAACAGCGTGTGCATCAGCTCCAGGCCGATCCACCAGTTGCCGCTGACGCCGGTCACGGGGACGCCCTGGGCGGGATCGAGCGGGAGCAGGCCGTCCTGCTGGATGTGCAGCCGGCCGCCCTCGCCGGCCCGCACCGTCTCCTGGGTCGGCTGGTCGCTGCCGTAGAGCTGGGAGGCGTCCCACCACGAGCTGGCGGTGTTCTGGAACGTCACCTGGCCGCCCTGGTCGTCCGGCCGGGTCGGGTCGCGGCGGGTGCGCAGGATGCGCATGGGCCGCTCCGGCCAGTCGTCCTCCTGGTCGACCTCGATGCGGTAGGGGTTGTCCTTCTCGTTCTTCCCGTGCGACAGCCAGTCGTGGATCATGAACTGGACCCAGGCCGCGGCATGCAGGTTGAGGGACGTGGCCGGGATGAACTCGTGCCGGGTCAGCAGCTCGCGGCTGACGAGCCGCGGGCTGGGCTCCAGCAGCCGGTCGTCGGGCTCGGGGCGGGTGCGGTCCAGCGGCACGTTGCGGCCGAACCGGGTGTTGGCGCTGCCCATGGCCGGGAACGAGAGGTCGTTCCAGGTGCCGTCGGACGAGCGCGCGGTCGCCCGCCGCTCGCTGTCGGGCGGCGTCTCCCGCTCGCCGGTCGACGGCAGGTGCTCGGTGTCCTCGAGGTTGTGCTGGCGCAGCCGGATGCGGAGGCCGTCCAGCACGAACGCGCCCGGGTACGCCGGGAGGCGCCACCAGCCGATGGTCCGGTCCACCAGCGCGGCCCAGCTCGCGACGAGCCGGTCCGCCAGTGAGAGTCGGTAGGGCCGAAGCTCCGGGCTCATCGTCCGGACTGCCCCCGTTCGGTGATGATGCGGTGCCGCTCCCCTTCTACCCCGGCCATCGGCCCGAATCGTGACAGACCGTACGGCGGCCGGCAAGTGACACACAGTTACCTGGCGTGGGACAGGTGTCACACGCCGGCGCGGCCAGCCGGGCTCAGCGCGCGGTCGCGTACGAGAAGATGATCTGGTCGATCAGGCGCTCGACGGGCGCCAGGTCGTCCGTGAAGACCTGGCCGTGGTACGTCGAGACACGCAGGTTGCCGTCGCCCGGGCCCACGGCGGTCGCCGCCACGTGGTCCACCAGCGGCTCGTGCGCCAGGGTCAGGTTGTGCAGCACGTCGTCGATCGTGGTCGGCTGGCTCGTGCCGAAGATCATCGTGTTGCTGAAGCTGGGGACGTCCACCAGGAAGATGCTCGGGTACACGGCCGCCATCGTGCTGGCGAGCGCCGCGACCAGCCGGTAGTCGGTCGCCGTCCGCCCGGCGTTCACCACCACCGTCCCGCCCGGCGTCAGGTGGTCGGCCGCCAGCTGGAAGAACTCCTTCGTGGTCAGGTGGAACGGGATGTACGGCTGCCGGTACGCGTCCATGGCGATGAGGTCGTAGCGGCCGCCCTGCGTGGCGAGCCAGTAGCGCGCGTCCTGGACCACGGTGTGGACGTTCGGCTCGTCCAGGTGGAAGTACCGGTGGGCGACGTCCACGATGTCCGGGTCGATCTCGACCCCGGTGATGTCGACCGAGGTCCCGAACGCGGCCGTCATCTGCCTGGCCGACGTGCCGCCGGCCAGGCCCAGGATGGCGACCTGTTTGGGCCGCGGCTCCTGCGTCTGGGCCGGCCGGAAGTAGTCGCCGAGCATGAAGTAGTCCCAGGGGCCGCCGGTCACCAGCGACGTGGGGTCGTAGATGGAGTGGATCGCCTGGCCCTCGTTGAGGATCAGCTCGGTCTTGCTGCCGTCCTGGACGACCTGGATGTAGTGGTAGGCGGAGTCCTTCTCGTACAGCAGCGTCCCCACCTCGGGCGGCTTGATGCCGTGGGGCAGGAGGTACGCGCCCACCAGCACGAGGATCAGGAAGGCGGCGAAGACCCAGCGCCGGGGCCAGAGCTCCGTGAGGGTCCTGGGCCACAGGCCGGCGACCGAGATGGCGAGCAGGCCGACGCTGAACATGATCATCGTCGGTCGCGTGCCGAACGTGGGGATCAGCCAGAAGACGGGCAGGAACGTGCCCAGGATGCTGCCGGCGGTGCTGAGCGCGTAGACGGCGCCGGCGGTGTTGCCGCCGCTCTTCACGTCGGTCAGGAGGAGGCGGATCGCGAACGGCGACACGCAGCCGAGCAGGATCACGGGCACGGCGAAGAGCAGGACGACGGCGAGCAGGGTGCCGAGCACCAGTCCGATCGAGAGCTGCGCGAAGCCCTGCTGGGATTGGAGCAGGATGGGGTACGCGACGAGGGGGATCAGGCCGATCCAGAGGCCGGCCCAGGCGGTGAGCTGGAACAGGAGGTCGGGGCTCGGATGGCGGTCGGCGAGGCGACCGCCGAGGACGTAGCCGATGCTCAGGTAGATCAGCACGAGGCCGATCAGGACGCCCCAGACGTAGAGGCTGGTCCCGAAGTACGGCGCGAGCAGGCGCGACGCGCCGAACTCGACGCCGAGCGACGCCAGGCCCGACATGAACACGAGTGGCAGGAGCAGGCGGCGAGCGTTCACTTCCGGGGAAGCTTACGCCCGCCGGATGAGCGGCCTGCCGGAGGCCGGGCCCTACGCCCGGGCCGCGATCTCGCTCAGCGCGTCGAGCGCCTCGTGCACGTGGCGCTGGACGCCCGTCTGCGACGAGAACACGTGCCGCACCACCCCTTCCCCGTCGATCACGTACGTGACCCGGCCCGGGAGGATGCCGAACGTGGCCTTCACGCCGTACTCCTTGCGCACCCTGCCGCCGTCGTCGGCCAGCAGGATGAACGGGAGCCGGTGCTTCGAGGCGAAGCTCTCGTGCGACGTCACCGAGTCCGAGCTGACGCCCACCACCTCGGCGCCGGCCTCCTTGAACGCCTCGTAGCTGTCGCGGAACGTGCACGCCTCCGTGGTGCAGCCGGGCGTCTCGTCCTTCGGATAGAAGTACAGCACCACCGGGCCTCGCTTCCAGACGTCGCTCAGCCGCACCTGCTCACCCGACTGCGCCGGCAGCGTGAAGTCGGGCGCCGGGTCCCCCACCTCGACCGATCGCTTCGTTGCCACGGGACCCGGTAACCGTACGTACCGGGACAGCTATTCCTGGGCCAGGCCCTCGGCCCAGTGCCGGGTCCGCTCGTCCATCGGCAGCGGCAGGCGCACGCGCACCTCCGCGTACAGGTCGCCCGCCTGGCCGCCAGCCTTGGGGTCCGGCAGGCCCAGCCCGCGCAGGCGCAGCTGCGTGCCGTTCTGCGTCTCGGCCGGGACGTTCAGCTTGACCCGCCCGCCCTTCAGCGTGGGCACGTCCACCTCGCCGCCCAGCAGCGCGGTCGCCAGCGGCACGGCCACCGGCACGCGCAGGTCCTTGCCGTCGCGCTCGAACAGCGGGTCCTTCGCCACCTGGACGCGGACGCGCAGGCCGGGCACGCGCAGCACCATGCCGTCCTGCACCCCGGCCGGCACCTTGACCTCCAGCCTGCGCCCGTCGGGCATCTCGACCTGGCGGGCCGTGCCCCGGAAGCACTCGGCCAGCGTCACCTCGACGGCCGCCTCCGAGTCCACCGCCGGCCGGGCCCCCGGCTCGCGGTTGAAGATCGAGTTGAAGATGTCGCCGAACCCGGACCGCGCCGAGCCCGCGCCACGGAGGATGTCCTCGAACACGTCGGGATCGATGTTCTGATATTGGACCCGAGGTCCGCGAGCCGCGCCTGGCCGGGCGCCGAACGGCCACTGGGCCGCGTCGGGGTCCACGCCCGCCGCGCTGGCGGCCTGCCAGTCGGCCCCGAAGCGGTCGTACATCTTGCGCTTCTCCGGGTCGGACAGGACGTCGTGCGCCTCGGACACCTCCTTGAAGCGGCGCTCGGCGTCCTTGTCGCCGGGGTTGACGTCCGGATGGAGCTTGCGGGCCAGCTTGCGGAACGCGCTCTGGATGTCCTTCTCGCTCGCGGTCCGGGGAACCCCCAGCACCTCGTAGTAGTCCCTCGTCTGCGACATTGCCGGACTGTTCATACCAACTTGGCGGCCCCCGTAACCGGCCGAGATGGTTGCGCCCGCGCCCGCCCCGCGCTAAACTACGGTTCGCCATGTATCTGATACTCCTGCTGGTACTTTTCGTCCTAACGGGCGTGTTCGCCGTGCAGAACGCAGGCACTCAGGATTTCAACCTGCTCGGGTACACCTGGAACCTGCCCATCTGGGCTCCGACAGCGATCGGTGTCGCCATCGTCTCGCTGCTGCTCATGCTCCACATGAGCCACGCGGGCCTCGGCTCCCGGTTCCGCGAGCTGGGCCACGGGCGCGAGATCGACGAGCACCGCGGCCACATCGACGAGCTCCGCGCCGAGAACGCCCGGCTCCGGGAGGAGCTCGCCGCCACGCGCGGCGAGGTCAGGGGCGCGGCGTCGACGGGCGCGGCGCCGCGGCGGTCCTGGATGGACGGAGTCCGGTCGATGGGCGACCGTGTGCGCAACCGGACCACCACCGCGAGCTGACGCGAACCGATACCCGCTGCGCGGTCAGCCACGCAGCGGGTACACCCGTGCCCGGACCTCCGAGTCGTAGATCTCCAGCATCCCGTAGGACGGCACGGGCCGGTCCACCCGGTGCCGGATCACCTGCAGCCACGTCCACTCGAACCAGCTCGGATGGCGTGCCAGCCGGCGCCGCGCCTCCCGCTCGTTCACCTGGTAGACGGCGCCGGGGTTGAACACGAGCGTGCCGTCCACCAGGTCCACGCGAGCCTGGTGGGTGTGCCCGTGGATGATCACGTCCGCGTTCGGATGCAGCCGCTTCAGGTGGGCCTGCAGCCCCACCGCGGACCAGACCGTGCCCAGGCTGAGCGTGCCGACCAGCGTGGCCGGCTCCTCGATCAGCCGGGTCCGGTTGCCGTGCACGATGACCACCCGCCGGCCGCCGATCGCGACCTCCCGGCTCAGCGGCAGCTCGGTCATCGCGCCGTCGTGGTCGCCCCGCACGGCCTCGACCGGCGCGATCTCGCGCAGGCGGGCAAGGGTGGACGGGCCGCCCACGTCGCCCGCGTGCAGGATGTGGTTCACCCCGCGCAGGCCCTCGAGGAGGCCGGCCGGCAGCTCGTCGAGGAACTCCGGGCAGTGGGTGTCGGCGACGACACCGATCCTGATCACGGTGCATATTGTGCCGTGGTGGCATTTTTCGGCAGACTCTTGACAATCTAGCAAGGTCTGGTTTCTAATCTGCTCAATGCAAGACGAGCGACGAGCGGTGCTGGAACGCGTCGCCCGCGGCGAGATCTCGCCCGCGGAGGCGGCGTCGCTGCTCGAAGAGATGGAAGCGGGCGCCGCCCCCGAGCGCGACCCGCGGGACTGGGCGGCCGACTGGGCCGAGCCGGGCGCGGCGTCCGCGGCGGGGACGCAGGCGGTGCCACCGCCGCCTCCGCCCGGGGGCGGCGCCGCCCGGATCCGCGTGGTCCGGAGCATCGGCACGGCGGACGTGGTCGGCGACCCGACGGTGCGCGAGGCCGTGGCCGACGGGCCCCACGTGGCCCGGCGCGAGGGCGACATGCTCGTCATCGAGGGCCAGGACGACTGGGAGATGGGCCCCGGGTTCCACTTCAACTGGGCCGAGGGCCGGCACGAGCGTCACATGCGGATGCGCCGGCGCCACCTCGGCGGCCGCTGGGGCGACATCGCCCCGCTGCGCGTCCGGGTCAACCCGGACCTGCCGCTGGAGGTGGACGCGTCGGCCGGCAAGCTCCGGATCCGGGGCGTGCACGGTCCGATCCGGGCCAACGTGCAGGCCGGGAGCCTGGACATGACGGACTTCCGCTCGCCGTTCGACCTGAACGTCCAGGCGGGCAGCGTGAACGCGCGCGGCCGGCTGGACCACGGGGCCTCGCACGTGAACTGCGAGGCCGGTGGCGTCCGCATCGTGCTGGAGCGCGGCTCGAGCGTGCGGGTCACCGCCCACACGACGCTGGGCAAGGTGGCGTTCGACGGCAGCGCTCGGTCGCCGTGGACGATCGGCGGCGGCGAGGCGACGCTGGACGTCTCGGCGACGATGGGCTCGGTGCGGGTCTCGGCCGAGTGATGGCACGCCGGGATTCCCGTTCCGCCCCCCGCGACTGCCCCGTCTGCGGCGAGCGCCTGGCGCTCACCCGGCTGAGCTGCCGGGCCTGCGGCACCGAGCTGTCGGGCGAGTTCGAGTCGTGCGAGTTCTGCTCCATCAGCCCCGAGGACCGGCAGGTGCTGCGCGTGTTCCTCGCGTCGCGCGGGAACATGAAGGAGCTGGAGCGCCACCTGGGCGTCAGCTACCCGACCGCCCGGGCCCGGTTCGACGCGCTGCTGGCCCGCCTGGGCCTCGCGCCGGAGCGGCCGGCGGCGAGTCCGAAGGTCGACCTGCTCGAGCAGCTCGCCAAGGGCGAGATCGACATCGAGCAGGCCATGCAGAAGCTCGACCAGAAATGACCGCGGTCGCGGCCGGCCGGCGCGGCGCCCGAGCCGCGCCGCACGCCGCCCGCAGGCCATAGGATGCGGGGCGTGAGCACCCACGCGCCGCTGCCGCTCGAGGAGGTCGACCTCGCCAGCCTGGACTTCTGGAACGCGGGGAACGACGTCCGGGAGGCCGGGTTCGCGACGCTGAGGCGCGAGGCGCCCGTGCGGTTCTTCGCGGAGTTCCCGGTCGAGGGGTTCCCGACCGGACCCGGCTTCTGGGCCGTGACGCGGTACGACGACATCGTGGAGGCGAGCCGCCGGCCGGACCTGTTCTGCAGCGGCCTGGGGACGAACGTCATCGACCTGCCCATCGAGATCGCGGAGTTCTTCGGCTCGATGATCAGCATGGACGACCCCAAGCACGCGCGGCTGCGGGGCATCGTCCAGAAGGGCTTCACGCCGCGGATGGTGGCCCGGGTCGAGGGCTACGTGCGGGACAAGGCGCGGGCCCTGGTGGACCGGGCGCTGGAGGAGCACCCGGACGGGCGGTGCGACTTCGTCCAGGCGTTCGCGGCCCCGCTGCCGCTCCAGATCATCTGCGAGATGATGGGCATCCCGGCCGAGGACGAGCGGCAGATCTTCAACTGGACGAACGTGATCCTGGGCGCGGGCGACCCCGACTACGGGGGCACGTTCGAGCACCTGATGACGACCAGCTTCGAGATCTACGCGTACGCGCAGGCGCTGGGCGAGGACCGGCTGGCGAACCCGCGCGACGACATCACCAGCGGGCTGATGCACGCGGAGCTGGACGGCGAGCGGCTCACGGCCCAGGAGTTCGGCTCGTTCTTCATCCTGCTGGTGGTGGCGGGCAACGAGACCACGCGCAACGCGATCAGCCACGGCATGAAGGCGCTGACGGACTTCCCGGACCAGCGCCGGGCCTGGTGGAGCGACTACGAGACGGGCGCACGGAACGCGGTGGAGGAGCTGGTCCGCTGGGCGACGCCGGTCATCCACTTCCGGCGCACGGCGACGGCCGACACGGAGCTGCACGGGGTCCCGATCAAGGCTGGCGAGAAGGTCGTGTACTGGT
>VBJR01000219.1:52011-55802 GCA_005880175.1 Chloroflexota bacterium
GGAGGTGACGGGCCCCCCGGCGATGCTGCAGAGCTATTTCATCCACGGCATCAAGTCGATGCCGTGCGCGTGGAAGTAGAGCCGGGCGGAACGGCCCGTCAGTCCCGGTACGCCTCGGCCTGGAGCAGGAAGAGCTCGGAGTACAGTCCGCGCGCCGACATCAGCTCCGCGTGCGTGCCCTCTTCGACCAGGCGGCCCTGGTCGAGCACGAAGATCCGGTCCGCGGACAGGACGCTCGAGAACCGGTGCGAGATCAGCAGCACCGTGCGGCCGGCGAACAGGGTGCGGATGCTCTCGAACAGCGCGTGCTCGGCGCGGGCGTCGAGCGCCGCCGTCGGCTCGTCCAGGATCACGAACGGCGCGTCGCGGAAGAACGCCCGCGCCACCGCGATCCGCTGCCACTGGCCCACCGACAGGTCCTCGCCGCCCTCGAACATCTTGCCGAGCATCGTGTCGTAGCGACCCGGCAGCTGCTCGATGAACTCGTCCGCGCCGGCGCGCCGGGCGGCCCGCTCGACGGCCGGCCGGTCCTCGATCTCCTCGACCCGGCCCAGGCCGATGTTGTCGGCGACCGGGAACAGGTACTTGCCGAAGTCCTGGAAAACCACCGCGATGCCGCTCCGGAGCTGCTCGGCGTCCACCTCGGACACGTCGGTCCCGTCCCAGCACACGCGGCCGGTGTGCGGGCGGTACAGGCCGGACAGGATCTTGGCCAGCGTCGTCTTGCCCGACCCGTTCTCGCCGACCAGCGCCACCACCTCGCCGCGCCGGATCGTCAGCGAGACCCCTCTCAGCGCCGCGCGCTCGGAGCCCGGGTACACGAACCCCACGTCGTCCAGCCGCAGCGTGTCGAACCGCTCCGGAGCCGGCGCCGACGACCGGGCCGCCAGGACCTCGGGCAGCAGGGCCCGGAACGCGCTCAGGTCCTCCAGGAAGAGGGCGTTCTCGTAGAGCTGGCCGACGCCGAACGCCAGCGAGGCCACCTGCGGCGCTAGCCCGACGATCGCGATGGCCGCGGCCGTCGCCGTCGCCACCGACATGCCGCGCTCGATCACGAACCACGCCATCACACCGATCGTGAGCGAGATCGCGAGCGCCGCCGCCGCGCTGCCCGCCAGCGAGCGGGCGGAGCCGCGGCCGACCAGGTGCCACAGCTCGGCCATCCGCCGCTCGAACATCCGCCGCGCCAGGCCACGCAGGTGCCCGGCGAGGCCGTACGCGCGCACCTCCTTGGCCATGTCGCCGCCGGTCAGCAGCCCGCGGACGTACTGCCGCCGGCGTTCGTGCTCGCTGAACTGCACGCTGGCAGCAGGGGCTGGAGCACCAGCAGCACGGCAACCAGCCCGACGATGGTGGCCAGCGACCCGCCGAGCTGCAGGAGCGCCATCGTGAGCTGGAGCGGCCGGCCCGAGGCGTTCAGCGCGCGCTGCATGCGGTCGTGGAAGTCGGACCGGTCGTAGGCCTCCAGGTCCACCGCGCTGGCCACGTCCACGACCGGCTGGAAGGCGGACTCCGAGACCTGCTCGGTGAGGACCATCCGGATCGAGTTGCTGAACGTGGCCGAGAACGTGATGAAGATCAGCACCACGGTCATCAGCCCCAGCGGCGCCAGCACCGCGGACAGGCCGATGTGCGTCTGCTGGGCCGTCAGCAGCTGCGCGACGACCGCCCTGACGGCCAGCAGGACGACGCCGAACGCGGCCGCCGACACGAGCTGCAGCGCGACCAGGACCGCCACCAACCGTGGCGACGCACGCCACACCAGAGCCGCGGCATCCAGCAGGATTCCGGGCAGCTGGCGGGCCGAGTGCGGGCGGTCGTCCGGCTCGAAGCCCAGGCGCCGCATTCTCGGGTCCACGGCCACGGGAGCCGAATTGTACGGTCCCCCGGGTCGTGTGCGGCCCGCCGCCGTCACCGCATCACGACACCGTGAGCGTGCCCGTCATGCCCGCGGCCTTGTGGCCGGGCACGTCGCAGTACACCTGGTACCCGCCCGCCGGCAGGTCGCCGATCGCGAACGTCGTGCTGTCGCCTGCCTGCACGAGCGAGCTGCGGGCCTTGACGGCGCCGCTGCCGTCCGCCACGACCAGGTCGTGCGCCGCGCTCCCGCCGTTGACCAGGAACAGCGTCGAACCCGACTTCACGTCGATCGCGTTCGGCTCGAACTTGAACTCCGACATCGTCACCTTCGTCGTGCCCGCCGGCTGCACGGCGCTGGCACTTCCGCCGCCGCAGGCCGCGAGCGCCACCAGGAGCAGGACGGCGACGACCGCCGGGACGACCCGCCGCCTCGCCGGCGGCCGGGGCTCCTGGACGGCGGCGCGCCGAAGCGCGAGGTACCGGCCGAGCTCCAACCAGGCGACGGCCAACGCGATCGGCACGTTGAACAGCTCGATCGCGACAGGGGCGCCGAAGGCCAGGCCGGGGCTGACGCGGGGCAGCGTGCCGCCCTGGAGCAGGTAGATCGTCAGGGACAGGCCGGCCACCACGAGCGCGGCGAGGGCGCCCGCGAGCGCCACGATCGGCTCGTAGCCGTGCCGGGCCCCCGGGCGGCCGCCGAGCCGGCGTCGCGCCACCTCGGCGGCGACCAGCACGAGCACGACGCCGGCGCCCAGCTCGGTGAAGCGGGCGACCTGCGCCATGGCCGTGACGTTGGGCAGCACGAGCGTTCGCATGAGCGCGGCCAGCGGGCCGCCCATCACGCCGAGACTGCTCGTGACGAAGTCACGGAAGTGGGCGGGGTACTGCGGATCGGCGAGCTTGTTCAGTCCGGCCAGCACGAACTCGGCGCCCAGGACCGCCTGAACGAGCGCGCCGGCGGCGAGCGCCGAGGATCCGCTGCGGGGCAGTGGTTGCTCCTCTTGCGTCATGTTGTCATGACCTCCTGACTCGCATGTTGCGCCGGTCCACGAGCCCGGAGGAAGCGTGCGAACCCTCACCGCCGGTGACGGAAAACGCTCAGGAGAAGCTCTTGCCGTCCGGGCGCCACGCCTCGATCGTGCCGCGGGGTGGCGGACGAACGGCAAGTTCCGTCCCTAGCCGGCCGGCAGGCGCAGGCCCATGAACACCAGCGGCGGGACGCCCGGCGTCGGGCGCCAGCCCTCGCGCAGCGGCAGCCAGCCGCGGCGGCGGTACAGCCGGCGGGCCGGGGTGTCCTCGTCTCGGGTGGACAGGATCGCCGTCCGGTGCGGGCGGTCCGCAAGCACCGCGTCGTGCAGCCGGCCGCCCGCGCCCCGGCGCTGGGCGGTCGGGCGGACGGCCAGCTCGGCCAGCTCGAACGCGTCGGTCATCCACTCCTCGGCCAGCGCCGGGCCCAGCAGGCCCGCGACCCAGTCGTGCCACCACTGGCCCGGCGCGCCCACGTAGCCGTAGGCGAAGCCCACCACGACGCCGGCGTCGCGGGCGACCACGCAGTGGAAGCCGCGGCGGCCGGCGTGGCGGGGCAGCGCCTCCTCGGCGAACCGCGCCACCTCCTCCTCGCCCTCGTAGTACGGGCTCTCGGCGAACGCCGCCCGGTACACGTCCACGACCTCGGCCGGGACCTCGCTGACCGCCTCGACGATCACCGCTCGAACACGTGCCGGTCCAGGTCCTCGGCCCGCGGCGCCGGCTGCCGCTCCGCCCAGTCGGCCGCCTCGCTGGCCTCCCGGTCCAGCTCCTCGCGCAGGCGGTCCGCCTCGCCGGCCGCCAGCCACCCGCGCTCGACCAGCCACGCCTCGAACCGGGCGATCGGGTCGTGCCCGGCCGCCTCGCTCAGCTCCTCGGGCGTCCGGTACTTCGCCTGGTTGTCC
>VBJR01000240.1:0-3774 GCA_005880175.1 Chloroflexota bacterium
CACCGGCCAATCCACAACTCTTGACAATATCCCCGTCGAGGCCGGCCAGCTCATCCGGCTCGGAGCAGTCTTTGACGTGGCCTGCGCCCTCACTGTCTTCGGGATCAGGTTCAACGAGCTGACTCCGGAAGCCCTGCTCCATTACGCCTGGGAGTGCCGGCGTTACGACGTCACCTACGCCCACCGGCGGGGCCGCCAGAACACCTTCGGCGCCCTCCTGGCCTGGAAGGTCCTTTACACCACGGGCCATTTCCCGCCGAGCACGCCGCCATCCATCCGGTCAGCCAGTCTCCGGGGCCGCCTCACCGTCCAGGAGATGGTCGATCGCCACACCATCGCCAACCGGGCGGTGCGGGACCTCCTTGTCGACTACTTGGAGCGTCGAGTCGGAGACATCGACTACGGCACGCTGGAGAAACTGGCCACGCTGCTCGCGGGCACGTTCTGGGCCAAGATCGAGGAGATCGCTCCTGGCCAGATGAACCTGCGGTTGGAACAGGAGGCATACCAGAAGTGGCGAGCCTCCCTCCAGCTCCGCCGGGACGGCCGCCCGCGGATCCAGGTCGACAACATCCTGCTGTCGGTGCGCAGCCTCTACCTCGACATCCACACCTGGGCGGCGGCGGAGCCCGAGCGGTGGGCAGCGTGGGTGGCGCCCTGCCCCATCCTCGCGACCGAGCTGGTCGGCAGCGGGCGGCGCCAGCGACGAGCACGCGAGCGCTCTGCCGCGCGAACACGGGTACGACAGCCTCTCCTGCCCCTTCTCGTCGCGGATGTGCAGGACCGCCACGCGCACCTGCACCACCTGCTGAGCCGCGCCCTGGATACTGCCGCCGACCAGCTCGTCACGGTCGATGGTCGCGTGTACCGGCGTCTTGCCGGCGACGGGAACTCGCGCGTTCGCGTCCAGGTCGTGACCACGGGCGAGGTCGTCGATCTGCTCCGTGCGGAGGAGACCGCGTTCTGGGAATGGGCCCTCGTCGAGACCCTGCGGCACACCGGAATCCGTATCGAGGAGCTGCTGGAGCTGACCCAGCTCAGCATTCGTCGGTACCAGCGGCCCAACGGGGAGCTCATCGCCCTCCTCGTCATCGCCCCCTCGAAGACGGACCGCGAACGCGTCATCCCGATGTCCGCGGACCTCTTCCACGTCCTCGCCGCCGTCGTCCGCCGGCACACGCGGGAAGGCCGCGAGGTCCCGCAGGTGACCCGTTATGACAACGATGAGAAGATGCACAGCCCGCCCATGCCCTTCCTCTTCCAGAGACAGGTGGGCCACACCCGCTCGGTGTTCACGCACAAAGCCGTCACCAAGGTGCTCGCCCGACGCTGCGCCCATCTCGCCGAGCGACATCCGTCGTTCGCGGAGGCGCGCTTCACACCGCACGACTTCCGGCGCATCTTCGCCACCGATCTGGTCAACAGCGGCCTGCCCATCCACATCGGCGCCGCTCTGCTCGGCCATCTCAACCTGGAGACCACCCGCGGCTACGTCGCCGTCTTCGAGGAAGACCTCGTCCGCCACTACCAGGCGTTCCTCGACCGGCGCCGAAGCCTGCGGCCCAGCGAGGAGTATCGTCCGGCGACCGACGCTGAATGGCAAGAGTTCCAGCAGCACTTCGACAAGCGCAAGGTCGAGCTCGGGAGCTGCGGACGTCCGTACGGGACGCCGTGCGTGCACGAGCACGCCTGCGTGCGCTGTCCGATGCTCCACGTCAGCCCGACCATGATCCACCGCCTCGACGAACTCGAGGCGGACCTCATCGCCCGCCGCGGCCGGGCCCATCAGGAGGGCTGGCGCGGCGAGATCGAGGGCCTCGACCACACACTCAGCCACCTTCGCGGCAAACGCGATCAGGCCCGGCGCCTGGCCTGCGCCACCGGCCTTGCCACGCTCTGATAGGCGCAGATCACGAGCTCGTGTACCTCACCGCGGTGGCCCGGTCAGGCCGGCGCAGCGCGCGACGTCCGGCCGCTCCGAGCGTCGCCGCCCGCCAGCCCGACCACGAAGCCACCGCCAGGATGATCCCGCTCATCCAGACGATGCCGGCAACCAGAGCAGCCCACCGGGCGTGCGGACGGCAGCAGGGCCGGAACGCCCGATCCAGCCGCTGGCGATCCCCAGCGCGACCGGGACCAGCACCAACCGCCCACCGGCGAAGATCTGGTCCCCGCCGACTGCGCCGCCGCCGGGACGACGGAGCTTGAGGGCAGGAACACCCGGCCGTCGTCCTGCAGGAGCACTGACGCTCGGCCGGCACAATTGCCCGAATGACCAGGACGCAGTACTACACGTCGACCAGCATCGACGGGTTCATCGCGGACCAGGACAACTCGCTGGACTGGCTGTTCGAGGCCGAGTCGAAGCGGGCCGGCGGCGGCCGGTTCGAGGCGTTCTTCGCCGAAGTGGGCGCGTTCGCCATGGGCGCGACCACCTACGAGTGGGTGCTCGACCGGTACGACCTGCTCGCTCGCCCAGAGCCCTGGCACGGCTGGTACGGCAACGTCCCGTGCTGGGTGTTCAGCCACCGTGACCTGCCCCCGATCCCGGGCGTAGACCTCACCTTCGTGAGCGGCGACGTCCGTGCAGTCCACCAGGCCATGGTTGACGCGGCCGGGGGAAAGAACGTTTGGCTGGTCGGCGGCGGCGGGCTCGTCGGCGCGTTCGCCGACCATGGTCTCCTGGACGAGATCGTCCTCTCGATGGCTCCGGTGCTGCTCGGCGCCGGGGCGCCGCTGCTGCCGCGTCGCCTACTGTCGTCGCGGCTGAGCCTGGTCGCCGCCGACCGCGACGGCGAGTTCGTGGCTCTGACGTACTCGCTCGGCTTGTAGGCCTGTTCCCCCACTCCGCCAGCAGCACCACGGCCGCCAGACCGCCCGCCAACCTCCCCGAGACCTCGGGTCAGCAGCCACCCCCCTCGCAGACCAGCCCAGCCGAGCGCCCGCCGCGCCGTGGGGCCGAGCCCTCCGGGTCGCTGCGCGAGCCCCAGCGGCGCGTGGCCACCCGGCTCCTGGCCGCCGCGCCGGGGGCGGCCGCTCCCGAGCTCCACAGGAGGTGGCACGACATGCCGCACGAGTTCGAGTCCGGCGTCTTCACGGAGGGCCGACCAGCCTGGCACGGGCTGGGCACGGTGCTCCCCAACAACTCGCTCGACAGCGCCGAGGCCCTGACCTACAGCGGCCTGGCTGGCTGGGACCTGACCAAGCAGCCGATCTACGTCGGCAACCCCGAGGACGGCTACCGCCCGGTCCCCGACCACTTCGCGGTGACCCGCGCGACCGACGGCCGCGCCCTCGGCGTTGTCGGGCATACCTACCGCATCGTCCAGAACGAGGAGGCCTTCGCCTGGGCCGACGAGCTGCTGGGCGGTGAGGGCTTCTTCTACAAGACCGCGGGCAGCCTGCGGGGCGGCCAGGTCACCTGGCTGCTCGCATCGACGCCGTTCAAGCTCGACCTCCCCGACAGCCCCGTCGACATGTACGTGATGCTGACCAACACGCATGACGGCAGCGGCGCCGTCACCGCCGCGGTCACCCCCATCCGGGTGGTCTGCATGAACACCCTGCGCGCCGCCCTCGACCGGGCCCAGGCGAGCTACCGGATCCGCCACACCAGCGGTGCCCAGGCCAGACTCGACGAAGCGCAGCGTGTCCTGGGGCTCACGCGCGGTGCTGCCGAGCGCGTGCGCCAGCGGGCCGAGCAGCTGTCGTCGACCAGGATCAGCGACCAGGACTGGCGCTCGTTCCTGGATGCCCTCGTCCCGGATCCGCCGG
>VBJR01000240.1:4050-7059 GCA_005880175.1 Chloroflexota bacterium
CCCACCCGCTCTACGGCTGCGGCTTGACAAGGTGCAGAGAAGTTTGGCTTCTGGCCAAGGCGCCCTTCGAGCTGGACCTGCCCGACAGCCCGATCGACATGTACGTGCTGCTCACTAACACGCACGACGGCACGGGCGCGGTGACCGCCTGCGCCACCCCGGTCCGGGTCGTCTGCATGAACACGCTGCGCGCTGCCCTGCGCGGGGCACAGGCGACGTACAAGATCCGCCACACGAGCGGCGCCGAGGCCCGGCTGACCGAGGCGCGGCGGGTCCTGGGTCTGACCAGAGGCGCCGCCGAGCGCGTCCGGCGGAAGGCCGAGGAGCTGTCGGCGGTCCAGATCAGCGACCACGACTGGCGGGCGTTCCTCGACGAGCTCGTCCCCGATCCGCCGGACTCGCGACCGGGCCAGACCCGCGCCACCAACGTGCGTGCCGAGATCGACGGGATCTACCGCGGCCACCGCTTCGGCCAGGACGACGTCCGGGGCACCGCGTGGGGCGCCTGGCAGGCGGTCGTCGCGTACAACGACCACGCCATGACCCGCCGGCGCACCCGGACCTCGACCCCCGAGGAGACCCGCTTCGAGCGCATTCTCGGCGGTCAGAACATCGGCAGCCGGGCCCTCGCGCTCCTCTCGTAGAGCCTCGATCCGGGAGGGTGGCCACCAGGTCGCCCTCCCGAACCCGCACGGCGGCGTGATGGATCAGCGGTCGTCGTCGGTCTCGTCAGCCTGCCGCAGCAGCTTCTCGATGTCGCGCCGACGGAGGCGGATGTGGCCGCTCGGCAGCCGGATGGCGGGGAGCTGGCCAAGCCGGACATATCGCGTGATCGTGGCCTTGCTCACCCGCAGCATCCGAGCCGCTTCAGATGAAGTGAGCAGTTCCTCTGCCATCGCACGGAGGAAGCTACTTCTTCTCGAAAGGTGTCAGTCAGCCATTAGTAATGTTTCAGCCGATTGCACCGTTTAAGCCGATATGGACACGCGCCCATGCCGCTGTGCGATCCTTCCCCGATGCCCCGATACAGCGCGTTCGTCGCCCTGAGCGACGGCCCAGGACGCTACCAGGAGCTCGAAGACACGATCGAGGCGCCCGACCCACGCATGGCCGCCCAGCAAGCAATCGACCGCGCCGCGATCCACCCGGACGACCAGTTCCCGGTCATCCTGGTCGTGGAGGAGCGGCACGTCTCCGTCTTCAGCCGGGACGACCACGGCCAGGCCGTGACGCCCAACGAGGACTTCCCGCGCCTGATGGCGAAGGGCCCGGATGTGATCGACGTCTACCCGGTGGAATCGAGCCAGGTCCTGAGCCGGCCGGCGTAGGAGAGAGGAGGGCGGAAGCGTCGCGGCGCCTCCGCCCTCCGAGGGATCAGTCTTGCTCCCGATTCAGCCCGGCACCTTGTCGATCGGTTTCGCCACGTCCTCGAACTTCAGGTTGAGCATCCCCAGGATGCACAACGCCTCCGCCAGTAGCGGCCGCTGGCCCCGGAAGAACCCTCTGACCGTACTCGGCGCGAGTCCGACCCCGTCCGCCAGGCTGTCGACGTCGCCGAGGTCGCCGTCCGCCTGCCGCGCCTCCAACGCCCGGCGGCACATCCCGAAGTCGAACCTGTACGGCATGCCGCCGAACCACACCGTTGCGGTCTCGGGACGGCTCATCGGGTCAGTCACGCGACCACCTCGAACAGCTCCTCCGGCAGCCGGAGGCGATCGAGGTCGCGCACGGCCCAGTCGAGGACGCGCACCAACACCGCCATCGTCGTCGCCACGTCGCCGAACTGCGGGTCGGCGTCCATCGCCATCTGGACGGACGGGAGCGTCCGGCCCACACGTGCTCGGAACTGCTGGGTCGAGCGGCGCATCGACATCACCTGGCGCCAGCTCTCCCGCAGCCCGTCGTCCGGCGCGCCGTTCGACGCTCCCACGTTCGCGGCGCTCACGCGGCGGAGTCCTCGTCGGTCTCCGGCGTGGCCACGTCCTCGAACTTCAGCTTCAGCGCCTTGAGAATCCGCAGCGTAACCGTCAGCGAGGTGGGCTTGCCGGAGAAGAACCTGGACGCCGTGGAGCGGCTGACGCCGACCGTGTCAGCCAGGCTCTCCATGCTGTCCAGATCGCCATCGACCTGCCGCGCCACCAGCGCGCGCCGGCATGCGACGAGGTTGAGGGAATACGGGATCCCCCGATACCGGACGGTGACCTTCTTCGGCCGCGATGTCATTCGTGCCATGCCGCGATGCTGGCGCACGCGTTCCCAGCCGCCGGGTGGATCACTTCCCGGTCAGGTCTGCTACGGTGCCGGGAGCAGGACGGAGCGTGGCGCGGAGCGGAATGGTGGACGCAAGCGTGGGGATGGGGCCATGACGGACAACGAACGAGCAGGTAGGGACCGAACCAGGCATCGCCGCTCCGGTGAGGGCTCGCCGGCCCTGGGCCTGCGCATCCGCAAGTTCCGCGAGGAACGCGGCCTCAGCCAGGAGGTCCTCGCCCACCGTATAGATCGATCACCCGGCTGGATGCTGGACGTCGAGAACGGCAGAACCGACCCGCTCCACTCCGACCTGGTCAACATCGCCGAGGTCTTCGAGTTCAGCGTCGTGCAGCTCCTGGCGGACGGCACCGCCGAAGCTTCCGACCCACAACCCGTCCTCGCGTCGTGCACCTTAGACACGTCGCCGCACGCGTTCGTTGGCAACCCGGATGGATCGCTGCTGGACGGGATGGCGGCGCTGACCAGGAGCTACGTCCTCCTGCACAACACCGTGGCGCCGCTGGCCGTGCGCATGGCCATCGCCCGGCACTTCGAGGATCTGACCGCGCTGGCCCTGAAGCCGCACACACCGTCCACCTCAGCGCGGGTCTGCTCGCTGGCGGCGCAGACGGCGATCCTAAGCAGCCTTCCACAACTTCTGTCCGTAACCCGGTGGTAGCCAGGGCGTATTGAAGGGCGACGCGGTGGCCAGCATCTGGGCTCGGGAGTGAGCGCGGAAGAAGGCGTGGACCTCCT
>VBJR01000241.1 GCA_005880175.1 Chloroflexota bacterium
AGCGGAGGTCTGACGCGTCCATGGCCACCTATGCAGCAGCCGTCGACCAGGGGACGACGGGCACCCGCTTCATGGTCTTCAGCCACGACGGCCGGGTGGTGTCGTCGGCGTACGAGGAGCACGAGCAGATCTACCCGCGGCCGGGCTGGGTCGAGCACGACCCGATGGAGATCTGGTCCAAGACCCTGGCGGTGACGAAGGCCGCGATGGAGAAGGGCAACGTCACCGCGGCCGACCTGGCCGCCATCGGGATCACGAACCAGCGCGAGACGGCGGTCGTGTGGGAGAAGGCCACCGGCAAGCCGGTCTACAACGCGATCGTGTGGCAGGACACCCGGACCCGCGACATCTGCCAGGAGCTGATCGACGAGGGCTTCGAGGACACGGTCAAGAGCCGGACCGGGCTGGTCGTCGCCACGTACTTCTCGGGGCCCAAGGTCAAGTGGATCCTGGACAACGTGGACGGCGCCCGCCGCCAGGCCGAGAACGGCGAGCTGCTGTTCGGCAACATCGACACCTGGCTCATCTGGTGGCTGACCGGCGGGCCCAACGGCGGCGCGCACGTGACCGACTACACGAACGCGTCGCGCACCATGCTGATGGACCTCCGCAGGCTGGAGTGGGACGACGAGATCCTGCGCCGGCTCGGCGTGCCCCGCCAGATGCTGCCGGAGATCCGGCCGTCCAGCGACCCCGACCGGTACGGCGACACCGGGTCCATCGACGCCGTCGGCGGGGCGGTGCCCGTCTGCGGCGACCTCGGCGACCAGCAGGCGGCCGTGTTCGGCCAGACCTGCTACGACGTTGGCGAGGCCAAGAACACGTACGGCACCGGCAACTTCATGCTCCTGAACACCGGCAGCGAGGCGATCCCGTCGAAGAGCGGCCTGCTCACGACGGCCGCCTACGGGCTGAGGAAGGGCGAGTGCACGTACGCGCTGGAGGGCTCCATCGCGATCACGGGCGCGGCCGTGCAGTGGCTGCGCGACAATCTGAAGATCATCAGCAGCGCGGCCGAGACCGAGGCGATCGCCTCGGAGGTGGAGGACTCGGGCGGGGCGTTCTTCGTGCCCGCCTTCTCCGGCCTCTTCGCGCCGTACTGGGACATGTACGCCAGGGGCGCCATCGTCGGCCTGACCCGGTACGTGGACCGGCGCCACCTGGTCCGGGCCACCCTGGAGTCCGTCTGCTACCAGACGCTGGACGTCGCCGAGGCGATGGAGAGCGACTCCGGCGTCCCCGTCAAGACGCTCAAGGTGGACGGCGGCATGGTCCAGAACAACTTCCTGATGCAGCTCCAGGCCGACATCCTGGGCACGCCCGTGGTGCGGCCGACGGTCAGCGAGACCACCGCGCTCGGCGCCTCGTACGCCGCCGGGCTCGCGGTCGGCTTCTGGGCCAGCCTGGACGAGCTGCGCAGCAACTGGCAGGTGGACCGGACGTGGGAGCCCGCCTGGAGCGACGAGCAGCGCGCGGCCGGCCGGGCGCAGTGGAAGAAGGCGGTCGAGCGGACGCGCGACTGGGAGGACAGGTGAGACCGGCAGGGGGGGAACACCCCCCTGGCCGGAACGGGAGCGGTGACCGGACGTGAAGAAGCTCATCAACGCGACCGACGACGTCGTGGCCGAGGCGCTGCGGGGGATGGCCGCGGCGCATCCCGACCTCCTCGACGTCCATCTGGGCCCGGACTACGTCGTGTGGCGCGGCGCGCCGCACGCGGGCAGGGTGGCGCTCGTCTCCGGTGGCGGCAGCGGCCACGAGCCGATGCACGGCGGGGTCGTCGGCCTCGGCATGCTGAGCGGGGCCTGTCCCGGGGCCGTCTTCACGTCGCCCGCCCCCGACCTCGTCAAGAACTACACGGGTGACGTGCTGAACTTCGAGATGGCGGCCGAGCTCGCGCAGGCCGACGGCATCGAGGTGCAGAGCGTCGTGATCAACGACGACGTCGCGGTCCAGGACAGCCTCTACACGGCGGGCCGGCGCGGCGTCGGCACCACGGTGCTGGCCGAGAAGATCGCCGGCGCGCGGGCCGAGGAGGGGGCGTCGCTGGCCGAGGTGGCCGACGCGGTCCGCAAGGTCAACGACAGCGGCCGCAGCATGGGCATGGCGCTCACGTCCTGCACCGTGCCGGCGGCCGGCAAGCCCACGTTCGACCTGGCCGAGGACGAGATGGAGATCGGCATCGGCATCCATGGCGAGCCCGGCCGGGAGCGCATGAAGCTGGAGCCGGCCGACCGGATCGTGGACCGCCTCCTGGAGCCGGTCCTCGCCGACCTGCCGTACCGGTCCGGCGACCGCCTGCTGGCGTTCGTCAACGGCATGGGCGGGACGCCGCTGATCGAGCTGTACATCGCCATGCGGCGGGTGGCGGAGGCGCTGGCCGCCGGCGGCTACCGCATGGAGCGGAGCCTGGTCGGGAACTACATCACGTCGCTGGAGATGGCCGGGCTCTCCATCACGCTGCTGCGGCTCGACGACGAGCTGGTCCATCTGTGGGACGCGCCGGTGCACACGCCAGCGCTGCGATGGCGGGTGTGACCCTGGACGCCGGTCGCGCCCGCGGCTGGCTGGAGCGGCTGGCAGCGGCGCTGACCGACCACGCCGAGGAGCTGACCAGGCTCGACTCGGCGATCGGCGACGCCGACCACGGCACGAACATGAGGCGCGGCTTCCGGGCGGTCCGGGAGCGGGTGCTCGAGGGGGCCGGCGACGCGGACGTCGCCGGCCTGTTCCGGCAGACCGGCATGGCCCTCGTCTCGACGGTGGGGGGCGCCGGCGGCCCGCTGTACGGCACGTTCTTCATCCGCATGGGCCAGTCGGCGGCGGGCAAGGACGGGCTGGCCCTCGCCGACGTCCGCGAGGCGCTGGCGGCGGGTCTCCAGGGCGTGGTGGACCGGGGCAAGGCGGAGCGCGGCGACAAGACGATGGTGGATGCGCTGGGGCCGGCGGTGGAGGCTCTGGACGCGGCGATCGCCGAGGGCTGCGACGCGCCCGCGGCGCTGCGGCGGGCGGCGGACGCGGCCGAGCGCGGGGCCGCCGCCACGATCCCCATGCAGGCCCGCAAGGGCCGGGCCAGCTACCTGGGGCCGCGGAGCGTCGGGCACCAGGACCCGGGCGCGACCTCGTCCGCCCTGCTGGTGCGGACCCTCGCCGAGTCCGCCGGCTGAGCATGACCGAGTACGACGTGGTGGTGGTCGGCGGCGGGGCCACCGGCGCGGGCCTGCTCCGCGACCTGGCGATGCGCGGCGTCCGCAGCCTGCTCGTCGAGCAGGGCGACCTGGCCACCGGCACGACCGGCCACTTCCACGGCCTCCTGCACAGCGGCGCCCGCTACGCGGTCCGGGACCCCGACGCGGCCCGCGAGTGCATCGAGGAGAACCGCGTCGTCCGCCGGATCGCGGCCCCCGCCGTGGAGGACACCGGCGGGCTGTTCTGCTGGCTGGAGGGCGACCCGGACGACTACCCGGCCCAGCTCCTGGCCGGCTGCCGGGCGGCCGGCATCGAGATCCACGAGGTCCCGGCGGAGGCGGCCCGGCGCGACGAGCCGCTGCTCACCCCCGCGCTCCGGCGGGCGTTCGCCGTGCCCGACGCGACGATCGAGCCCTGGGGCCTGGTCGGCGGCAACGTGGAGGCCGCCCTCGAGCTCGGCGCCGGCGTGCGCCGGTACACCCGCCTGGCCGGCGTCGGGGTCGAGGCCGGCGCGGTGCGCTGGGTGGAGCTGGAGGACGTCGCGAGCGGCGCCCGGGAGCGGGTCGGCACGGCCGTCCTGGCCAGCGCCGCCGGCTACTGGGCGGGGCGCGTGGCCCGGCTGGCCGGCGTCGAGCTGGAGATGGCGCCGGGCTGGGGGACGATGGTCGTGATGAACCAGCGGCTCGCCAGCCGGGTGGTCAACCGCTGCCGCGCCCCGGGCGACGGGGACATCGTGGTGCCGGTCGGGCCCGTCTCCATCCTGGGCACGACCGACCGGACGCTCGACACCGACGAGTACGAGGTCACGCGGGCGGAGGTGGCCGGCATCATGGCGGAGGCGGCCGCGATGATGCCGGCCGTGGCCGAGCGGCGCGTCCTCCGCGTGTTCGCGGGCGCCCGGCCGCTGTACGATCCCGGCCACGACGCCAGCGACTCCCGGTTCCTCAGCCGCAGCCACACCGTGCTGGACCACGCCCGCGACGGCGTGGAGGGCTTCGTCTCGATCGTCGGCGGCAAGCTGACGACGTACCGGCTGATGGCCCAGGACACGGCTGACGCGGTCTGCCGGAAGCTCGGCGTCACCGCTCCCTGCCGGACGGCCGAGGAGCCGCTGCCGGAGGCGCGCTCCGGGCGCCACTACCGGCTGGGCGACCGGCTGACCGCCCGGGAGGATGGAGCCGCTGGCGCCGACGCCGACCTGGTCTGCGAGTGCGAGCTGGTCAGCCGGGCGATGGTGGAGGAGCACGTCGCCGCGCACGGCCGGACGCCCATCGACGACCTGCTGCGGGCGACGCGCCTGGGCATGGGCCCGTGCCAGGGCGCGTACTGCGCGCTCCGGGCGGCCGGGATCCTGGAGCGGGCGGAGCCCGCGGGGGGCTCGTCGCTGGCGCCGCTGCGCGGGTTCCTGGACGAGCGCATGAAGGGCGACCGACCCATCCTCTGGGGCGACCAGGCGCGCCAGCTCCGGCTCAACGAGATCGTCTACCGCGAGGTGCTGGACCTCGACCATGGGCCGTAATGGACCGGGCTACGACGTGGTCGTGATCGGCCTCGGCCTGGCGGGGCTGATGGCCGGGCTGGCGGCCGCCGGCCGGGGCGCCCGGACGCTGGTGGTCGGCCGGGGCCACGGCACGCTGCGCTTCCGGGCCGGGACGATCGACGTGCTCGGCTACCGGGACGGCCGGCTGGTCGCCGCGCCCGGCCCGGAGGTGGCCGCGCTGGCCGGCGCGGCGCCCGAGCACCCGTACTCGCGCGCCGGCGCGGACCTCGCCCCGAGCCTGGACGCGGTGCGCGGCGCCGCCGAGGCCGCGTCGCTGCCGGTGGACGGCTCGCTGGCCGCGAACCTCCTGGTCGCGACCGCGGCCGGGACGCTGCGGCCCGCCTGCCTCGCCCCCGCATCGCTGGCCGCCGACTGGGCGGAGGCCAGCGTCCTGGCCGTCGGGCTGGCCGGGTACCGCGACTTCCAGGCCGAGCTGGTCGCCCGGGTCCTGCCCGAGGCCGCCGCCCGCCACGGCCTGCGGCTGGCCTGCCGGGCGCTCACGATCGACGTCCCCGCGCTGCACCGCCGTCACCTGGACGGGCTGGCGCTGGCCCGGGGCTTCGAGGCGGCCGGGCTCCGGCGGGAGGTGGTCGCCGCCCTGCGCGGGCACCTGGACGGCGTCAGCCTGGTGGCGCTGCCGGCGGTGCTCGGCCTGGGCCGCGCCGGCGAGGTCCGGGCCGGCCTGGTCCGCGAGCTGGGGCTGCCGGTCGTCGAGCTGCCGTCCCTGCCCCCGTCGGTCCCGGGCATCCGGCTCGAGATGGCGCTGACGGCCGCGCTGCGGCGGGCCGGTGGCGTCGTCCAGGTCGGGCCGGGCGCTGGCGAGCGGCGGCCTGGCCAGCGGCGGGCTGGCGCTGACGATCGACGGCGCGTTCGTGGAGACCGTGGCCGGGCTGCCGGTGCCGGCGCCGGAGGCGGTGGACCGGCTGTACGGGACGGCGTTCCTGAGCGAGGCCGGCCATCCCGCCCACCGCGCCGGCGTCCGGGTGGACGCGCGCCTGCGGCCGGTCGGGGACGGCGGGGAGCCGGTGCGCCCGAACCTCTTCGCGGCCGGCGGGCTGCTGGCGGCCGCCGACCGCGCGTTGGAGCGGTCCGCCGACGGCATCGCCTGCGCGACCGGCTGGCGGGCCGGCCAGGAGGCGGCGGCGTGACCGGCGACCCGATCCGCCTCGACCTGGACGAGACGGCGCTGAGCGCCGACCACTGCACGAAGTGCAACGTGTGCAACTCGGCCTGCCCGGTGATGCCGGTGACCGACCTGTTCCCGGGCCCGAAGTACTGCGGGCCGCAGTCCCAGCGGTTCCGCCCCGGCGACCCGGTCGAGCGGTGGGTGGACTACTGCAGCGGCTGCGGCGCGTGCAGCCGGGCCTGCCCGTCCGGGGTCCAGGTGGCCGAGCTGAACGCCCGGGCGCGGGCGCGGGCCTACCGGGAGCGGCCGCTCCCGGCGCGCCTGCGGCTCCGGAACCAGCTGCTCAGCCGCTCCGAGCTGCTGGGCCGGCTGGGATCGACCGTGGCGCCGGTCGCGAACCTCGCGCTGCGCCTCCGGCCCGGACGGGTGGTGGCCGAGCGCCTGCTGGGCGTGCACCGCGACGCGCCGGTGCCGGCGTTCGCGCAGGGCAGCTTCCGGCGCCGGTTCCGCCGCCTGCCCCAGCCCGAGCGGCCGATCCGCAGGGTGGCGTACTTCCACGGCTGCACGACGAGCTACTACGAGCCCTGGGTGGGCGAGGCGGCGGTCCGGGTGCTGGCGCGGGCCGGCCTCGGCGTGGACCTGCCGCCGCAGCGCTGCTGCGGCCTGCCCTTCATCTCCAACGGCGATTTCGCCGGCGCCCGCCGGCTGGCCGAGGCGAACCTGCGCGCGCTCCTGCCGGTGGCCCGGGCCGGGACGCCGATCGTGGCCACGTCCACGAGCTGCAGCCTGACGCTGAAGCACGAGTACCGGAGCGTCCTCGGCCTGCGCGGGCCCGAGTGGGACGAGCTGGCGGCGTCCGTCCACGACCTGTTCGAGCTGCTCCGGGGCATGGTCTGGGAGGGCGAGCTGGAGCCGCCGGCGGGCCGCCTGGCCGGCCGCATCCTCTACCACGGCCCCTGCCAGCTCCGCGGCCACGGCATCGGCCTGCCGGCGTTCGAGCTGCTCTCGGGGCTGGAGGGCGCCGACGTGGCCGAGAGCGGCGTCGAGTGCTGCGGCGTCGCCGGCACCTACGGGCTGAAGACGGAGAAGTACGAGATCGCCCGCCAGGTCGGCGAGCCGCTGCGCGCGCGGGTCGCCGAGCACGGGGCTGACGTCGTGGCCTGCGACAGCGAGACGTGCCGGTGGCAGGTGCAGGCGCTGACGGGGGTGCGGGCCCGGCACCCGGTCGAGCTCCTGGCGGAGGCCTGGGAGTGATGCAAGAGGGGGCAGGCCCCCTCCTCCAGAACTCCCCCTCTCGTCCGGGACGAGGCGACGCGGCATGAGCGTCGGGCTGGTGCTGGTCTCGCACAGCGCGCGGCTCGCCGAAGGCGTGCGGGAGCTGATCGAGCAGGTGACGCAGGGCCAGGTGCCCGTCGCGGTCGCCGCCGGCGGGGCCGGCGGCGCGCTGGGGACGAACGCCGCCGAGATCGCGGACTCGGTGACCGCCGTGGGCGGCGGGGACGGGGTCGTGGTCCTGGTGGACCTGGGCAGCGCGGTGCTCAGCGCGGAGACGGCGCTCGAGCTGCTGGAGCCGGCCGTCCGCGACCGGGCGCGCCTGGCGGACGCCCCGTTCGTGGAGGGCGCGGTGGCCGCCGCCGTCGAGGCCAGCCTGGGCTCCGACCTGGCCGCGGTGCTGGCGGCGGCCGAGGCGGCGCGGGGCCTGGAGAAGCTGGCGTGAGCAGCCCCGAGCCCGTGGCGGTCGAGGTCGTCGTGGAGCACGAGCACGGGCTGCACCTGCGGCCGGCGGCGCGGTTCGTCCGCCTGGCCGCCCGCTACGGGGCGCTGGTCGAGGTGGAGAACGTGACCCGGGGCACGGGCCGGCGGGCCAACGCCCGCAGCCTGCTGGAGGTGACGGCGCTGGGGGTGGACGGCGGGCACGTGGTGCGGCTGACGGGCTCGGGCCCGGAGGCGGCGACCGCGGTGGACGCGCTCGCCGCCCTGATCCGGTCCGGCTTCGCGGAGCCCGGTGAGCGCTGACCGCGCCCGGCGCCGAGGACCCCCGGTCCGCCGGGCTGCTTAGACTTCGCGCTGTGATCGGCCGCAGCATCCCGGCAGGCGTCCTCGTCGCCTCGGTCCTCGTCGCCGCGCTGGTGGGCGGCGCGGTCGCGGCCGGGGTCACCCTCGTCGTGATGCGCCAGCAGGCGAGGACGAACCCGCAGGGCGTGAGCCTGGGCAGCAACGTCACGATCAAGGAGGAGGACGCGACGACGACCGTGGCCCGCAACGCGCAGCCGGCCGTCGTCTCGATCGTGACCGACGCGGCCAGCCTCACGCACGGCTCGGGCTTCCTGGTCACGACGGACGGGTACATCGTGACGAACGTCGGGGTGGTGGCCAACGCGCAGACGCTGGCCGTGCTGCTCAGCACGGACACCAAGCGCCACGACGCCCGCCTCGTGGACTACGACTGCACGACCGGGGTGGCGGTCCTGAAGGTGGACCAGGTCTCCAACCAGCCCACGCTCGCGCTCGACACGTCGGCCGACCTGACGACCGGCCAGACGGTCGTCGTCGTGCCGGGCGCGATGGCCGGCGGCCATGGGGTCAGCCGGGGCGTGATCGGCAGCCTCCACGACAGCCTGCCCGTGACGGTGAGCTGGGGGCCCGGCCAGGCCCAGATGAGCAACGTGATCCGGACCGACGCCCAGGTGGACGCGGGCGCCTCGGGGGCGCCGGTGCTGAACGTGGGCGGCCAGGTGGTCGGGATCACGATGACCGCGACCAGCCGCGGCCAGCCGACGCACTTCGCGCTGCCGGCGAGCGACCTGCAGCCGGAGATCGAGCAGATCGTGCAGGGCGGGGCCCTGGTCGTGCCGTCGGTGGGCGCCCAGACGACGGACGTGGGCGTGGAGCGGCGCCGGCCTGGCCAGCGGCGACGTCATCACGCAGGTGGACGACCAGCGGCTGGACGACGCCCACCCGCTGGCGCAGGTCCTGCGCACGCAGTTCAAGGCGGACCAGCGCGTGACGGTGACGTACACGCGGGGCGCGTCCAGCGGGCAGGTCCAGCTCACGCTGGAGGGCGTACATCCCGCCTGCCGCTAGTTGAGGAGATGGAGACGTTGGACGTGACGTGGCATGGACAGAGCTGCTTCCGCCTGCGCGGCAAGGCCGCCGCGGTGGTGACCGACCCGTTCCCGCCCGGCCTCGGCCCGAGGCTGCGGCTGGAGAGCAACCTGGTCACGGTCAGCCACCCCCACGAGAACCACAGCCACGTGCAGTCGGTGAAGGACGCGTACGTGATCGAGGGCCCGGGCGAGTACGAGGTGGCGGGCGTGTCGGTGCAGGGGCTGCCGACGTTCCACGACAGCCAGAAGGGCGCCGAGCACGGCCGCAACACGGTGTACGTGATCGAGCTCGACGACGTCCGGGTCTGCCACCTGGGAGATCTCGGCCACGCGCTGGACGACCGGGCCCTGGAGGCGATCGGCAACGTGGACGTGCTGCTGGTCCCGGTCGGCGGCGGCAAGACGCTGGACGGCGCCAGGGCGGCCGAGGTGGTCCGCCAGGTCGAGCCGCGCTACGTGGTCCCGATGCACTTCGGTCACCCGGCGCTGCGGACGGAGCTGGCGCCGGTGGACCGCTTCCTGCAGGAGATGGGGGTGCCAGAGAGCGAGGCCCAGAACCGGCTGTCGGTGCAGGCCAGCTCGGCCGAGGGGGAGACGAAGGTGGTCGTGCTGGAGCCCCGGACCTGACCGCCGTCCTGGGGTAAACTCATAAAAACCGCAGGAGGTCCAGGTTGTCGAACTACGTATTCGTGACCGGCGGTGTGGTGTCTTCGCTTGGCAAGGGGATCACGGCTGCCTCGATCGGCAGCATTCTGAAGAGCCGAGGCCTGTCGGTCTACCTGCAGAAGCTGGACCCGTACCTGAACGTCGACCCCGGCACGATGAGCCCCTATCAGCACGGCGAGGTCTTCGTCACCGACGACGGCGCGGAGACGGACCTCGACCTCGGCCATTACGAGCGCTTCGTCGACGAGAACCTGTCGGCCGCGTCCAACGTGACGACCGGCAAGGTGTACTCGGAGGTGATCGCCAAGGAGCGTCGGGGCGACTACCTGGGCGCGACCGTCCAGGTCATCCCGCACGTCACGAACGAGATCAAGGAGCGGATCCTCCGGGCCCAGCGCGAGTCGCAGGCGGAGGTCGTCGTCTGCGAGGTCGGGGGCACGGTCGGCGACATCGAGAGCCAGCCGTTCCTGGAGGCGATCCGCCAGCTCAAGAACGACCTGGGCCGCGGCCACGTGTTCTACGTCCACGTCTCGCTGGTCCCGATCATCCGGGGCGAGGAGATGAAGACGAAGCCCACCCAGCACTCGGTGCAGGCGCTGCGGGCCATCGGCATCCAGCCGGACGCGATCGTCGCCCGCTCGGAGCAGCCGATCGACCAGGACCTCAAGGACAAGATCGCGCTGTTCTGCGACGTCCCCCGCGAGGCGGTGGTCGGCGTCCCCGACGTCCCTGGGCCGGACGATCGCCCGCCACATGGGCTTCGACACGCCGCAGCACGAGCCCGACCTGGCCCCGTGGGGCCGGCTGACCGAGCGCATGCGCAAACCCAAGGGCGTGGTGCCGGTGGCGCTGGTCGGCAAGTACGTGCAGCTGCCCGACGCCTACCTCTCGGTCATGGAGGCGCTGCGCCACGCCGGGTTCTCCCACGACGTGGCGGTGGACATCCGCTGGGTGTCGTCGGAGCGCGTCGACCAGGGCGACACCGCGCTCCTCAAGGGGGTCGCCGGCATCGTGGTGCCCGGCGGGTTCGGCCACCGCGGCATCGAGGGCAAGATCGTCGCCTCTCGCTACGCCCGGCACAACCGGATCCCGTACCTCGGCCTGTGCCTGGGCATGCAGTGCGCGGTAATTGACGTCGCGCGCGAGGTCCTCGACGCGCCCGACGCCAACTCGACCGAGTTCGCCGCGTTCACGTCGACGCCCGTCATCGACCTGATGCCCGAGCAGAGAAACGTCGACCAGATGGGAGGCTCGATGCGCCTTGGCCTCTATCCGTGCAAGCTGGTCCCCGGGTCGCTTGCACACAAGGCCTACGGCGAAGAGGTCGTGTACGAGCGCCACCGTCACCGCTTCGAGTTCAACAACGAATACCGCGAATCGCTCGGCGAGGCCGGGATGGTTTTCAGCGGCATCTCGCCCAACGGGCGCCTGGTCGAGATCGTGGAGCTCGCGGACCACCCGTGGTTCGTCGCCACGCAGTTCCACCCTGAGTTCCGGTCACGACCGAACCGCGCACACCCGCTGTTCCGTGACTTCGTGCGTGCAGCGTTCCTGCAGAGCGGCATCGACCAGATGGAGCTCCGCCCGGCGGAGCTGCTGGAAGAACCGGAAATCGACTAGCTGAGCAGGACGCGTACCCATGCAGGACCAACCTCGTAGCTATATCGACGTGCGTCGCGAGCTCGCCCTCGAGCTCGTCCATGCGACCGAGGCGGCGGCTTTGGCTGCCGCGCGCCTGCTCGGCCGGGGCGATGAGGGCGGCCGGGTGGTGCTCGGTCCCCGCGGCGACCGCATCCTCTCGCACGGCGCAACGGTGGGCCGCCCGGAGGACCCGCACTGGGACCTGGGCGTGTACCCGGTCGAGGGCGCGAGCCTGGTCGGCAAGGGCCTGCCGGGCGCGATCTCGGTGCTGGTGGCGGTGGAGCCGGGCGGGTTCCCGGTGCTGCCGGCCGTCTGGTACGTGGAGAAGATCGTGGCCGGCCCGGCGGCGCGGGGCGCGCTGGACCTGGACGACCCGCTGGCGGACAACCTGCGCCGGATCGCGTTCTCGCGCGACGCCAGGGGCGTGTCGGACCTGACGGTGGCGATCCTGGACCGCCCGCGCCACCACGGCCTGATCGAGGAGGTCCGGGACACGGGGGCGCGGATCCTGCTCCTGGAGGAGGGCGAGATCGCGGGGGCCCTGCTGGCGGCGACGCGGGGGACGGGCGTGGACGCGATGGTGGGGATCGGCGGCCTGCAGGAGACCCTGATGGCGGCGTGCGCGGTGCGCTGCCTGGGCGGGGAGCTCCAGGCCCGCCTGTGGCCGCGCAACGAGGAGGAGCGCCTGCTGGCCGGGGACCAGGTGGGCAAGGTGTACACCGTGGCGGACCTGTCCCCCGACCAGGTCGACTGCTCGGTGACGGGGGTCAGCGGAGGGCAGCTCCTGCGCCCGGTCTGGTACGGCAGCCAGGGCGCGGAGACCGAGTCGCTGGTGATGTCGAGCCGCCTGCGCACGGTGCGGCGGATCCAGACGTGGCACCACGCGACGGGCAAGTCCCGCTGAGCCCGCGCGGGCCTGAAGAGGGCGCTGGGCCATCCGCCGGCGGAAGGCCCCCCTGGGAGCCGTGGGCAGGCACATTCGCCGGCGGTTGGCCCTGTCCGGTGCCCAGGGCCCGCTGTCACCCCCACCTGACGGGTTTCCGCAACAGTTCGTAAGCGGGGCCCGAAACCGTCGATTATGCCGTCTCGGGCATGGGTATGCTCACTACAAATGAGTTCGGTGCCGCCCCCGTACGGCCCGCCGCCCCCGCCGCCGCAGCCCCCTGACGAGCCGCAGGGCTACCAGCCGTTCGACTCGTACTACCGGCCCCAGGCGTCCCGGCCACCCCAGAACACCCGTCGCGGTGGGCTGCTCGGCGGCCTCCTCGCCGTGCTGGCCGCCATCTGGGCGTACGGCAAGTACGCGCTCCTGTTCCTGACCAAGTTCGGCGCGGCCAAGACGCTGCTGACGCTGCTCATCAGCTTCGGCGCCTACGCGGTCTTCGGCGGACCCTGGTTCGCCGCCGGCCTCGTCCTGATGATCCTGGTCCACGAGATGGGACACGTCGTCGAGATCCGGCGCCAGGGCATGGCCGCCTCGGCCCCGCTGTTCATCCCGTTCTTCGGCGCGGCCATCTTCCAGCGCCAGCACCCCACGGACGCCCTCAAGCAGGCCCAGATCGGCATCGCCGGCCCGCTCGCGGGCACGGTCGGCGCGACGGTCGCCTTCGCCCTGTACGGGTACCTGCACTTCTGGCCGCTGCTCCTGGCCGCGTACCTGGGCTTCTTCATCAACCTCTTCAACCTGATCCCCGTCGGCATGCTGGACGGGGGCTGGATCCTCGCCGTGGTCTCCAAGTGGTTCCAGGTCTTCGGCCTGGCCGTGCTGCTGCTCGCGGTGATCTTCCTCGGGTTCAGCCCGATCGTGCTGATCTTCGTCCTCCTCGGCCTGCCGGCCGTCTTCGAGCGCTTCCGCAACGACCACCTGCCCTACTATCAGGTCGTGCCGGTCCCAGCCCGGCTGGCGATGGGCGCGGCGTGGCTGTTCCTGGTGGGATACCTCGCGTTCGCGGCGTTCCAGACCCACCAACTGCTGGCCGGAATAGTTGGGTAAACTGCCCCATTCAACGAGCGATCACATCATGAAGACACAGATCCATCCGACCTACTACGAGGACGCGGTCGTCACCTGCGTCTGCGGCAACACGTTCACGACCGGCTCCACCCAGAAGGAGCTCAAGACCGAGATCTGCGCCGCCTGCCACCCGTTCTACACGGGCACGCAGCGGATCGTGGACACCGGCGGTCAGGTCGAGCGGTTCCGCAAGCGGGCGGCGAAGGCGACGCGATAGGCGTCGCCACGCACGCCATGCCGCCGCCGGACGAAGCGGCCGCCCAGCCGGCCCCGACGGGGCCGAAGGACGGCTTCTTCTATGGCGGCCAGGCGGTCATCGAGGGCGTGATGATGCGCGGCCGCCGGCACTACGCGGTCGCCGTCAGGGTCCCGACCACCGGTGAGATCCGGATCGACCGCGGGGCGCTGACAGCGCCGATCTACACCAATCGGGTGTGGAAGCTGCCGTTCATCCGCGGCCTGGCGCTGCTGGCCGAGCAGATCCACCTGGGCACGCGCAGCCTGAGCTGGTCGGCCCAGGTCAACGCCGGCGCCCAGGACATCCAGATCGGCAAGCGCGAGGTCGCCATCTCGCTGACGGTGGCCGCGATCGGCAGCATCGCGCTGTTCTTCGGCCTGCCGCTGCTCGGCGCCAGCCTGGCCGTCCACCGGTCGAGCTCGTTCTGGTTCGTGCTGGTGGAGGGCCTGATCCGGGTCGCGCTGGTGCTCGCGTACCTCTCGCTGATCGCGCTGATGCGCGACGTCCGGCGCGTCTTCCAGTACCACGGCGCCGAGCACATGACGATCAACGCATACGAGGCGGGGCAGCCGCTGGACGTGGCCCATGTGCGCCCGGCCAGCACGCTCCATCCCCGCTGCGGCACGGGCTTCCTGCTCGTCGTGCTCGTGGTCAGCGTGCTCGTCTTCAGCCTGGTCGCGATCTTCCATCCGAACTGGTTCTGGCTCCGGTCGTGCGGGTGCTGCTCCTGCCGGTGCTGTACACGCAGCGGTTCACCACCCGCCAGCCCGACGACGGGATGCTCGAAGTCGCGATCGCGGCGCTGGACGCCGCGCGCAGCGGCGAGGAGGAGGAGGCCGCGGCGGCGCCGCCCCGGGTCGCGGAGGCGGGCGCATGATCGACCGGCTCGACTCCTTCGCCCGCCGCTACGACGAGCTGCAGGAGCAGATGGCCAGCCCCGAGGTGGCGACCGAGCCGCAGCGGCTGGCGTCGCTGGGCAAGGAGCTGCGCGGGCTGGAGGAGCTCGTCAACACGTACTCGGGGTACCGGGACGCGGCGCGCCAGGCCGAGGAGGCCCAGGAGCTGCTGCGCCAGGAGCGCGACCCCGAGATGCAGGAGTTCCTGCGCGGCGAGGAGCACTCGGCCCAGCAGCGGCTGGTGGACCTCGAGGAGCGCCTCAAGCTGCTGCTGCTGCCGAAGGATCCCAACGACGACCGCGACGTGGTCGTCGAGATCCAGGGCGCCGAGGGCGGCCAGGAGGCGGCCCTGTTCGCGGCCGACCTGTTCCGCATGTACTCGCGCTGGGCGGAGTCCAAGGGCTGGAAGGTCGAGGTGATCGACGGCCAGTCCAACGGGATCGGCGGGTTCGACAAGATCGAGTTCGAGGTCCACGGCGTCGGCGCGTACTCGCAGCTCAAGTTCGAGGGCGGGGTGCACCGCGTCCAGCGCGTGCCGGCCACCGAGAGCCAGGGCCGCATCCACACGTCGGCCGCGACGGTCGCGGTGATGCCCGAGGCCGACGAGGTGGAGATCGACCTGCCCGAGAAGGACCTCAAGATCGAGACCTCCACGTCAACCGGGCCCGGCGGCCAGAGCGTCAACACGACGTACTCGGCGATCCGCATCACGCACCTGCCGACCGGCCTGGTCGTGTCGATCCAGGACGAGAAGTCGCAGCTCAAGAACAAGGAGAAGGCGCTGCGCGTGCTCCGGACCCGCCTCTACGAGCGGAAGATGGCCGAGCAGCACGCGGCTCACGAGGCGCAGCGGCGCTCCATGGTCCGGACCGGCAACCGCTCCGAGAAGATCCGCACGTACAACTTCAAGGAGAACCGGGTCACCGACCACCGGATCAACGTCACGCTCTACAAGCTCGACCGCATCCTGGCGGGCGAGCTGGACGACCTGGTCACGCTGCTGGCCGCCGCGGCCCGCGAGGAGCAGCTCAACGACAACAGCCAGAACGGCGCGTAGCGTGGAGCCGCCCGCGTGGCCGACCTCACTCTGCTCGAGATCCTTCGTCGCGCGACCGGGTACCTGACCTCCCACGGCTCCAGCTCTCCCCGCCTCGACGCCGAGGTCCTGCTCGCCCATGCCCTGGGCATCCGCCGGCTGGACCTGTACCTCCAGTTCGACCGCCCGCTGGACGACGCCGACCTGGCCCCGTACCGCGACCTGATCGCGCGGCGGGGGAAGGGGGAGCCGGTCGCGTACCTGGTCGGCCACCGCGAGTTCATGAAGCTGGACCTGGAGGTCACGCCGGCCGTCCTGGTGCCCAACCCGGACACCGAGGTGCTGGTGCAGCGGGCCGTGTCGTGGGCGCGCGAGCGCGGCGGCCCCGTCCGCGTGGCCGACGTCGGCACCGGCAGCGGCTGCATCGCGGTCGCCGTCGGCCACTACGTGCCCGAGGCCACGGTGTTCGCGTCCGACGACGAC
>VBJR01000220.1 GCA_005880175.1 Chloroflexota bacterium
GAGTATTTCTTCCATCGCTCCGGCCTGGATCGCGCGCTGAACTTCGACTCTCTGCAGGGGGGAGAGCGTGTCCAGTTCGACATAGAGGCGAGTCAGCGGGGCCCACGGGCCACGCGCGTCAGGCCTGCCTGACCGACCTCGTCTCCGCGTAACATCACGAGCACGGACTTCGACGCAGACGCCGTTTACGGCGCGTTGACCGACGGCTGCCGCGAGGCGGTCAGGGTCGAGGAACTGGTGCTCCGGGCCGCGGACCGCTTCCCTGGACTGGTGCCCGGCCGCGACGAGCTCGCGGCCGAGCGCGAGCTGCCGCAGGCCCGCAAGCGCGGCGCGGAGGTCGAGCAGGGCCGCTTCCTGTCGCGGGTGCTGGCGCACCCGCGAGCGGGCCTGCACCTGGTGCACGCGATGCTGCGCCCGCGGGCGGAGTCGCTGGCGCTCCTCGACGAGTTCCGCCGGACCGGCCGGGCGGACCTGGGCGAGGCGGCGGTCGAGCGCCGCGGGGCGGCCGGCCACGTGGAGCTGCGCAACCTGCGCTTCCTGAACGCCGAGGACGATCGCGCGGCCGCCGCGCTGGAGATCGCGGTGGACCTGGTCCTGCTGGACCCGGACTGCGAGGTCGGCGTGCTCCGGGGCGGCGTCGTCGACCATCCCCGCCATGCCGGCCGGCGCGTGTTCAACTCCGGCCTCAACCTGACGCACCTGTACCACGGCCAGATCTCGTTCGTGGACTTCATGATGGCCCGCGAGCTGGGGCTGGTGGCCAAGCTGTACCGCGGGCACTGGCTGGACGGCGACTTCGAGTCGGGCATCGAGGACACGGTGGAGAAGCCGTGGGTCGCGGCGGTCGAGGCGTGGGCGATCGGCGGCGGCTGCCAGATCCTGCTGGTCATGGACCGCGTGCTCGCCGAGCGGGGCGCGTACTTCACCCTGCCGGCCCGCAAGGAGGGGATCGTGCCGGGCGCGTCGCCGCGGCGGTTGACGAAGTTCGTGGGCGACCGGCTGGCGCGGCAGGCGATCATGTTCGAGCGCGCGTTCGACCCGGCCAGCCCGGAGGGGCGGCTGCTGTGCGACGAGGTGGTCGAGCCGGGCGCGATGGACGAGGCGATCGACCGCGACGCCGCCCAGCTGGTCAGCTCGGGCGTCGTGAGCGCGGCGGCCAACCGCAAGGCGATCCGGCTCGGCGAGGAGTCGGTGGACGAGTTCCGGCGCTACATGGCCATGTACGCGCGGGAGCAGTCGCGCTGCATGTACAGCCCGGCGCTGATCCGCAACCTGGAGACGTACTGGCAGGCCCAGCGCCGCCGCCTCTAGCAACTGACCGGCGGCGACTCCGCCCGCGCCGTCCGGGGAGAGGTTGAAGTGTCGGAACTTCAACGTCTCCCCACCACTCGAGGCGTGCAAGTATCGACACTTCAACCTTTCCCTCCTCGGGGGTGGCGAGGGCGGAGCCTGGAAGCACGGCGCGGGCGGAGTCCCGGCCCGTCAGCTGCCCCCAACCGCCTTCTTCCCAACGCTTCCAGGCCGGCCGCGAAGTTCAACCGCTCTCCAGGGCCCGGCGCTCAGACCCCCGGCTCCAGCGTCGACGTCGGGGCCAGGTGGGCCAGGAAGCGCTGGTCGTGGGAGACCACCACCACCGCGCCCCGGTACTCCGCCAGCGCCGTTTCCAGCATCTCGATGCTGAGCAGGTCCAGGTGGTTGGTCGGCTCGTCCAGGACCGTCACGTCCGGCGCCGCCGCGAACACCGCCGCGCACTCGATCCGGCGGAGCTCGCCCAGGCTCACGTCCGCCGCCCGGACGCTCGCCGGGTCCGCGAACAGCACCTTGCCCAGGATCGGGCGCAGCTCCTCAGCCGCGCCCGCGAACCGGCGCAGGGCGTAGTCGAGCAGCGTCGCTCCCGGGGCCGCGGCCTCGGGCACCTGGGGCAGGTAGCCGATCCGCAGGCCCGGCCGCCGCTCCACCGCCCCGGCGGTCGGCGCCAGCTCGCCGGTCAGCACCCGCAGCAGCGTGGACTTCCCGCTGCCGTTCGGCCCGACCACGGCCACCCGGTCGCCGTGGCGGACCTGGAGGTCCACGCCCCGCAGCACCTCCACGGCGCCGTAGCGCAGGCCGATGCCGGCCGCCCGCAGCAGCAGGCCGTCGCGGAACGCGCCCTCCGGCACCGTCAGGCGCGGCTGCGCCGGCGGCTCCGGCTCCGGGACCCGGCTCAGCTCCCGCTCGATCCGCGTCCGCTGGGCCCTGGCCTGCCGCGCCACCCTGGCGCTCTTGCCGCGGTAGAAGTCGTTCTGGGACATGGTCTGGAACCGGCTCGCCCGCCCGGCCACCGTCCGCACAGCGCCCTCGAGCTGCCGGCGGCGCTCCTCCTGCTCCCCGAACTGGCGCGCCTGCGCCTCGCGCTCCTCCCGCTTGCGCTCCGCGTAGAACGTGTAGCCGCCGCCGTACCGGCGCAGCCGGCCCGTGTGCTCCTCGATCTCCAGCACCGTGTTCACGGTGCCGTCGATCAGCTCCCGGTCGTGGGAGACCAGCAGCACGGCCGCCGGCGACTCGCGGATCCACCCGGCCAGGAAGCGCAGGCTGGCCAGGTCCAGGTTGTTGCTCGGCTCGTCGAGCAGGAGCAGGTTGGCCGGGGCGAGCAGCACGCCGGCGAGGGCCAGCCGGGTCGCCTGGCCGCCGCTGAGCTCCGCCAGCGTCCGCTCCAGCATCGCGGCGTCGAGCCCGAGCCCGGCCGTGACCCCGGCCCGCCGTCGCGGATAGTCCCAGGCGCCGTGCCGGTCCATCGCCTCCAGCGCCTCGCCGTACGCGCCCAGCAGCGCCGGGTCCTGGCCGCCGCCGGCCAGCGTCGCGACCAGCTCCTCGTGCCGGTTCCACGCCCGGCTGACCTCGCCGGCGCAGGCGTCGAGGTACGCGCGTGCCGTCCCGGCGAACGCGAGCTGCGGGCTCTGCGGCAGCGACGCCGCCACCGTCCCGGGCGCGAACGTCAGCGCGCCGCGCACCTCCACGTGCTCCGGAGGCGCCGCGCCCGCGGCGGCCGCCTGCAGCGTCGCGAGCAGCGTGGACTTGCCGCTGCCGTTGCGGCCCACCAGCGCGGCCTTGTCGCCGGTCGCCAGCGCGAGCTCGGCGTGCTCCAGCAGCCGGTGGCCGGCCACGGAGATCGTCAGATCGGATGTCGAGAAGTGCGCTGCCATTCGGTGTCCACTCGTCGAGAACCGGGGGACGGCGAGCAGGGACGGTCCGAATGGGGGAGAAGGACGATGACGGGCCTCCGACGAGGACGCCGCGACGCACGGGACGCCGCCGCTCGCTCAGATCGTGGGTCGGAGGGCCTATCTCATCGGACGGCATACAGCTTACCCCAGCGCCCGGTCGCCCGCGTCCAGGCCGGCGTCGAGCGCGGCCAGGCCCTCGTCGAGCTCCTCGCCGGTGAGCGTCAGCGGCGGCGTGACGCCGATCAGGTTCCAGCGGAACAGCGGCCACGCGCGGCGGGCCAGGATCGCCTGCCGGACCGCGGCCATCGCCGGGGTGACCGGCGCCTCCGTCCGCTGCGGGGTCAGCGGCTCCCGCGTCTCGCGGTCCCGCACCAGCTCCAGGCACGCCAGCATGCCGACGCCGCGGACCTCGCCCACGCACGGGTGGCGGGCGGCGAGCTCGCGCAGGCCGGCCAGCAGCTTCTCGCCCGTGGCCGCGGCCCGCGCGGCCAGGTCCTCCTCGACGTACACCTCCAGCGTCGCGCAGCCGGCGGCACAGGCGAGCGGATGGGCGGCGTACGTGAGGCCGCCGCCCAGGTAGTGGTCGTCGAAGTACGCGGCGACGCGGTCGCTCACGATCGTGGCGCCCAGCGGCACGTAGCCCGACGTGATGCCCTTGGCCACCGTCATCAGGTCGGGCGTCACGCCCCAGACCTGGCCCCCGAACCACTTCCCGGTCCGGCAGAACCCCGTGATGACCTCGTCGAACACGAGCAGGATGCCGTGCCGGTCGCACAGCTCGCGCAGCCGGCGCAGGTAGCCGTCCGGCGGCGGCACCAGCCCGCTCAGGCCGGTGACCGGCTCGACGATGATCGCGGCCACGGTCTCGGGGCCCTCGCCGGCGACGGTCTGCTCGACGGCGTCGGCGCAGGCCAGCGTGCACGCGTCGCGGTCGCGGCAGAACGGGCAGCGATAGCGATACGGGTCCAGCGTCTTGACGAACCCGACGCCGGCCGGCTCCGCGTACTGGCGCCGGTTCTCCCCGGTCGCGCTGATCGCGCCCAGGGTCGAGCCGTGGTAGCTCTGGTACCGCGTCACGACCTTGTGCCGGCCGGTCGACTGGCGGGCGATGCGGATCGCGTACTCGATCGCCTCCGTGCCGCCGTTGGTGAAGAACGTGCGGTTGAGGTCGCCGGGCGTCACCTCGGCCAGCATCTCGGCCAGGCGCGCGGCGGGCAGGTTCGAGAAGTTGGGCCCGATCACGGGCAGCTCGGCCGCCTGGCGCCGGATCGCCTCGACCACGCGCGGGTGGCCGTGGCCGACGTTCACGTACGCGAGCTGGCCGCCCAGGTCGAGGTGGCGGTTGCCGGCCGCGTCCACGAACCAGCTGCCGCTCGCGCTCGTGATCGTGAGCGGCGCCAGGGAGCCCTGGGCCGTCCACGGGTACAGGCGGCGATCCGGCGGCGCCACGAACCGGATAATAGCCGGCGGGTATGCAGGTTCGCGAAGTTGACACCCTGGCCCGCCTGAACGCCACGCTGGAGCGCGCCCGCGCCGGCGTCGCGCTGTACCGGGAGCGGCTGCCCGCCGGCCCGCTCGCCTCGCTGGAGCAGGTGGCCGGCCTGCCGTTCACGGTCAAGGACGACTTCCGGGCCGGCTATCCCTTCGGGATGCTGGCCGTGCCCCGGGAGCAGGTCGTGCGCGCGCACATGTCCAGCGGCACGACCGGCCGGCCGATCGTCACGGGCTATACGCGGGCCGACCTGGACGGCTGGGCCGAGCGGATGGCCCGCGTCCTGGCGGCGGCCGAGGTGGCGCCGGGGGACGTGCTCCAGAACGCGTACGGCTACGGCCTCTTCACGGGGGGCCTCGGCTTCCACCTGGGGGCCGAGCGCACCGGCTGCGTTGTCGTGCCCACGTCGAGCGGGGTGACGCAGCGGCAGGTGATGCTGCTGCGCGACCTGGGGACGACGATCCTCGCCTGCACGCCCTCGTACGCGCTGGTGCTGGCAGAGGCGGTCGCCGAGCAGGGCGCGCGGGGCGACCTGCGGCTGCGGGCCGGGTTCTTCGGGGCCGAGCCCTGGACCGACGGCATGCGTGGCGAGATCGAGCGCGGCCTCGGCCTGGAGGCGTTCGACAACTACGGCGTGTTCGAGGACCACTACCTCGCCGAGGTGGTGGACCCGGAGACCGGCCGGCCGGTCCCGGCCGGGGAGCCGGGCGAGCTGGTCGTGACGTCGCTGACGCGCGAGGCGAGCCCGGTCGTCCGCTACCGCACGCGCGACCGCACGGTGCTGGTGGACGAGCCGTGCCCGTGCGGCAGCCCGTTCCGGCGCATGCGCAAGATCCAAGGCCGCACGGACGACATGCTGGTGGTCCGCGGCGAGAACGTGTTCCCCTCGCAGGTCGAGGACATCCTGCTGGGCGTGGACGGCCTGACCGGGAACTACCAGCTGGTGGTGGACCGCGAGAGCCACCGGCTCGACACGCTCCAGGTGCGCATCGAGGCGCGGGCGGACGCCGACCACGTCGGCCTCCGCGAGCGGGCCGAGGCGGCGGTCAAGGAGACGATCGGGCTGACGGTGTCCGTCACGGTGCTGGCGCCGGGCGCCCTGCCCCGCTCCGAGGGCAAGGCGAAGCGCGTCATCGACCTCCGCGAGCTCTGACGGGCGAGAGGGGGCGGCTCCATCAGGAAAGCCCTGGAAGTCTTCCTGGTCGCCCTGCGCCTGGGACTCACCTCCTTCGGCGGCCCGGTGGCCCACCTGGGCTACTTCCGCGACGAGTACGTGGGGCGCCGGCGCTGGCTCGACGAGGCCGCGTATGCGGACCTGGTGGCGCTGTGCCAGCTGCTGCCCGGGCCGGCCAGCAGCGAGCTCGGCATCGCGATCGGGATGACGCGGGCCGGCCTCCCCGGCGGCCTGCTCGCGTGGGCCGGCTTCACCCTGCCGTCCGCCATCGCGCTGGTCGCGTTCGCGTACGCCAGCACCCACCTGGGGACCGCGGACCTGCGCTGGCTGCGCGGGCTCCAGGTCGTGGCGGTGGCCGTCGTCGCCCAGGCCGTCTGGACGATGGCGCACGCGCTCGCCCCCGACCGGCGCCGCCTGGGCATCGCGTTCGCGGCGGCGGTGGTGGCCCTGGCGCTGCCCGGGACGCCCGGCCAGCTCGCCGTCATCGCCGGCGGCGGCCTGGCCGGGACGGTGCTCGCGCGCCAGGTCGAGGGGCCGGACGTGCGGCCGGTCGCGGTCCCGATCGGCAGGCGCGTCGCGGCCGCCTCCCTCGCGGCGCTGGGCGCGCTGCTCGTGGTGCTGCCGCTGCTCCGCCGCGCCGTGGCCAGCCCGGCGCTGGCCGCGTTCGACGCGTACTTCCGCTCGGGCGCCCTGGTGTTCGGCGGCGGCCACGTGGTGCTGCCGCTGCTGCGCGCGGCCGTCGTGGCCCCGGGCTGGGTCAGCGAGCCCCGGTTCCTGACCGGCTACGGCGCCGCCCAGGCGGTGCCGGGCCCGCTGTTCACGTTCGCGGCGTACCTGGGAGCGGTCGAGCAGGGGCCGCCGGGCGGGGTGGCGGGCGCGGCGCTGGCCCTGGTCGCGATCTTCCTGCCCGCGCTCCTGCTCGTCGTCGGCGCGCTGCCGTTCTGGGGCCTGCTCCATGGGGCGCCGCCGCTGCGCGCGGCGCTGCGCGGCGTCAACGCGGCGGTCGTCGGCCTCCTGCTGGCGGCGCTCTACGACCCGGTGTTCACGGGGGCCATCCACGGCCCGGCCGACGTCGGCCTCGCGCTGGTCGCGCTCGGGCTGCTGGCCGTGGTCCGGATGCCGCCGTGGGCGGTGGTCGCGATCACGGCCGCGGGCGGCGCGGGCCTGGTGGCACTCGGGCGCTGACGACCACGCTCGTGCCGGGCACGGTCAGCGGGCCGTCGCCCAGCCGGTCGCGCAGCGCCTGGAGCGCCTCGGCCTGGACGGCGTCGCGCAGCGGCTCCGGCACGGACTCCAGCCGCCAGGCGCACGCCCACCAGCTGAGGGTCATGCCGACCAGCTCGGCCGGGCTCGCGTAGACGCTCACCTCCTCGACCCGCTCCAGCGCGACGGCCACGAAGCCCGCCGCGGCCACGGCGGCCACCAGGCGGTGGTCGTCGCCCACGAGCTGGCGGGTGGCGTGGCCGTCGGCCGGGTGCGCCGGGGCGGGCAGGCGCCGGTCGAAGACCTCGGTGAGGACGTCCCAGGCGGGGCTGGCGGCGCCGCCCCGGGGCAGGCTGAGCGCGAACCGGCCGCCCGGCCGCAGCACCCGCCGGGCCTCGCCGAGCGCCCGGTCCAGGTCGGGGCAGAACTGCAGCGAGTGGCCGGCGGCCACGGCATCGACCGCGGCGTCGCGCGCGCCCAGCGCCTCCATGTCCATCCGCGCCACGGCGACCTGGGGCGGGGCCGCCGCCCGCAGGACGTCGAGCATGCCCGCCGCCAGGTCCACGGCGAGCACCAGGCCGCCGGCGCCCACCGCCTCGCCGAGCGGCAGCGACAGGATGCCGGGACCGCAGCCCAGGTCGAGGACGCGCTCGCCCGGCGCGGGCGCGAGCAGCTCGACCACCCGGGTCCCTTGGTGCCTTCAGGCACCGCGCCACCGGCGCTGGACGGCGGGCACCAGGCCCTCCGGCAGCAGCAGCAGGATCAGCACGAGCACCAGCCCATATACGGCGTAGGAGAACACGGCCGGGGCGTGGAGCGGCATGCCCGGCAGCGTCCCGACGGCGGTCAGCACCTGCACCAGCAGCGTGATGACCGTGGCGCCGACCAGCGAGCCGGTGATGGAGCCGAGGCCGCCCACCGTCGCCATGATCAGGAACTGGATCGAGAGCAGGACCGGGAACGAGCCCGGCGCGATGTAGCTCAGGAAGAACGCGTACACGCCGCCGGCCAGCCCCGCGTACGCCGCCGACAGGGCGAACACCTGGAGCTTGAGGCGGCCGACCGAGACGCCCGCCGCCAGCGCCCCGGCCTCGCTGGTCGCCAGCGCCCGCAGCGCCCGGCCCGGCCGCGAGCGGACCAGGTTGCGGTTCAGGAGCAGCGCCAGCGCGGCCAGCGCCCACACGATGTACGCGAACACGAACGTGCGGTACTGGCCCTCCAGCGCCACGGGCCCGATCGACAGGGTGGGCACGCCCGGCAGCCCGATGTCGCCCCCGGTCAGGCCGCGCGCCTCGCCGATCACGGAGAGCACGATCAGCTGGAACGCCAGCGTGGCGAACGCCAGGTAGTGGCCTCGGAGGCGCAGCAGGGGCAGCCCGACGACCACCGCGATCGCGGCCGTGCCCGCGGTCGCGGCGGCCAGCGCCAGCGGCGGCGGCAGGCCGAGCAGCTTGGCCAGCAGCGCGGTCGTGTACGCGCCGATCGCGTAGAAGGCGCCCTGGCCCAGCGACACCTGGCCGGCGTAGCCCATCAGCAGCGAGAGGCCGGCGACCACGATCGTGGCCAGCCCGATGAACACGTAGACCGTGAGCTGGGAGTCGTCCAGGGCGATCGGCAGCAGCAGTGTCCCGATCGCGATGGCCACGCCGAGCCCGATTCCCAGGCGGCGCCTCACGCCGCGTCCTCCGCGATCGCGGGCCGCCGGCTGGCCTGCCAGACCATCAGGGCCAGCATCAGGACGAGGGCGACGCCGCTCTGGAACGAGGCCCGCGAGTAGCCGGCGACCAGCGCCTCGGCCACGCCCAGCACCAGCGCCCCGACCAGGGCCGTGCCCGGCCGCAGGATGCCCCCGAACACGGCGGCGGCGAAGCCGTTGATCGCCAGGCCGACGTCCGAGTTGAACGCGACCGGCTGGAGCGGGGTCAGCAGCACGCCGGCCAGGCCGCCCAGCGCGCCGCCGAGCGCGAACGAGACCAGACCCATGCGCGTCGTGTCGATGCCGACGAGGCGGGCCGCGTGCGGGTTGCTGGAGCAGGCGGTCAGCGCCCGGCCCAGGTACGTGCGGTTGAAGAAGAGGGCGAGGGCGGCGAACGCGGCGGCGGTCACGGCGGCGACGAGCAGGAACTGGCGGGGCATCGTCACGCCCGCGACGGCCAGCGCGCCGCCCACGCCGTCGAAGGAGACGGGCTGGTCGCCGAACGCCAGGATCAGGACGGCGTACGAGCCGATGCCGATGCCGAGCGTGATGATCAGCGAGGCAAGGACGGGGGTGCCCCGGCGGCCGATCGCGCCCAGGCCCACCAGCAGCCCGACGACGGCCGCCAGGAGCACGGCCAGGGCCTCGGCCAGCACGTGGGGCAGGCCGTGGCTCAGCAGCGCGAACGCGGACATGCCGCCGACGACCGCGAACGCCCCCTGCGCGAAGTTGACCACCCGCGTGACCCGGTAGATCGCGACGAAGCCGGTGGCGACGAGCGCGAACGTGCAGCCGGTGGCGATGCCGCTGGCCAGGTACTGGAGGAGGAGGCTCATTGGAGCTCGTCCATGGCGCCGCCCAGGTACGCGGCGCGGATGGCGGCGCTCTGGCCCAGCTCGGCCGACGGGCCGCTGGCCGCGATGCGGCCGCTCTCCAGCACGTAGGCGCGGGGACACAGGTCCAGCGCCAGGCGGGCGTTCTGCTCGACCAGCAGCACGGCCATGCCGGTGTCGCGGTTCAGCCGCCCCAGGTGCTCGGCCAGGTCGTCCACCACGCGCGGGGCCAGGCCCAGCGACAGCTCGTCCACGGCCAGGAGGTCGGGCCGGGCCATCAGCGCGCGGCCGACCGCCACCATCTGCTGCTCGCCGCCGGACAGCGTCCCGGCCTGGCGCCGGCGCATCGCGGCCAGCGGCGGGAACAGCTCGTACACGCGGGCAGGACTGCGGTCGCGGACGGTCCAGGCGCCCAGGCGCAGGTTGTCCTCGACGCTCATGTCGGCGAACAGCTGCCGCCCCTCGGGCACCTGGGCGACGCGCCCGGCGACGGCGCACTCGCCGCCCGCGGGCCGGAGGAGCCCGGAGATCGTGTTGAGCAGGGTCGTCTTGCCGGCGCCGTTGGGCCCGACCAGGGCGACCATCTCGCCGGCGCCGAGCTCGAGGCTGACCCCGTCCAGCGCCGTGGCCTGGCCGTAGCGGACGACGAGGTCGCGAACGCTCAGCAGCGGGGTCATGCCGGGGCTCCGGCCTGGGCCGCCAGGCCGTCGCGCGGCGTCCCGGAGCGCTGGTCCAGCGAGGGGAAGCTCCGCCGGTCTCGCATGGTGCCACCTCTGGGTGGCAAGTGGTTCGCAACCGAGCGTTGCCGTACCGCGGCCACCTCATGGACCAGTTCACGGCGTGGCGGCCGTACGGCAAGGGCCGCTCGTGGCCTGGTTGCCACCCAAGGCGTGCACAGTGTTGGCCCACCGGAGGCCCCGCTCATCGTCCGGCACTCCAAGGCGTCGTCCAGCCGCCGGCCGAGCCACGCCGAGTATCCGGCGTCGCCTCACGCACTGGCGACCCGCTCCCGCTCGCGGCCCAGGTAGGCCGCGATCACCGCCGGGTCCTCGCGGATGCGCTCCGGCGGGCCCTCCGCGATGACCCGGCCCCGGTCCATCACCGTGATCCGGCCCGCCAGCTGCGTCACGAACGCCACGTCGTGCTCGATCAGCAGCATCGACAGGCCCTCCGCCCGGAGGTCGCGCAGCAGGCCCGCCAGCCGCTGCCGCTCCGCCGCCCGCAGGCCCGACGCGGGCTCGTCCAGCAGCAGCAGGCGCGGCTCCCCGCACAGAGCGCGGGCGACCTGGACCGCGCGCTGCTGGCCGATCGGCAGCGACTCGGCCGGCCGGCCCGCCGCGCCGGCCAGCCCCACCCGGTCCAGCGCCCGCTCCGCCCGCTCCAGGATCGCGCGCTCCTCGCGGCGGTGGCGCGGCAGGCGCAGGAACGCCTCCCAGATCCCGTGCCGGGTGGACGCGTGGGCGCCCACCATCACGTTCTCCAGCACCGTCATGCCCCGGAACAGGCGGACGGCCTGGAACGCGATCGCGATGCCCAGCCGGGCCCGCCGGTCCGGCGCCACGTCCGTGATGTCGCAGCCGGCGAACCGCACCCGCCCGGCGTTGGGCCGCAGGTGGCCGGCGACCAGGTGGAACAGGGTGGACTTGCCCGCCCCGTTCGGCCCGATCACGCCGTCCAGCTCGCCCTCGCCGACGCGCAGGGACACGCCGTCCACGGCGACGACGCCGCCGAACCGGCGCGTCAGGTCGGCGGCTTCCAGCACGAAGCCCGGGCTACTTCTGGCCGGCGCTCGCCAGCTCGGCCGTCGTGATTCCGACGGGGACGAACTGGCCGCCCTTGACCTGGCTCATCAGGTTGGACGAGTCGGGCATGCCGTAGTGCTTGCCGGACGTGTACGTGTAGTGGCCCTGCGGCGTGTCCAGGCTGATGCTGTCGAGACCGGCCCGGATGCCCTCGGACGTGGCGCCCTTGCGCTTGATCGCGTCGAACAGGAAGGACATCGCGATCATCGAGTCCCAGGCGAACTGCGGCGGCCAGATGTTGTTGGCCTGCTGGAACGGCCCGGCGAACCCGTCGATCAGCTTCTTGTACTTGTTGCTCGCGGGCACGGACTGGCCGATCACGCCGAGCGTGGCCTGCACGTACACGTTCTCGGCGGCCGCGCCGGACGGCGTCAGGTAGAGGGGGGACGCCTCGGCGGCGGTCATCATCAGCGGGATGCCCGTGCTGGCGGCCGCCCACTGCTTGGTGATCACCACGGGCGGGGCGCCGGTCGCCCAGACCAGCAGGAGGTCCGGCTTCGCGGCCTGGATCCTGGCGATCTGGGGGCCGAAGTTGGTCTGGGTCGTCTCGAACGACTCGTCGTCCACCAGCGTCAGGCCGTAGCCGCCCAGCTTCTGCTGCGTGGTGTCGTGGCCGGCGATGGCGTACGCGTTCTTGGTGTCGGTCAGCATGGCAAGCCGCGTCTTGCCCTGCTGCTGGAGGAACTTCAGGCAGGCCGTGGCGACCTGGCTGGACAGCGGCGTCGTCTGCCACAGGTACGGCGTCGGCGGCAGCACCTGCTGGTCGGCGGCGCCGACCGAGACGTCCGGGATCCTCTTCTCGTTGACCAGCGGCTTGATCGCCAGCTCGGCGGTCGACTGGGGCGGCCCCTGGATCGCGACCACGCCGTCGTCGATCAGCCTGGTCAGCTGGACGACCGTCTGGTTGGGGTCCGAGGCGTCATCGACGATGTCGAGCTCGATCTTGCGGCCGTTGATCCCGCCCTTCGCGTTGACCTCGTCCGTCATCTGCTGGGCCGCCAGCTTGTCGTTGGTGCCCAGCGGGGCGTAGTTGCCGGTCAGCGAGGTGAGCAGCCCGATCTTGATCGGGCCGGACGGCGTGTTCGAAGACGAGGAGGCACCGCCCGCGCAGGCCGTCGCGGCGAGGGCGAACGCCAGCAACAGCGCCAGCTTTCCCATGTCCATCTCTCTCCAGTGATCCGTCGAGTGGTTGCGGAGTCAACTGGTGCGCATGATATGCGCACTGGCGGCCGGTTACGTCCGCCAGGCGGTCTCCAGCGCCAGCGCCACCTCGGCGACGCCGGCGTCGCCGCCGAAGCGGCCGACGACCGAGATGCCGATCGGGATCGCGTCCTCGGGCAGGGGCGCCGGCACCGTCACCACGGGCTGCCCCGTCGTGTTGAACGGCCGCGTGTACCCGGTCAGGTTGCCGCGGTCGTACGGCTCGCCCGGCCGCGGCGGCATCACCCGGGTCGTCGGCACCACCACCGCGTCCCAGCCGTCCATCGCCGCCTCGGTCTCGACCCGGATGCGCGACTGCTCGAGCAGCGCCTCCGTGTACTCGCGCCGCGTGACCTCCAGGCTCTGCTCGAGGATCCGGCGCACCTCGTCCCCATAGCGGTCCGGGTACTGCTCCAGCCAGTCGCGGTGGAACGCGGCGGCCTCGGCGCGCAGGATCGTCAGGCCCGCCGCGCCCATCCGCCGCCGGTCGGGCAGGTCGACGACCGGCAGCCCCTCCGTGGCCCGCGCGTAGGCGGCCGCGAGCTCCGGGTCCAGACCCTCGTCCCAGCCTCGCGCGGCCGCCACGCGGAGCGCGGCCAGCGGCCGCGGCTCCGCCGGGAGCAGGCCCGTCCAGCCGGTCATCATCTCCAGCGCGGTGACCGCGGAACGGACGTCCGGCGCGAGCGGGCCCAGCGTGTCCAGGGTGCGGCTGAGCGGCACCACGCCCTCGGTCTCGACGCTGCCCAGCGTCGGCTTGAAGCCCACGACGCCGCAGAACGAGGCCGGGATCCGGATGGAGCCGCCCGTGTCGCTCCCGATCGCCCAGTCGCACAGCCCCGCCGCCACCGCGGCGGCCGAGCCACCCGAGGAGCCGCCGGGGATCCGGTCGGGCGCCCGCGGGTTGCGGACGCCGCCGTAGTGGGGGTTCTGGCTGGTCACGCCGTACGCCCACTCGTGCAGGTTCGCCTTGCCGATCATCACGCACCCGTGCGCGCGCAGCCGCCGGACGACCGGGGCGTCGCGCCGGGCCGGCGTCGCCGGGAGGAGCAGGCCGCCGCCCGTGGTGACCGTGCCCCGGACGTCCACGAGGTCCTTGACGGCGACCACAGGCCCGTCGCCGTCCTCCTCCGTCACCGAGATGAACGCGTTGAGGTCGGCGCAGGCCCGGATCCGCTCGCGGGCCTCGGCCGGTGTCACCCGGCGACCGCCAGCCGGCGCTCCAGGAAGTCGGCCACCAGCCGGTACGCCCGGACCTGGTTGGCCTGCTTGGTGAAGCCGTGGCCCTCGTCCTCGAAGACGTGGTACTCCACCTCTCGGCCCAGGGCGCGCAGCCGCTCGACCATCTGGTCGGACTCGGCCTGGACCACCCGCGGGTCGTGCGCCCCCTGGAGGACCAGGAGCGGCGCGCGGACGTCCTCGACGTACGTGATCGGCGAGCGCTCGACGAGCAGGTCGTGGTCGTCGTCCGGGTCGCCGACCCACTTCCGCATCATGTGCTTCCAGAACGGGGGCACCGCCCGGGCGAACGTGACCAGGTTGGACGGCCCGACGATGTCCACGCCGCAGGCCCAGTACGCCGGCAGCCGGGTCATCGCCGACAGCGTCGCGAAGCCGCCGAACGAGCCGCCGTACACGGCCAGCCGGGCCGAATCGACCCAGTCCAGGCCCCGCAGGTAGCGCGCGGCCGACTCGATGTCGCGCAGCTCCGCGCCGCCCCAGTCGCGGTGGATCAGCGACTGGTACGTCTTGCCGTAGCCCGTGCTGCCCCGGATGTTCGGGGCCAGCACCCCGATCCCGCGGCTCAGCAGGTACTGGTAGAACGCGAACGTGGCGGCGGGGCCGGGCCGCTCCTGGGCCTCGGGCCCGCCGTGGATGGAGACCAGCACGGGGTGCGGCCCGGCGCCCCGCGGCCGGTACAGCCACGCCGGCACCTGGCGGCCGTCGGCGGTCGCGAATCGCACCAGCGTGGGCGCCGTCATGTCCGACTCGGGCACGCCGCCGGTGAAGCTGTGCGTCAGCCGGGTCACGGCGCCGGTCTCCAGGTCGGCGACGTACACGTCGGCCGGGCTGGTCGCGGTGCCGATGCAGGCCGCGATCCGGCGCCCGTCGGGCGAGATCGCGAAGTGCGTGCACGACCCCGCGGGCAGGGCCGGCACCGGGACATCCCGGCCCGTGTCCAGGTCGCGGGCGTGATACGTGGACACGCCGTCCTCGTTGACGACCCAGGCCAGGCGCCGTCCGGCCTCGTCCATCGCCGCCTGCTCGACGTCCCAGTCGCCGCGCCAGACCGGCTCCAGATGGCTGTCGCCGTCCAGCGAGCGCCGGGCCAGCCACGTGAACTCGTGGTCCCGGTTCGTGCCCAGGTAGACGTGCTCGCCGTCCGCGCCGAAGCCGACCGGGTAGTTCTGCTCCTGGCCCTCGTGCGTCGTGAGCGGGACCCGCTCGCCGCTGTGGACGTCCAGGACGAACACCTCCTGGTCGTCGTTGCCCTTGAAGTGCACGACCGCGGCGCGGCGCCCATCGGGGTGCCACGGGCCGGCGAAGAAGCTGCCCTCGTCCTCGACCAGCGGCCGGTGCTCGCCGTCTGGAATGTGCAGCAGGTACACGCCCACGTCGGTGGGCCGCGTCAGGTTGCCGCTGAACGTCAGCCGCTCGCCGTCGGGGTGGAGGTGGCCGACCCGGAGCTGGACGCGCTCCTGGCCCACCAGCGCCGCCGGCGTCCCGCCGGCGTCCGGCAGCCGGTGGAGCTGCCACTGCTCGTCGCCGTGGTGGTCGATCCCCACGACGAAGCCGTGCGGCGTCCAGGCGTGGTGGCGGACCGAGTCCTCGACCAGGTGGGTGAGCTGGGCCGGGTCGCCGCCCGTGACGGGCTGCCGCCACAGGTTCATCTGGCCGGAGCCGTCGTGGACGTACGCCAGGTCCTGCCCGTCCGGGGAGAAGGAGAGGTTCGTCAGCAGCGGGAACCGGCGGACCGAGAAGAACTGCTCGAAGCGGGGCGCCACGGTCAGCGGCCGCCGAACAGGCGCCGGATGCGGGCCCAGAGGACGGCTCCGCCGGCGCCGGCGCCGGCGGGGCCGCCGGTTCCTCGGCCGTCTCCAGGTTGGCCTTGATGCAGTCCGCCATCTGGCTGACCAGGCGCTTCGACACGTCCTCCATGACGCCGCGGCCGAAGTTCGCGATGCGGCCGGCGACGGTGAAGTCCGTGACCAGCCGGACCGTGGACGTGCCGCCGCCCGCGTCCTGCACGCTCATGCGCGCCGTCGCGCGCGCGGAACCGGGACCCGTGGTCTCGCGGCCGTCCGCCTGGAGCGTCGCTGAGCGCGCCGCTTCGTCGCGCTCGGAGATGCTCGCCGTTCCGTTATACGAAACGGTGATCGGACCGACTTTGATGCGTACCTTGCCCTTGAACGTCGTCGGGTCCACGACCTCCGAGAGCTCGGCCCCCGGCATGCAGGTGACGACCCTGTTGACGTCGAGCAGGAAGGAGTAGACCCTGTCGGGTGATGCCGCCACTTCGAACTGGTTCTCGATCTCCACTCTGCCCACGAATATACTGACCTCTCACCCAGGAGAACGTGAGTTTGGTATCGCGCAACATCACCAACCGTTCTCTGCCTGTTCTCTCTGCCGGGCAGTCCTGAATCTGGAGGAGCTGCATGAAGCACAAAGTCTCAGTCACCGTGAATGGACACCACCGGGAGGACGAGGTCGAGCCGAGACTCCTGCTGGTGCACTACCTCAGAGACGTGGCCGGGCTGACGGGAACGCACGTCGGCTGCGACACCAGCCAGTGCGGCGCCTGCACCGTGCACGTGGACGGGAAGGCGGTGAAATCGTGCACGCTGTTCGCGGTCCAGGCGGATGGCCACGACGTCAAGACGATCGAGGGCATGGCGGCCGCCGACGGCACGCTGCACCCGATCCAGCAGGCGTTCTGGGACGAGCACGGACTCCAGTGCGGCTACTGCACGCCGGGCTTCATCATGGCCGCGGCGTACCTGATCGAGCAGAACCCCAGCCCGAGCGACGACGAGATCCGCAAGGGGCTGGAGGGCAACCTCTGCCGCTGCACCGGCTACGTGAACATCGTCAAGGCCGTGGCCGCCGCGGCGAAGACGATGAACGGCACGGCGCCCGCGCCGGCCCCCTCGGCCTCGCCCGTCGCGGGAGCGTAGCGAGCGATGGCCATCACGACGATGGTCGGGGCCCGGATCCAGCGGCGCGAGGATCCGCGCCTGATCCAGGGCCACGGCCAGTACATCGACGACTTCGTCCGCCCGCACACCGCGTACGCCGCGGTCGTGCGCAGCCCGCACGCGCACGCGCGCATTCGCTCCATCGACGTCACCGACGCACGGAATGCGCAGGGCGTCGTCGCGGTCCTGACGGCGGCTGACTTCAAGAAGGTGCTCGCGGGATTCATGCCGGTCGCGCCGGCGTTCGTCCCCGAGAAGAAGACCGTGCCGGACCGGTTCCCGATCGCCGAGAGCGAGGTGTGCTTCCAGGGCGAGCCGGTCGCGGTGGTGATCGCCGACACCAAGTACCACGCGGCCGACGCGGCCGAGCAGGTCATCGTGGACTACGAGCCGCTGCCCGCCGTGATGGACCTGGAGAAGGCGCTGGAGCCCGGCGCCGCGAAGGTGCACGAGGGCGCGCCCGACAACGTCGGCTGGGACATGACGTTCAGCCCCGACGCCGAGGCCGCGTTCGCCGAGGCGGAGGTCACCCTGAAGCACCGCATCCTCCAGCAGCGGCTGGCGCCGACGCCGATGGAGGGCCGCGGCGTGATCGCCGAGTGGCGCCGCGCGGACCAGGCGATGACGGTCTGGCTGTCGAGCCAGAGCCCGCACTTCATCCGGCTGTTCGTCGGCGGCGCCATGGGCATCCCCGAGAACCGCTTTCGCGTCATCTCGCCGGACGTGGGCGGGGGCTTCGGGAGCAAGATCAGCCCGTATCCCGAGGACTACCTGGTCCCCGCGGCCGCGAAGATCCTGGGCCGGCCGGTCAAGTGGACCGAGACGCGGACCGAGAACCTCCAGAACGCGACGCACGGGCGCGGCCAGATCTTCGACGTGGAGATCGCCGGCAACCGGGACGGCCAGCTGCTCGGTCTCAAGATCACGCAGTACCTGGACCTGGGCGCGTACATCGGCACGTTCGGGGCGTTCCAGACCTGCGCGTGCCTGCTGCCGGGCGCGTATGTCTGGAAGCAGGTCGCGTCGCGGACGGTCGGCGTGCTCACCAACCGCGTGCCGACCGATCCCTACCGGGGCGCGGGCCGTCCCGAGGCGACGCACCTGGTCGAGCGGATGGTCGACCTGTTCGCCAGGGAGATCGGGATGGACCCGGTCGCGGTGCGGCGCAGGAACTTCATCACGGAGTTCCCGCACACCAGCCCGTTCGGCCTGGTCTACGACTCGGGCAACTACGACGGCTCGCTGACCCGGGCGCTGGAGCTGGTCGGCTACGAGCAGTTCCGCCGCGACCAGCAGGAGGCGCGGGCGCGGGGCCGGTACCTGGGCATCGGCGTCTCGACGTGGATCGAGATCTGCGGGTTCGGCCCCAGCGCGGCGACGGCGCCCGCCACCGGCGGCCTGGCGCTGACCGAGTCGGCGCACGTGCGCGTGTTCCCGACCGGGTCGGTGAACGTGTACGTCGGCACCCACTCCCACGGCCAGGGCCACGACACGACGTTCCCGCAGATCGTGGCGGACGAGCTGGGCGTCCCGGTGGACGCCATCGAGCTGCGCCACGGCGACACCGCCGAGGGTCCGGCGTTCGGCTACGGCACGTACGGCAGCCGGTCGCTGGCGGTCGGCGGCATGGCCGTCCTCAAGGCGTCGCGGAAGGTGCGCGACAAGGCGAAGAAGATCGCGGCGCACCTGTTCGAGGCGGCCGAGGAGGACGTGGTCTTCGACCAGGGCCACTTCTACGTCAAGGGCAGCCCGGAGAACCGGAAGGCGTTCGGCGAGGTCGCGTTCGCGGCCTACGGCGCCGGCCTGCCGGAGGACGTGGAGCTCGGCCTGGAGGCGGTGGCCTACTTCGACCCGCCCAACTTCGTGTGGCCGTTCGGCGCGCACATCTGCGTCGTCGAGGTGGACCCGGAGACGGGCGGCGTCGAGATGCTGAAGTACGTCGCGGTCGACGACTGCGGCAACGTGATCAACCCGATGATCGTTGAGGGGCAGATCCACGGCGGGATCGTCCAGGGCATCGCCCAGGCGCTCTTCGAGGAGGTCGTCTACACGGAGGACGGGACGCTCAGGACGGGCACGCTGCTCGACTACAGCGTGCCGACCGCGAACGAGATCCCGACGCTCACCCTCGACCGGACCGTGACGCCGACGCCCACGAACGAGCTGGGCGTCAAGGGCATCGGCGAGGCCGGCACCATCGCGGCCAGCGCCGCGGTCATCAACGCCATCTGCGATGCCCTGGCGCCGTTGGGCATCGAGCACGTGGACATGCCGGCCAGCCCCGACCGGCTGTGGAAGCAGATGAAGGAGGCCAAGGCATGATCCCAGCCGCGTTCGAGTACGCCCGGGCCACGTCGGTCCAGCAGGCCAGCGACCTGCTCCGCCAGTACGGCGAGGAGGCGAAGGTGCTCGCGGGCGGCCACAGCCTGATTCCGCTGATGCGCCTCCGGTTCGCGAAGCCGACGGCGCTGGTGGACATCAACCCGGTCCAGGAGCTGAGCTACATCGTCGTCGAGGACGGCCGGCTCCGGGTCGGGGCGATGACGAGGCACGTGGACCTGCAGACCAGCGACACGGTCCGCCAGAACCTGCCGATCCTGGCCGACGTGGCCGGCGAGGTCGGCGACAACCAGGTCCGCAACATGGGCACGATCGGCGGGGTCGTGGCGCACGCCGACTCGGCGGGCGACTACCCGACGCTCGCCCTGATGCTGGACGCGGAGATCGTCACGAACAAGCGCCGGCACGCCGCGAAGGACTTCTTCCAGGCGCTGTTCACGACGCCGCTGGAGCCGGACGAGCTCGTGTGCGAGGTCGTGTTCCCGGTCGCCAACGGGCCGCACAAGTACATCAAGTTCCGCCGCCGCCTGTTCGACTGGGCGATCGTGGCGGCGGGCGCCCAGCAGGTGAACGGCGGCTGGCGGATCGGCCTGACCAACTGCGGGCCGACGCCGGTCCGGTGCACCGCGGTCGAGCAGGCGCTGGCCGGCGGGGCGTCGGTGGAGGAGGCGGCGCAGCACGCGTCGGACGGGCTGAGCCCGTCCGGTGACCTGCGCGCGTCGCCGGAGTACAAGCTGCACCTGGCGCGCGTGCTGGCGCGCCGCGCGATCGAGCAGGCGAGCGCGTAGCGGCCGTCTGATCGGTGGAGCTCCGGGGCCACCGGCCCCGGAGCTTCCTGCCCGCCACGTGCGTCAGCGGGTCGGGCCGCAGGTGCAGCTCGGCGACTCGCCCTGTCGTGACGAGCGGGACGAAGTCGTCTTCGGTGGTCGGCGGGATCGGGGAGGGGCTGCATGGCCGGGGGATGGTCGCCGCCGCGGGCGGACAGTGGCGGCCGATCGCCTGGCTACGCGATGCGGGCTCCGGAACTGAGTACGCTTTAACCGATGGGCAACGGCGTGCCGCAGAGCATCGAGGACGTCATCGAGCGGCTGGGAGAGCACAAGTACATCGGCGACCGCGCCCTGGCGACCAGCATCTACCTGGCGCTGCGGCTCAGCAAACCGCTCTTCATCGAGGGCGAGGCCGGCGTGGGCAAGACCGAGGCCGCCAAGGTCATGGCGGACGTGCTGGGGGCGCGGCTGATCCGGCTCCAGTGCTACGAGGGCATCGACCTCGCCCACGCCGTGTACGAGTGGAACTACCCGCGCCAGCTCCTGCACATCCGGCTGCTGAACGACGCGGCCGACCGGCAGGCGGCCGAGCGGGAGATCTTCAGCCCCGAGTTCCTGCTCCGCCGGCCGCTGCTGGACGCCATCGACAACGCGGACGAGGTGCCGCCCGTCCTGCTGATCGACGAGATCGACCGCTCGGACGAGGAGTTCGAGGCGTTCCTGCTGGAGCTGCTGAGCGACTTCCAGGTCTCGATCCCGGAGCTGGGCACGATCCGGGCCAACCAGCCGCCGTTCGTGGTCATCACGTCGAACCGGACGCGAGAGGTCCACGACGCGCTCAAGCGGCGCTGCCTGTACCACTGGATCGACTACCCCACGCTGGAGAAGGAGGTGGCGATCGTGCGCGCCCGGGCTCCGGAGGCGGCGGACCAGCTGGCCCACGAGGTGGCGGCGCTGGTGCACGGCCTGCGCGAGATGGACCTGTACAAGGTCCCGGGCGTGGCCGAGACGCTGGACTGGGCCCGCTCCCTGGCCGCGCTGGGCGCGTCCCGGATCGACGCCTCGCTGGTGGACGCGACGCTGGGCGCCGCGCTGAAGTACCAGGAGGACCTGGAGCGCGCCCGGCCCGCCGTCCCCGACCTGGTGGCGAAGGTCCAGCAGCCGGCGTAGGTGGTCTGAATGAGCGTGGAGCCGAGCCAGTCGATCGTCGAGGAGTGCGTGGGCGCCGCGCACGGCGACTTCGACAGGGTCCGGGAGCTCGTCGAGCGCCATCCGGACCTGGTGAACGCCCGCGCGCCCTGGAACGAGACGCCGATCGAGGCCGCCACCCAGCTCGGCCGCCGCGACATCATCGAGTACCTGCTGAGCAAGGGCGCCCCGCTCGACCTCTTCACCGCCTGCGTCCTGGGCCGCCGCGACGTCGTGGAGGCCGAGCTGGCCGCCGACCCGGCCCGCGCCCGGGCCCGCGGCGTCCACGAGCTGGCCACCCTGTACTTCGCCGCGATCGGCGGCCAGCGCGAGGTAGCCGAGCTCCTGCTCGCGGCCGGCGCCGGCGTGAACGACGCGGCCCCGTCGGCGGCGCCCATCCACGGCGCCGTCATGGGCCGCAGCCCCGAGCTGATCGAGTGGCTCCTGGCCCACGGCGCCGACCCCGCGGCCCCCGACTACGACGGCCGCTCCGCCCGGCAGCTGGCCGAGGCGATGCACGCGCCGGACCTGGCCCGCCTCCTGCCGTAGGCGCCGTACGCTTGGCGGGACCCATGACGGACGCTCCGGATCTCCTGCCCCGGCTGGCCGCGTTCGCAAGGCTCCTGCACGACGCCGGACTCGACGCGGGACCCGGCCGGCTGGCCACCGCCACGCGGGCGCTGGGCGAGATCCCGCTCCGCGACCAGGCGGCGTTCCGCGACAGCCTGCGCGCCTGCTTCGTGAGCCGGAAGGAGGAGCTGCCGCTGTTCGAGGCGGCGTTCGACATCTTCTGGTCCCCGCCCGACCCCCGCGTCCGCGCCGGCGCGATCCCGGGCCGCACCCGGACGCTGCCGCTCGCGCCCGAGCGGGCCCGCGCCTGGCTCGAGGCCCTGGGCATGAACCGCTCGCAGACGCCGCGCGCGACGGAGGAGGAGGGCGTGCCGCCGCACAGCTCCGGCTACAGCGCCGAGGAGCTGCTGCGCCACAAGGACTTCGAGGACATGACCTGGGCCGAGACGGAGCAGGTCCGGCGGCTGCTCCAGCAGGCGCCCTGGCGCATCGCCGAGCGGCGCACGCGGCGGCTGCGGCCGGCCCGGTCCGGCCGCGTGGACCTGCGCCGGACCGCGCGTCACTCGATCCGCTCCAGCGGCGAGCTGATCCGCCTGCTCCACCGCCAGCCCCGGCTCCGCCGCCGGCCGCTGGTGCTGCTCTGCGACGTCAGCGGGTCGATGGAGCGGTACTCGCGCCTGCTCCTGATCTTCGCCCACGCCATCGCCCGCCGCGAGGACGTCGAGACGTTCGTGTTCTCGACCCGGCTCACCAGGATCACCCGGGCGCTGCGCCGCCGCGACCTCGACCGCGCGCTGGGCGAGGTGACGAAGACGGTGCACGACTTCAGCGGCGGCACCCGGATCGGCCAGGCGCTGGCCGACTTCAACCGGCGCTGGGCCCGACGGGTGCTGGGCCACGGCGCGATCGTCATCCTGGTCAGCGACGGGTGGGACCGCGGCGACCCGGCCCAGCTCTCGGCCGAGCTGTCCCGGCTGCGCCGGATGTCGCACCGGCTGATCTGGCTGAACCCGCTGCTCGGCTCCGAGGGCTACGAGCCGGTCACCCGGGGTATGGCGGCCGCCCTCCCGCACACGGACGACTTCCTCGCCGCGCACAACGTGCAGGCGCTGGACGAATTGGGAGAGATGCTGGCCGGTTTGGACAGGAGGAGGCCTGCCAGGAGATGAGAGAAGTCGCCGACGAGCTTCGCGGGTGGCGCGAGGCGAACGACCCCGTCGCGATCGCGACCGTCGTGGAGACGTGGGGGTCGAGTCCCCGCCCGCTGGGGTCCAAGATGCTGGTCAGCAAGTCCGGCCGCATGGCCGGCTCGGTGTCCAACGGCTGCATCGAGGGCGCCGTGTTCGAGGAGGCGCAGCAGGTGCTGGCCTCGGGCCGGGCCAGGCAGGTCGAGTACGGCGTGGCGGACGACGTCGCGTTCGAGGTCGGCCTCGCCTGCGGCGGCCACATCGAGGTGTTCATCCAGCCCGCCGGCGAGGTGCACGACCGGGCGCTGGAGCTGCTCGCGGCTGAGAGGCCGTTCGTCCTCACGACCGACCTGCGCGGCGGCGCGACCGAGCTGGTCGAGGAGGAGCCCGACGCCGAGCTGCCCCACCGCGACGGCGACCGGTTCGTGGAGCCGTTCGCCCGGCCGGCGCACATGGTGATCGCGGGCGCGATCCACATCGCGATCCCGCTCCACCGGCTGGCGAAGGTGATGGGCTACCGGGTGACGGTGGTGGACGCCCGGGCGCAGTTCGCCACGAAGGAGCGGTTCCCGGAGGCGGACGAGCTGCTGGTGGCCTGGCCCGACGAGGCGCTGGGCGGCATGACGATCGACCGCTCGACGGCGGTGGTGGTGCTGACCCACGACCCCAAGTTCGACATGCCCGCGCTGCGCGCGGTGCTGCCGACGAGGGCGGGCTACATCGGCGCGATCGGGTCCCGGAAGACGAACGCCAACCGGTTCGACGCCCTGCGCGAGGAGGGCTTCACCGACGAGCAGCTGGCCCGCGTCCACGGCCCGATCGGCCTGGACCTGGGCGGCCGCGGCGCGGAGGAGACGGCGCTGGGCATCATGGCCGAGGTGACGGCGACCCGCTACGGCGGCTCGTCGGTGCCGATGCGCGAGAAGAGGGCCGCCGCGGCGGCGGGCTAGCTCTCCAGCCAGCCGAGCTTGCCGAGCAGGGTGTCGGCCAGGGCGCGGAACGCGTCCGGCACCGGGCCCTCGACGCCGTCCGCCACCAGGACCCGGCCCGTGTCGCCGGCGCGGCCCAGTGCCGGGTCGAACGGGATCGTGCCCAGCCGCTCGATCCCCAGCGAGCGGATGCTCCGGTCCGCCGGCACCTCCGGGAACACCTCGACCGGCTCGCCGCAGTGCGGGCAGCGCATCGGGCCCATGTTCTCGATCCAGCCGAACACCGGCACGTTGTGGCGCTGGTACATCCGCACCGCCTTGCGCGCGTCCAGGTGGGCCACGTACTGCGGCGTGGCTACGACCAGGGCGCCGGTCAGCGGCACCGCCTTCAGCAGCACCTGCTGGATGTCCGCGGTGCCGGGCGGCAGGTCCACGACCAGGAAGTCCAGGTCGCCCCACGCCACGTCGTCTACCAGCTGCCGGACCATCAGCTGGGCGGTCAGCGCCTCGACCCCGAGCGGCTGGTCCTCGCCCAGGATGAACCCTGCCGACGCGATCTTCAGCCCGTGCCGCTCCACCGGGGCGTAGCGGACGCGCTTGTCCTTCGGCCGCGCGATCGTCCACGTCTCCGTCCACCGGTGCCGCGTGAGGCCCACCATGATCGGGATGTTGGGCCCGTACAGGTCCGCGTCGAGCAGGCCGACGCTCAGGCCCCGCGCCGCCAGCGCGAGCGCCAGGTTGAGGCTGACCGTGGACTTGCCCACCCCGCCCTTGCCGCTGCCGACCGCCACGACATGCCTCATGCGCTCCTCACCACGAACGTGAACCGCGGCCGCCGCACGACCAGGGCGTCGCGCAGGGCGGGGGCCGAGCCGGTCGGGTACGCGACGATCCTGAGCTGGTCCAGCGACGGCCGGTCGCGGCTCCACACCTGGTGGGCCGCCACGAGCCGGCGGGCGGCGAGGTCGCCATCCCCGTACGCCACCACGTCGTGCCCGCCGCCGCCCGCGACGACCAGCGCCACCCCGTGGTCGTCGCGCAGGCCGAACGCCGGGTGCTCGTCACCGCGCGGGCGGGCCTGGACGTAGCCCCAGGCCGTCAGCGCCAGCCACGTCTCGAAGCCGGTCCGCAGGTCCGTCAGCGGCACCTGGTGGCCCAGGGGCCGGCCCGCCTCGCCGAGCCAACGCTGCAGCTCGTAGTCCGCGCCCGGCTGCGCCGGCGCCATGTCCCCGCGCATCGGCATGAAGCCGCACAGGCAGAGCTCGCTCGCGGCCAGCTGGCCGTCCTGCCGCGCGAAGGCCGAGCAGAGCTGCCCCGGGCCGGCCAGCGTCAGCGGCAGGACCAGCCGGCCGCCGCCGGCCAGCTGCTCCGCCCAGGCGGGCGCCAGGTCGTCCGCGCTGGCGGTGACGATGACCCGGTCATAGGGGGCGGCGGCCGGCCACCCCTCGGCCCCGTCGGCGACCGCCACCTCGACGACTGCGCCGGCGCTGGCCAGGTTCGCCCGCGCCTGGTCCGCCAGCTCGGGGTCGATGTCCACCGACACCACGTGGCCGGCCGCCCCGACCAGGTGGGCCATCAGCGCGGCGTTGTACCCGGTCCCGGCGCCGATCTCCAGGACCCGGTCGCCCGGCCGCGGCCGCAGCAGCTGCAGCATGATCGCCATGATCGTGGGCTGGGACGACGAGCTCAGCGGCAGGCCCCGCTCGCCGACCTTGGTCATGATCGCGGAGTCCTCGTAGACCTCGTCCAGGGGCCTGCCGGGCAGGAAGAGGTGGCGGGGGACCGCCCGGAACGCGTCCGCCACCGCGGCGTCGCGCAGCGTCCCCGCCGACTCCAGGTGCCCGACGAGCTCCTCGTTGCGGCGCCGGGCGGCGTCATCTCCGGTTGCCACACACCCCAGTCTGTCACCCGGCCTCGCTGGCCGCCGACGTTGCTTCACCGCGTCCACCTACCCGGCCAGGCGGCGGAGGATCTCCAGGTTGGCGGCGTCGGGGCCTCTGCCGTCGAACCCCGGCACCTCCAGGATGAATGGCACGTCCCGCAGCCGCGGGTCGTGGAGCAGCGCCCGGAAGCCCGCCTCGCCGATCTCGCCCTGGCCGATGTTCGCGTGCCGGTCGCGGTTGGAGCCGAGCCCGGTCTGGGAGTCGTTGCAGTGGACGACCTCCAGCTTCTCCAGCCCGATCACGCGCTCCCACTCGTCCAGCGTCGCCCGGGCCGCCTCCGCCGTCCGCTCGTCGTAGCCCGACGCGAACGCGTGGCAGGTGTCGTAGCAGACGCCGATGCGGGGGTCGCCGACCGCGTCCATCATCGCCCGCAGCTCCTCGAACCGGGCGCCGACGCAGCCGCCCATGCCCGCGTTGTTCTCGATGAGCAGGCGGGCGGTCGACGGGTCGGCCCGCTCCATCACGTGCTTCAGGTGCTCGGTGATCTGGGGCAGGAGCTGCTCGAAACCGGCGCCCTTGTGGCTGCCGGTGTGGAAGATCACCCCGCTGATGCCGAGCCGGTCGGCCGCGGCCAGGTAGCCCGCCAGGGTGCTCTCGGAGCGCTGGCGCATCGTGGCGTCGTCGCCGGCCAGGTTGATCAGGTACACGGCGTGGAAGTAGAACGGCGGCCGCCCGGCGGCGTCCGCGGCCTCGCGGAACCGCTCGGCGCGGTCGTCGTCCAGCTTCGGGGAACCCCAGTAGTTGGGCGGCGTGGGGTGGACCTGGATCGCGTCGGCGCCCATGGCCGCGGCCCGCTCGAACGCCAGGTGGAGGCCGCCGGAGGAGTCGACGTGGGCGCCGAGGATGGGCATCGCACAAGTCTCGCGGATCGCCGGCCCGCCCTGCCGACCGCGCGCCGCGGGCTCACGAATCGGTACATTCCGTGCGGACGAATGGTCTACCTGATGTCCGACCTGGAACTCCCGCTCCGCGACCGGGTCTACCGGGAGCCAGATGGGCCGCACGTCGCCATCGTTCGCGGCCGCGACCTGGACACCGCGCTCGACCACCTGGACGCGCGTCCCGACTGCCGGGCGCTCGCCGTGATCGGGCTGACCCGCGAGGTGCCCGACCTGGAGCTGCTGAGCGGCCGCCGGCTGCTCGTGGTGGACGGCGACCGGGCCCGGATGCGCGAGTTCGCGGAGGCCGGCATGGCGGCCGGCGCGGACGTCGAGTGGCTGTACGGCGAGCGCCCGGACTTCAACCGCGTCGCCGCCTGGGCTCTGCCGGTCGGCGCCGTCGTCCTGGCCGCCGGCGCCGCGAGCCGGATGGGCAGCAACAAGCTGCTGCTCGAGATCGGCGACCGGCCGCTGGTCCGCCACGTGATCGAGGCGGCGTCGGACGGCGGCTGCCACGTGATCAACGTGATCTACGCGGACGAGGCGGTGCGCGACGCGATCGGGATGGCGGCGACGTGCGTGCTCAACCCGGACCCGGCGCGCGGCCAGTCGTCCTCGCTGCGGGTGGGCCTGCAGTCGCTGCCGGAGGAGATCGCCGGCGCGCTGGTGATGCTGGGCGACCAGCCGCTGGTCGGGGCCCGCACGGTCGGCATGCTGCTCCGGGCGTGGCGGCGCGAGGGCTCGCGGCCGGCGGTCGCGGCGAGCTACGGCGGCCGCGGCTCGTGGCGGCCCCCGGTGCTGCTCGACCGCTCGCTCTGGCCGGACGTCATGTCGCTCGACGGCGACACGGGAGCGCGGCAGCTGTTCGCCGAGCGGCCCGAGCTGTTGGATACTGTTCCCGCCGCCGGGCGGCCGGACGACGTCGACACGCCGGATGACTATGCCCGAATCGTCCACCTCTTCCCTCGACCGACTCAGGGCTGACCAGCTCGCCCGCCTGCGGGCGCGACTGCCGGACGTCCTGCGGACGAACGCGTTCTGGCGCCAGCGGCTGCACGACGTGGCCGGCTGGGACGACTTCGAGCGGCTGCCGCTGACCACCAAGTCCGAGCTGGTCGCGGACCACCAGGACAATCCGCCGTTCGGCACCAACCTGACGCACCCGATGGAGCGATACGTGCGCATGCACCAGACGTCGGGTTCCAGCGGCGCCCGGCCGCTGCGCTGGCTGGACGACGGCGAGTCCTGGGGCTGGTGGCGCCGCACCTGGGCCGAGCACGTGTACCGGGCGGCCGGCGTCACGGCGGACGACCGGATCTTCCTGGCGTTCTCGTTCGGCCCGTTCATCGGCTTCTGGTCGGCTTTCGGCGGCGCCGAGGAGCTGGGGGCGCTGGTGATCTCGGGCGGGGCGATGACCACCGAGCAGCGCGTGCGGACGATGGTGGACGTGGGAGCGACGGTGGTCTGCTGCACGCCCACGTACGCGCTGCGGATGGCCGAGGTGGCGCGCGAGATCGGCGTGGACCTGGCCGGGTCCCCGCTCCGGGTCGCGGTCCACGCGGGCGAGCCGGGGGCGTCGATCCCGTCCACGCGCGAGGCGATCGAGCGCGGCCTGGGCGTGCGCTGCTTCGACCACACCGGGATGACCGAGCTGGGGCCGACCGGGGTCAGCTGCTCGCAGCGGGACGGCGTCCACCTGGTGGAGTCGGAGTTCATCTTCGAGGAGATCGACGGGGAGCTGGTGGCGACCAACCTGGGCCGCTGGGGCTCGCCGCTGATCCGCTACCGCACGGGCGACCGCGCCCACCTCAGCCGCGAGCCGTGCTCGTGCGGGAGCCCGTTCGTGAAGGTGGTGGGCGGCCTGCAGGGCCGGATGGACGACATGTTCACGGTCCGGGGCGTGAACCTGTACCCGTCCCAGGTGGAGGACATCGTCCGGCGCCACCCGAGCGTGGTCGAGTTCGTGATCGAGCACCGCCGGGTCCGGCAGATGGACGAGGTGACGCTGCTGGTCGAGTGCGCGGACGGCGAATCGGCGCTGGAGCGGCTGTCCGCGGACCTGCGCCAGGCCCTGGGCGCCCGGATCGAGTGCCGCGCGGTGCCGGCGGGCACGCTGCCCCGCGCGGAGCTGAAGGCGCAGCGCCTGCGCCGGATCGTGGAGGACTGAGG
>VBJR01000128.1:0-5502 GCA_005880175.1 Chloroflexota bacterium
CCGCCGCCGGCCAGGCCGATCCGCAGCGGCGCCCTGGCGATCAGCATTAGCGCAGGAGGGTCACCGCGTCCAGCAGGTCGTGCGCCACGGGGACGCGTGTCGCCCGGGCGCCGGCCGCCGCCGCGGCCGGACCCACCCACACCGCGCGGCAGCCCGCCGCGTGCGCGGCCTGCACGTCGATCCAGGTGTCGCCGATCATCACCGACCGGCGCAGGTCCACGTGCCGCTCGGCGGCGGCGCGGAAGAACAGCCCCGGGGCGGGCTTGCGGCACCGGCACCCGTCGTCGGGTCCGTGGAGGCACGCGAGCACCGCGTCGATCAGGCCGCCGGCCGCCTCGACCGCGGCGCGCATCCGGCCGTGGATCTCGTCGAGCCGGGCGGCGTCGATCAGGCCGCGGCCCACGACCGACTGGTTGGTGAGCACCACCACGCGCTCGCCGGCCGACCGCAGCCGGCGCAGGGCCTCCAGGCTGCCGGGCAGGAACTCGAAGTCGGCCCAGCACCGCACGTGCTCGGGCCGCTGGACGTTGATGACGCCGTCTCGGTCCACCAGCACGGCGGGGCCAGGGGTGTGGCCGGAAACTGGCCGAGAGATTTGGCGTCCAGGTGCCCCAGGCAGGCCGCCGACGGCGAGCAGCGGAGCGAGCGTAGTCGACCTACGTAAGCGAGCAGCGGAGCCGGCGGGGGCCTGGATGGGGTGCATGGGCGTCAAAGATCCGGCTGGGTTTTCGGCCGCACCCCTAGGCATCGAGCGCTGCCCTCGTCCCGGCGGTGATCGCGTGCTGGAGCACCAGGTGGCAGTCCTCGATGACCCCGTAGTCGGCGCTGTCGGCGACGAGCGCCAGGTCGACGGCGCCCAGGAGGCGACCGCCGCGGCAGCCGGTCAGGCCGACCGTGCAGGCGCGGAGCGACCGGGCGACGCGGACCGCCTCGAGGACGTTCGAGGAGCTCCCGCTGGCGCTGATGGCGACGACGAGATCGCCGGGGTCGAGCAGGCCGCTCAGCGGCTCGGCGAACACCCGCTCGTAGCTGGTGTCGTTGGCCCACGCCGTCAGCGAGGCGGCGCTGTCGGTCAGGGCCGTGACCCGCAGCCGGGGTCGTCCAGGGACCGCGGTGGACTTCGAGAGATCGCATGCGAAGTGGCTGGCCGTCGCGGCGCTGCCGCCGTTCCCCAGCACGTACACACGGCCGCGCGCCGAATGCGTGCGCAGGACGGCGTCGACGACCGCGTGCACTGCGGCCGGCGAGATGCGCTCGAGCGCGCTGCGCACCGCTGCGATGTGCGTCACGATCGCGGACGCGGACAGTCCGGACTCCCTCGCCGGCACTGTCAACGCCCGACTCCGCGCAGGTCGATGGGCGTGCGCGAGCATGCGAGAGCACGCAGATGGTTCATGGCACCTACTACCCACAGCCGGTAATCGATCAGCCTGACGCCACGGGCCCTTGCCGGGGCCCGGCGCCGTATCTCAATTGTCAAGATATACGGCTTTCTAAGCAGCCGTCAACTCTGGTGATGTCCGGTCAGGCCGGCTCCCCGACGACGACGATCCGGGGGTCGTTGTAGTTGTACGTCGTGCACGTGGTGAGGACGATCTCCTCGTGGTCACCGGGCCGCAGCCAGCGCAGGTCCGTGACCGGCCAGCGCGCGAAGTACTGGGTGACGACGTACCGCCGAACGACGCCGGCGGGCCCGGTGATCTCGATGTGCATCCCCACCCCGGCGCCGAACAGCGGCCCGAACATGCCTGCGCGCGCGTGCGCGTAGATGACGGAGCGGCCGCCGTCGCCCGGCCAGGACGTGCCCGGGTAGTGCACCGCCTTGTACAGCGGCGCGTTGTCGGGAGCGGGGTCTCCGGCGGCGGCGGGCTGACGCTGATGATGGCCGCCGGCGTCCTCACGGCCACCTTCGGGACGCTGGCGCGCTGATGCGCCGCGCTCGCCACGGCGAACGCCGCGACCGCCACGAGCACGCCCGCGGCGGCCGCGATCGCCCGCTTCCGGATCACCACGAGATCGTCACCTCCTCGTCGCCACCGCCGGTCAGGGCCCGGGTGTGGACGGCGCCCGGGACGCCGGCCACCAGCCGCATCGGCCGGCTGAGGACGCCGGCCTGCTTCTGGACGTACAGCCGGTACCCCGGGCCGGGCGCGAGCGGCGTCTCGTACCACAGGCGCAGCTCGGTCGTGTGGCCGGGCGCGGTCCGGAAGAACGTCCCGACCACCCGCTTGGCGTGCTCGACCGTGAGGTCCTCGATGGCGCCCTCCGCCGGCCGGGCGCCGTCCAGCTCGGCGAAGCCGGTGATCGTGGCGGCCTCGGGCAGGTAGACCCGGACGTAGTCCCGGTACGCGGGGTCGGCCCCCGGCGGGACCGAGGCGTCCACCGCCCCGGGCGGATACGCGTAGCGCAGCGCGAGCAGGTGTCGGGCGAGGCCGTCGTCGCCGATCTCCACCCGGTCCTCGACGCTCTTGCGGACGATCGCGTCGCCCTTGGTGCCGCCGACGTTCGCGTCCACGACCATCTCGTAGTCCTCGCCCGCCGGGGGCTGGACGAGCGCGCCGTCCACGTGCGCCCCGCGGGCGGCGGCCGACACGGCCGCGTCGTGCATGGCGAGCTGGACGTGCCCGGTCCGCGCCTCGGGCGCCAGGGCGCCGAGGAGCCGCAGCCAGAGCGACGGCGGCGCGCCCAGGAGGCGGGTGACCAGGGCCTGAGAGACCGGGACCATCGCCTGCTTGCCGCTGCCCGGACCTCGCTCCGTGTTCACGATGGCGTTCAGCTTCGGGAAGAAGTCGGCCGCCGTGAACGCGCCGTACGGCGGCACGTCGAGGGGCCCCGTGACCGTGAGCAGGGCGGAGATCGCGTACGGGTCGATCGCGATCGTCCCGTCCACCTGCCGGCCCGTGGCGGACCGGTAGATCCGCTCGCAGAGCGCCGCGCTGGTCGGGAAGTCCGGGTCCCAGCCGGCGTCGCCGAGGTCCAGCGAGTCGCCCGCGAACGACATCCGCCGGGCGAGGGCCGCCGGCACCGGCACGCGCTCACGCTGCAGCGCGTTGATCGCCTCGTAGCCGAGGACGGCGAAGCCCGAGGCCGTCCCGTGGTCCATCGAGACGGTGGCCAGGCTCCCGAACAGGCCGCCGGAGGGCCGCAGCTCGTAGGGGTTGGGGAACAGCAGGAGGTACGTCCGGGGACCGGCGGCGCCGAGCACCGCGGGCAGGGAGTCGGCGGCCGCCGAGGCGGTGGCCACCAGCTCGCGGGCACGCCCGAGCCGGTCCATCGCCGCCGCCACCTGGCGCTGGAGCGGCGGCAGGAGCCCCGCGTCGCGGTGGAGGCGCGCCAGCGCCAGGTCCAGGCGGTGCCCGGCGTCGCGGAGCGCGGGGGCCGCGGCGACGAGCAGCGCGAGCAGCCGCGGGCCCGGCGGGGGGGCGCCGCCCCGCAGGTCCGCCGCGACCCGGCCGACCCGGACCAGGTCGCCGACCGCCGCCGCCGCGTCTCCCGCGGAGTCGGCCAGGTCGAGCGCCGCGGCGCGCTGCGCGGCCGCGACGGGCAGCCGCGCGGCGACGCGCAGCGCCAGGTCGGCGCGCAGCCGCGCCGTGGCCGAGGCGATGTCCGCGGCCGCCTCCCGCTGCAGCCTCCCGGCGGCGTCGACGCGATCGGCCGGCGTCGCGTCGAGCGGGCCGGCGAGGCTGGAGGAAGCCTGATCGAGGCGGGTCACGCCGCGCTCCAGCAGCGCGACCGCGCCGGCCACGTCCATCGTGAACGAGGCCAGGGACAGCAGCGTCACGGCGAGCGCGACGAACGCGACGCCGTACGCGAGGCGACGCCGGGACTCAGTCGATCTCAGCGACGGCACAGTGACATCTCGGGCAGCCCGCAACCATGCGGCGGAGCCTATCAGGCGGCGCCGGCGACAGCCGTGTCGCGATCTCAGCCTTGACCGGAGGCACAGGGTTCGACTACGTTCGCGAACGAGTCCCTCAGTAGCGCTGGTCACACAGCAACACAGCATGGCTGGGAAAAGAGGTTCACGGAATGATCTGTCGCGCCCTCAGATGGCTTCTGTGCGTCGGTGTCGCCGGCCTGGCGTTCGTCCAGCCCGGAGCCGCCTTCGCCTACACGATCGGGAGCGGCTCGACCGCGACCGGTCCGACCGGCATCGCCGCCGGTGTACCGTTCACCTTTCTGGCAACGTTCATACAGCCCGACGGCACACCGGTGCCTGCCGGACAGACGGTGACGTTCTCACAGCTGAGTGGCCCTGGCACTGCCAGTGTGCCGCCGTCGCCGCTGAGAATCGGCGGGCAGTGGGAGCGTGTCTCGCTCGCCGCGTCCACGTGCCAGGCGACGTTCAACCCGGTGACGACCGTGACCGACTCGGCCGGCCGGGCCGCCAGCACGGTGACCCTGCCTCCGGGCTGCCCGGGCCAGTTCGTGCTCGCGGCGACGCTGGCTGGCGACGGCTCCGTCACGCTCACGGTCGTCGAGACGGGCGGCTTCCCGAACACGACCGCCGACCCGGCGCGGGGGCTGCCGTCGTGGCTCGTCGTCGCCGGCGCGTTCGCGCTGTGCGCGATGGCCGTGGCCGGCGTCCGGCTCTGGAGCGCCCGGCGCAATCGATGGAACTGACCCGCGCGCTCCGCGCCGCCCGGCGGCGCCTGTGGCTCGTGGTCGCGCTGCCGCTGCTGGCGGGCTTCGCCGCAGCGGCGGTCAGCGCGGCGCTGCCTCGCGTCTACGAGGCCCAGGTCGGCGTGCTGGTGCGGCCGGCGCAGCCGATCAGCTCGCTCGACCCCAACGCGGCGGCGGTGACGGCGGACCAGGTCGCCGTCACCTACTCGCAGCTCATGACGCAGCGGTCGCTGCTCGAGAAGGTCGTGGCCGACCTGCGCCTGCCGATGACCGCGGACGACCTGTCCCGTGCCGTCTCGGTGGCTCCGCAGTCCAACTCGACGCTGCTCCGGGTCACGGTGCGGGACACCAGCCCGAGGCGGGCCAGGAACATCGCCAACAAGCTCGTCGACGACTTCATCGCCCAGACGAAGCAGATCCAGCAGACGCAGGTGGACCAGTACGCGGCCCGGATGCAGGGCCAGGTGCAGCAGCTGCTCGGCCAGATCCAGGGCGAGCAGGCGCGGATCGACCAGCTGCACGAGCAGAGCAGCGCCGCGCACCCGCTGTCGCCGTCCGACCAGGCGCAGCTCACGAACCTGGAGCAGCAGGTCACGGTGGACCGCTCCCAGTACTTCCAGATCCTGGGCAGCGAGTCCGACATCGAGGTCAACGTCGCCCGGACGATGGACAGCGTCATCGTGATCTCGCCGGCCGTCACGCCGGACTCGCCCGTGTCGCCGAAGCCGCTGCTCAACGTGGCGCTGGCGATCGCGGCGGGCCTGCTGGTGGCCGTGGGCGCCGCCCTGCTGATGGATCACCTCGACCAGAGCGTCAAGACGGACGCGGAGCTGACCGAGCGGACCGGCATGGTGCCGCTGGCGCACATCCCGCTGGCCG
>VBJR01000128.1:5534-9697 GCA_005880175.1 Chloroflexota bacterium
ACCAACGTCCTGTTCAGCACGCTGGACCACCCCCGGTCCACGGTCGTCGTGACGTCCGCCGCGCCCAACGAGGGCAAGTCGATCGTCTCGGCGAACTTCGCGGCCGCCCTGGCCGCGGACGGCCACCCCACCCTCCTGCTCGACTGCGACTTCCGGCGACCGTCGCAGCACCGCCTGTTCGGCCGGATCCGGAACGTCGGCCTGTCCGACCTGATGCTCGGCGACGTGGAGGAGGCCGAGGTGCTCCGGCCGGTGGACCGGGTGCCCAACCTGTGGCTGATCACCTCGGGCCGCGTCCCGCCCAACCCGACCGAGCTCCTGGGCTCGGAGCGGATGCGGGAGCTCCTCCAGCGGCTGGAGTCGCGGTTCGCCCACGTCGTGATCGACACGCCCCCGGTGAACGCGGTGGCCGATCCGCTGATCGTGGCCAGCCGCTCGGGCGCGACGCTGTTCGTCGTCGAGCAGGGCCGGACGAGCTGGGTGGCCGCGCGGAACGCGGTGGAGGCGCTGCAGCGCGTCGGGGCGCACGTCCTCGGCGCGGTGGTGAACAAGGTGATGACGCCCGAGAGCCACTACGCGTACTACTACCGCTCCGGGCCCGACGGGAACGGGAACGGGCACCGCGCCGATCCGGTGGCATCGGGAGCGGTCGTGGTGGCGGCGAACGACGGGTCGCTGCAGAGGTGACGCGGTCAAGGGGTAGGACCGCGGCGGTGGCGGCGGGCCTGGTCGTCCTGGCGCTGGGCGCCGGCGCGGTGCCGGCGCTCGGCGACCCGACCGGCTCGTCGCTCACCGCGCCCGCCAGCGTCGCCGCCGGCAGCTCGTTCCCGCTCCACGCCCAGTTCGCGCCACGTCCCGGCGCCACGCCGCGGGCGGGGGTGCCGGTGCTGTTCTCGCAGACGAGCGGGCCGGCCAGCGAGTGCGTCGCGCGGTTCGATCCCCAGTTCACCGTCACGGACGCGACGGGCACCGCCACGGCGCAGGGCACCCTGCCTCCCGGCTGCCCGGGGACGTTCGTCCTGGTGGCGACGGCGGCCGACCCCGCCGGCCAGGCCCAGGCCAGCGCCACGCTGACCGAGACCGGCGGCTTCCCCGACACGACGGCGGACGCGCCCCCGGGCGCGATCGGACTCGATGCCACATCTGATCGTTCCCGGTGAGTTGAAGCGGCTTCGTGCCTCACCCTGCTCGGGCAGAGCTCAACTCAGCCCACGCTGTAGGCAAGTCCGCGGTCGCCGCGGGACTCCGGGGTAGGCCGGCGTGCTCGCCGTCGTCCCGGCGGCCGGTCTCGGCCGCCGCTTCTTCCCCGCCTCGCGGGTCGTGCCCAAGGAGCTGCTCCCGTTCGGCACGCGGCCGCTGGTGCACCACACGCTCGCCGAGATCGAGCGCGCCGGGTTCGACCGGGCGGCCGTCGTGGTCTCCCCCGACAAGGCCGGGATCCGCCGGTACTTCCAGGCCGACCCCGGCCTCGAGCGCCGGCTGCTGGAACGCGGCGACCAGGCCGGCCTGGGCGAGCTGCGCGAGGCGGCCGCGATCGCCAGGCGCGGCCGCTCGCCGGGGACGAGCCGTTCGCGGTCCTGCTGCCCGACGACGTGATCCCCACGAGCGACCACTGGACGAGCCTGCGGGCGCTCCACGACGAGCGGGGCGCGGCCTGCCTGTGCGTCCGCTCCGTGCCGCCCGACCAGGTCCACCGCTTCGGCGTCGCCGTGTGCACCCGCGTCGCGCGCGGGCACCTGCGGGTGGAGAGCCTGGTCGAGAAGCCGCCCCGCCACCTCGCCCCGTCCAACCTCGCCGTCCTCGGGCGCTACATCGTGACCCGGCCGGTGCTCGACGCGATCGACCGGGAGCTGGCGCGGCGGGACCGGACCGGCGAGGTGCAGCTGACGGAGGGCCTGGCGGCGGCGCTGCGCGACGCGGCGGGCGTGCTGGCCGTCCGGTTCGCCGGCGTGCACTACGACTGCGGCACCCCCGAGGACTACGCGCGCTCGCTGGCGGCCGCGGTCAGCGGCCCGCCACCGCCCCGGCCAGCGCCTCCAGCCGCAGCCGCCAGCGACTCGGATCGCGGACGATCCTGGCCCACCGTAGCTTGGCCAGGAAATCCTGCGCGCCGCTGAAGGCGGGAAGCTCGACGTAGACGGCGCCGATCTCGTCCAGCGTGTGCGCGTCGGAGCCGGCGCCGGGCGCGGCGCCGAGGATCTCGCAGAGGTCACCGGCCCGCCTGTTGTCCGCCGGGCTGCACCGGCCGTTGAAGACCTCCACGACGTCGATAGCCGCCGCCAGGCGCTCGATCGTCGCCTCCGGCAGCGACCGGCGGCGGCGGTCGTACGGGTGCTGGAGGTACACGAGGCCGCCCTGGGCCCTGATCCGCCGGGCCGCCTCCTCCGGCGGCAGGCCGGACTCGATCGACCGCTCCAGGAAGAGCCCGATCAGGTCGCCCTCGGCGGTCGTCACCTCCTGGCCGGCGATCGACCCCCGCGAATCCGCCCGCCGGAGCTCCAGCGCGCCGGCGATCGTGTCGTGGTCGGTCAGGAAGACGGGGCCGATGCCGAGGCTCCGGCAGCGCGTGGCGACCTGGACGGGAGGGACCGCGCAGTCCCACGACGCCGAGCTGTGTACGTGCAGGTCCACCCGGACGAGCCGCTCCGCCATGCGCAGCTCGACATCTAAGCAGAGCCGAGCCCGGCCCGGTCCGGAACGAACTGCACCGACCGCCTGGACGAGGTCGCCGCCGGCCCGAAGATCCGACCCCGGCGGCCGAGGTCCCGGGCGGCCGTTCAAACCGGTGGCCCGCCAGGGCCCGCGTGCTAAAGACAAGGGGTGGCGGCAGGTACGAACGCGTCCTCGGGGCTGGTCGCGGGGCCGCGGCGGGGCGGGCCGATCGGTGCCGTCTGGCTGCCCGCGGCCCTCCTCGCAGCCCTCCTCCTGGCCCACGTCCTCTGGCTGTTGCTCGAGCTCGGCGGGATGGACGTGACCACGGACGTGGACGGCGTCTTCATCCTCGGCTCGGCCGCCGTGGCCGCGGTGCTGTGCGGGCGCCGGGCCCGCGCCAGCCGGGAGCGCCGAATCCGGCTCGGGTGGTGGCTGCTCGCCGCGTTCGAGCTCCTCTTCGTCCTCGGCATCGTCATCACGATCGGGTACACGCTGGTCCTGGGCACGGTGCCCGCGCCCAGCCTGGCGGACGTCGCGTACCTGGCGGACGCGGTCAGCGCCGTCTGCGCGGTGCTGCTCCTCGGCGGCACCGCCTGGGACGACAGGACGCGCTTGCTGCTCGACGGCGGCATCGTGGCCTGCTCCCTGGTGCTGCTGAGCTGGCTCACCGTCCTCCAGGCCGTGCCCCGGACCGGGGACGTCGGCCAGCTCGCCCTCGTCCTGTACTTCGCCTACCCGATCCTCGACGTGATCACCGCCACCGTCGTGCTGTCGACCGTCGCGAACCATCGCCGCGTGGACCCGTCCCTGCTGCTGGTCGGGTTCGGCATCCTGGCCCTCGCGGTCAGCGACAGCGCCTTCCTGGCGCTCCAGTACCCGCGGCCCGGGCTCCTCGACGCCGGCTACACGGCGGCCAGCGTCCTGATCGCCCTCGGCGCCCTGATCGTCCGGCCGGTCCCACCCGTCGACCGCGAGCCATACCTCGCCCCGTGGCAGGTGCTGCTGCCGTATGTCCCGCTCGTCCCCACGAGCGCCGTCGTGGCCTACTACCTGCTCCACCACGGCCGGCTGGACCCCGTCAGCCAGGTGCTGGGCGCGGTCTCGATCCTCCTGGTGATCGTCCGGCAGCTGATGGCGGTGCTGGAGGCGCGGACGCTCGCGGCGACGCTGACGCGGACCCTCGCCGAGCAGCGGCTCCTGGTCGAGCAGGCTCCGGTCGGGATCTGCCGCCTGGACGGCGAGGGCCGCCTGCTGTCCGCGAACCAGCGCCTGGCGAAGATGCTCGGCCGCGGCCCGTCCTCGCTGGCCGGCGTGGACTTCGGCGAGCTGATGCACCCGGACGACCTGCCGGCCGGCGGCGACGCGCTCCAGGAGTTTCGGGAGGGCAAGGTCGACCAGCTCGCGATGGAGGCGCGGGGCGTCCGGCCCGACGGCACGATCGTCTGGGCCTCGGCGACGTTCGGCCGGCTCCGCGACCCGGACGGCCGGATCGACCGGATCGTGGCCATCGT